>NZ_CAXAPL010000045.1:0-46925 GCF_963970845.1 Pseudomonas sp. RA_105y_Pfl2_P56
GAACCCATGCCGTTGGTTGGCGACGCTGATGAAGAAGTTGTTGCCGCGACACCGCGCCGAGGCAAACGCAAGCCACTGTCGGCTGATCTGCCGCGTATCGAAGTCATCCACGAACTACCCGAACACGGTGGGGTTTATGGAGCGCTTACTCAGTTTTGAGGTGTGTTTGAGGTAGCGAAACAGCAAGCGCTCAACGGCGCCGGCGAGACGTGCATAGCGTTTGCGCGAGCAATGCCGGGCAATTTGGCGGAACAGTTTTTTTGGCCACACGCACAGCCATTACAGGACCAGGTGGTAGAGGGAAAGTGGGTTCATCCGTGAGGTAACGGCGCTGGCCTTCTCTTCCTTGAAGCGTAAATGGGCGCGCAGTTTAGCCTGTCACCCACGCGAACCCGGAAATTAAGCTTCGCCTAAGGTTGCCTCGCTACCGTTGCGGCTCATGAAACCACTGTTGCCCATGAATCGCGGATGAGTCCTTCAGATATGAAAGCCATTGATTTACCAGCCCAGCCACCGGCGAACTTCAGCCTTGTCTTGGTAAATTACAAAACCTTGGACATCACCAGGATGTGCCTTGAGCTTTTGCGTGAGCACGTCAAAGAGCAACGTATTGCGGTGTGGGTGGTGGACAACGATTCGGCGGATGCAAGCTTGGATTACTTGCGTTCTTTGGACTGGATCAATCTGATCGAACGGCCATCGCCTTGCAAAGAGGCCGGGCATATTGCGCATGGCAAGGCGCTGGATATGGCGCTGGAAAAAGTCGACAGCGATTATCTGTTTCTGCTGCACACCGATACCTTTGTCTACGACAAGGAAGTGTTTGCCATGATGATGCGCGAATGTACAAAGACGCCGGATATCGCCGCCGTCGGTTGTGTCGAGCAAATCAATCGTGGCGTGGTGAGAGATACCTGGCGTTTAACTTCGCGTTTCTGCAAGCATCATGTTCGACGCGCAAAGAATCACTTGGGCCTGCATTCAAAAGAGCCGAAGCCCTATAAGGAAACTCACCTCAAAAGTTTTTGTACGCTGTGGAATGTCCGCTTGATGAAGTCTCTGGGGCTGCACTTTTGCATGGATGACCGAGTGCCCGGTTATACGCTGCAGGACCGGATGGCAGGCTTGGGCTACGGCATCAAGTTCCTGTCGCCGCGCAAGATTTTCAGCTATCTGGATCACATTCAGGCAGGAACCGTCGCTGCGGCAGGCACCTACGGGAAAGATCACCGGCGCACGAAAATGTATCAGGCGACGCTCAAACGCTTTCAAGGGCAACACGGTAAATCCGGGATGCAAACGCCGGTCTGATTCAAGGAAAAAAAAGGGGCGACTTCAAAGTCGCCCCTTTTTTATGTGAAATTGTATACAACTGCTCCTGCATGGTGTTCGCCCAGTGTTATGGCCTGGCAATCCATGCACCGGTAAAGAGCCCTGACACTGGGCGAACGGGGAGGATTTTAATGGAAGTTGGCGTATATGTCGCCATGGATAATGATGAAATTTATGTACTGAAAAGTTAAAAACTGTATCTCGCCGAAATTTACCGAGAAAGTTTCAACGCATACTTTTATATGTAGTGCCCTCATGCCTCAACCTGTACAAGAACAAACATCGATAGAGCTAATACTCAACTTTCACACTGACGGGTCACTTTTAATACATCCGTGTAAGTGACAATAACGCTCCGCCCGACTGTCAGTTCTTTAGGACGCTCAGTAACCTGTCATTTCCAGATACCCTTGCCCACCCTGGTTACCGCTGATGCGCACCGGGCCTTCCCAGTAAGGAATGCGCAAGTTCATCCACGCGTTGGGGTTGAGTGCGTCGAGGCGGATGTCGAGGTGTTTGTCAGGGATGCTGATCGACCATTTCACCGGCATCGAGCGGCCGGCCACATCGGCGGTGTCTTGCGCAGTGAGTTTGATCTGTTCGGCGCGCAGGGTTTGCGTCTGACCGTCGGCGGCGATCCAGGTGCCGGTCAGGTAGGGCGCACCGTCCTTCTGGCGCATGCGATAGAGCATCAGGTGTTCGCCGTTGTCCAGATGCAGCGAGAACCAGTCCCAACCCGTCTGGTTGGCCGTCAGTGGCTGGCTGCTCCACTCGCGGTCAAGCCACGCCGGGCCGCTGACAGTGTAGGTCTGACCGTCGACCTGCAAAGTGCCGCTGGCCTGAAAAAATGGCTGGCTGTAGTAGTACGAGGCCTGGCCCTGTTCGGACTTTTGGCTGAAGCCCTTGTCACCTTGCAGCACCAACGGACGGCTCGAAGTGAGGTGCAGTTGATAGGCGAATGACGTGTCACGAGCACTCAGCTGCATATCGCTGAGAGGGTCCGGCGCTTGACTGGCAAACCGCCAATCGTCGATCCACGCTTCGAACGGCGCCAGCCGCACGCCCGCCTGCCCCACACCGCCCCGCGCATAGCGCTCGGCCGCATGATGAACAGAACGGGAGGTCACTGCCGCATGCCCCAGCCAGATGGTTTGGTTGCCCCACCCCGCCTGCTCCGGCACAGGTTTCAACGCACTGCGAAATAACGTCCATTGCACACCGAAATCATTGCCCTGCTGATCCTTGAGATTGGCCGTCACGTACCACCATTCGATGCGAAAACCATCGTGCGCGCCATGATCGGCCGGAAAGCTGAACGCTCGCCCCGGTACCACCGGCTTAAACGACTGAGCCTGATTGCCCATTCCGGCAAAACCCTTCTGTTCGGGCGTGGACTGATCACATCCGCCCAGCAGCAGTGCGACACACAGCACAACCCGCTTAATCCTCATGTGCAAACGTCCTCAGCAGATCTGCAGGTTGCGTGCGGTACAGCGAATACAGCGGCCAGGCCGAGGCCAATAATGTCGCCAGCAACGCCAACCCCATCAGTTGCAGCAGTTGCCATGGGAAGACCCGCAGCGGCAGGCGCCAGCCGAAAGCCTGCACGTTGATCACAGCATCCAGACACCACGCCAGCGCGATCCCCAGCGGCAACGCCAAGACCAGCGTCAGCACCGCCAGCAGCCAGGTCTGGCCGAGATTGAGCAGCATCAATTGCCGTCGTGTCACGCCCAATGCCCACAGCGGTGCGAGTTGGCCGAGGCGGCTTTGGCTCTGGGTCAGCAGGCTGATGAACAGCGCAACGCCAGCGACCGCAAGGGTCAGGCTGTTCAACGCCGCCGTCGCCGCAAAGGTGCGTTCGAACACCTGAACCGACCAGCCCTTGAGCTGTGCCTGATCGACGATACGGCTGTCATCGAGTTGGAAACGCGCCTGCAATGCGCTGAGCAACGGCGCAATATTCTGCGGGTCGATGCGCAGGTTGAAGCGGTTCGGCGTCAGTTGCGGCCAGTTGTGCAACAGATGATTGACGTTGACCAGCAGGTGCCCCTTGGGATTGCCGTAATCGGCGTAAATACCCACGATGCGCGGTGACCATGGCCCGTTGGGTGTCGGGATCGTCATGTGATCGCCGGGGTGGACCTTCAAGCGTCGGGCCATTTGTTCGCTGAGCATCACCGCATCATCCGTCGCCAGATGCGCCCACGGTTCACCGCCAACCGAGTCGAGCAACGGCCAGTGCTGACGGTAATAGACATCGTCGATCACCCCGAACACCTCCGCCGGCCAGCCATGCAGCGTCACCGACACCTGCCAGTTGGGCAGTATCGCCGTGACCTGTGGCTGCTGTTTGAGCCAGTTGTGCATCTCGCGGGCCTGTGCCGGATTCACCGGATTGATGTACAACTGCGCGCTCAGACGTTGTTCGAGCCAGTCGTTGAAGGTCTGGCGAAAACCGGCGGTCATGCTACCGGCGCCGATATTGGCGGCCAGCGCCAAAAGCAACGCCATCAACGCCAGGCTCAGCGCTGGCAGTTGTTGTCGGCAGTCGGCGAGAAACCATTGGCCGAGCACTGAACGACGGCGCCCCAGCAACTGATTCAATAGCGCACTGAGCAACACCGGCAAGGCCAGCGCGGCGCCGATCAACAGCCCGACCATCAGCACAAAACCGCTGGCCAGGCTGTCGCCCCAGATCAGTGCCAGCAGCGCGATCACGCCCAACACAAAAGCCAGCCAACCCTGGCGCTGCAGCCAGCGCGCATATTGCTGATGCCAGGCTTGCGGATCGGCCACCGCCAACAGCGGCAAACGCGCCGCCCGTATCAGGCTGTTGGCACCGGCCAGCAAGGCGCCGAGCAGGCTTAAGCCGATCCCGCTGAACCACCACCAAAGGCTCAGTTGCAACTGCCCTGCCACCTGCGCGCCATACAAACCGCGCAGGCTGGCGGCGACATCGGGCAGCAACACACTGGCCAGCCAATAACCACTGATGACGCCAAACACGCCACCGATCAGCGCCAGCACACCGAGTTCGACGATCAGGCAGCCGATCAACATCCGCGCGCTGACACCACAGGCTCGCAAGGTCCGCAGCAGGCCACGCCGTTGTTCCAGCGCAAGCCCAATGGCGGCGTGAACGATGAACAAACCAACGACGAACGAGAGAAAGCCCAAGGCATCGAGATTGAGGTGAAAACTCTCGGTCAGTCGCGCCAGATTGTTTTCCTCGCCACGGCTCTTGAGTTGCAACTGCCCCTTGAACGTGGGCGGCAACTCGCCGTGAAAATCTTTGGGCAACAACAAGCGTGACAGTTGCCCGGGTTGTTCGAGCAGGGTTTGCGCAATGCCGATGTCCACCAGCAACACGCCCGGCGCCATGTCTTTTTGCGCCAGCAAGGGTGGCAATTTCTGGCCCCCCAGGGTTTGCGGCGTGGCGCCTTCTTGCAGGTTCAACGCCTGCAAGGTTTGCGGGGAAATCCAGGTGCTGCCCGGCGGCGTGAGAAACTCGACGACCCGCTCGATCGGCATCGCCTGCCCGGCCACCGCCGAATCGGCCGGCAGCGACACCGGTTCGATGCCCATCAACTGAAGACGTTGGTTGTCGTGATCCTTGAGGCTCAAGCGGCCCTGCAACAACGGTGAGACCGGCCAGCCCTGACGGCGCAGATCGATGAACCATTGCTGAGGGAATGTTGCGCCGCTCGGTGTGCTCAGACTGGCTTGCGGCTCGCCGCCAATCAACTGGCTGGCGCGCGCGTAACTGTCACGCGCCTGACTGTTCAGCGCCTCGACGCCGGTCAGCAGGCTGGTCGCCAGCCACAACCCGGTCAGCACACTGAAAAACTGCACCGGATGCCGCCGCCAATGGCTGAGCAGCGCGCGCAGGGTTTGTTTGAAGACGATCACAGCAGACGCCCGCTGGACAACACCGCACGCTGCGCCAACCGTTGCGCCACACGCGTGCTGTGGGTGACCATCAACAACGTCGTCGGCGTGTCGTCAAGCAGTTCGAGCAACAGTCGCAGTACTTCATCACTGGTCGCTTCGTCGAGGCTGCCCGTGGGTTCGTCGGCCAACAGCAATTTCGGCTGCGAGGCCAGCGCACGCCCCAGTGCAACCCGTTGCTGCTGGCCACCGGACAGTTGCTCGGGATAACGCTTGAGCAAATCGCCCAGCCCCAGGCGTTGCACCAGATGCGCCAGCCAACGCGGTTCATGACGCCCGGCCAAACGCGCCTGAAACGCCAGATTGTCCTCGACGCGCAAACTGCCGATCAGGTTGAACTGCTGGAACACCAGACCGATTTCCGTTCGGCGCCAGTTCGCCAGTTGCGCTTCGTTCATCGCTTCAAGTCGATGCTCACCGCAGCGAATGCTGCCGCTGTCGACCTTGTCGAGGCCGGCCACCAGGTGCAGCAGGGTGCTTTTGCCACTGCCGGACTCGCCCATCAGCGCCAAGCTACTACCAGGTTCCAGCGTCAGGTCGACGCCTTGCAGCACCGGTAATGGGCCTTGGGGGGTGAGGTAACTTTTAAAGACATCCAGAACCTGAAGCATGCCGTCATCCAAAGTTTGCAAGTGGCTCTAGGATAGCGGCCGCGAGTGTTTTTTGTGTGCCGGTACCTGTCAACTCTGACAGTAGCGGAGCAAAGGGCACGGGTATCTAATAAACAGGCCGTCGAACAGAGGCAGTTGAATCCAAAAGGCCACTCCGCCATGAAGACAACAATCATGTATGAAACGCTCACTGCTCCGATCAAATGCACCTCCCAGGTCATCGAGGTCATCACCGTGGGGCGTGAACCCGGAGCCATCGCCCTGCACCCGAAACTGCCGGTTGCGTACGTGTGCAATACCGAAGGCCGCAGCCTGTCGATCATCGACCTGCACTTGCACAGGGTGAGCGCGGTGATACCGCTACCAATCCGGCCCATGGCAATCGTTATCGAAAACAGTGGTGTGACCGCATACATCACCGGCCTCGATCAACCGCTGATACTGGCCATCGATACCCGCCGCCAACGTATCCGTCAGACCATCAGCGCTGCCCAGGGACATTCGTTGGTGCTCAGCGCTGACGGCGCGCGGTTGTTTGTGCACAGCAACAGTCATGTGAACGGGCACATCCATGAAATCGATACGGCGAACGCCAAGGTCGTCGCCTGCGTCGATACCGGGCCGTTCACCAGTGGCGCGGCATTGAGTGCCGACGGTCGGTTGTACTACTGCGACTACATCCATCATGAACTGCGGTTCCTGAACACCCGCAATACCGAGACGCAGAGTGTTTTGACCCTCCCCAACTCCTTTGAGGAAGTGACGCTAAGCCCCGACAATCAGTTGGCCTACGTACCCTATCGCAACGCCGATAGCAGCACGGCGGTCATTGATCTGGGCGTAGGCAAACTGATTGACTTGATCCCGACCGCTCAGTTGCCTCACGGGTTTGTCGTCAGCGCGGACGGCCGCCTCGCCTGCTGCTGCAGTGCCGGCGAACGAACCGTCTCAATCATCGATACCGTATCGCGGCGCAGCATTCACACGTTTACGGCTGGCGAATATCCGCAAAGCCCTGTGTTCAGTCGCGACCGCCAGAAGCTGTATGTCTGTGACTCGTCAGCCGATGCGATCTGGGTGTTTGCCTTGCAAGCCGACTGAGCGTTTGCCTCGAAATCTACTGCCCCGCCGCCACACTGGTCGGTGCCTGCGACGGCGTGACAATGCTGCCCAGATCAATATGTTTCCACTCAGGCTTGGCCCCCAGCCGCGCGTTGAAGCGGTAGTTGAAGGTGAATTCATCCGCCGTTGGCACTGTCAACGGCTTGCCATACACCGCCTCGATCCCCGCCAGGTCGTAACCCATCAACTGCAACAGCGTCGGGAAGATGTTGTAGTGACTGGAGCGATCCTTGTTGGCGGCCAGTTGCGCCGACCAATCCAGCGTCTTCAAGTCGCGGCCCTGAATCACCACCAGCGGCACCAGGCCCTCCTCCTCCACCGGATCGCCGCCGCAATGCGTATTGAGCCCAGGGTTGCCACGTTCATGAAGATCCTGACCGTGATCCGAGGTATAGATCACCAGCGCATTGTTGAGATTGGCCTGGGCAAACACCCGCGCAAAAAACTCGCCGACGTTCCATAAAACCGTGTTCTTGTAGGCATTGCGATACAGCACCCAGTCATCCGGTTGACCATTGAAGCCATCGCGTTTGCCGGTGTCGGCGACTTCGGTGAACTGTCCGCGCGGCAAGGTCGGACGGTAAGCCATGAACGCATCCGGGTATTTGTCGTGCACCGGAAAATGCGCGCCGACCTTGTTGATCAGGATCAGTTCGGGCGTGTCGTCGTTGAGCAAACCGATCAGTTTCTGCGCGGCCGCCATGTCGCGATCTCGCACGCTGGTACGGTCGAACTGGACAAACTTGTCGATGTCCTTTTTCTCGGCGTCGGTCATCAGGTTCTGCAAGTGACCGCCGGTGCGCTGGGCGTCAATGTAGACCGTGCGCATCCCGGCCTTTTTTGCGTACTGCCAGATCGACGGCAGCGTACTGTTGATGCGCATGTAGTCGGCGCGGGTGCCGCCGTAGCGTAAGGTGACGTTGGTGTCGGCGCTGCAATTGGCGATGGACGCGGCGTAACCGTAATTGAAGATGTCGACGCCCGCGTGCGGTTGTTTGAGGTTGCTGTGCACACCGAATGGCGCGTTGATGTCCAGGTAATTGCCGGAGATGCTTTCATCGATGATCAGCACGATGTCATGCCCGACCGCTTGGCCATTGCGCGCCAGTGTGACGGGTTCACGCGGACCGACCGTGTTGTGCAGCGCCTCATAGGCGAACAGGTTCAGATAGGCCAGCGGCGTGTACATGATCGGCAAGCCCCGGGCGCCCTCACCGGCGCGCAGAAACAGCACAGCGCTGAGCACGATCACGCCACAGATCGGCGCCGCCACGCGCAATGCGTTGGGCACGACAAGCGAATGCCGCGGTTTGAGACCGATGCCCACCAACAACAGCAAGCCACTGAGCGCACCGTGGATGATCGCATCGCGATACTGGTAAGCCGCTTCCTGAATGAAACCGCCGGAATACACCAGCGAGACGAAGCTGCTGTAGCTCAGGTAATCGGCCGTAACCCGGGTGTAGACATCAAAAAACACCGCCGAAACAAACATCGTTATCGCGAATAAATGCCGAATGAGCGCCTGACGAATATAAGCCGTTAGATATAACGCTAAAGTAAGCGCCAAAAACATCGCGCCAAAAAGGAGTACAGCAAAACCAACACCGATAGCATTTAACCGCTCAATGTAATATTCGGAATAAAGCAGCAGATAAACAACTAAAAGCAGTTCTTTCAAATATCGAAACATGGCAATCCCGGTCGTACAAAACGGTATTGGGTCAATAGTTTGTCGGTCAAAACCTGACACTAGCACCCGGCCATCAAACCGCAAGAAAAGACTGGTTTTTCCCTAAAGCGTCAAAAAAACGTTGACTCATTCCTGACACACTCCAGCGGCTACAAGTCTTTAATTTCAGGGCTCTCGACCGTTTATCGCTTTCTTCTCAACAGGGAAAAAGCGTCAAGAACGCGACAAACCCAGTAATAGCAAGCACTTGATGGCCAATAGCCTGAAAAAAGCCGGGTGTTATACACGTGCAACATGTCATTTTGCTGACACGCTTTGCGCACGCTGCGCTATACCCATTTTGACAGTTCAATTCTTAAGTTCTCATTTTGTTTTTGAGAGGTGCGCATTATGGACGTGAGTGTATTTGGCACGGGCTACGTTGGTTTGATTCAAGCCGCCGCACTTGCCGATGTCGGACATCGCGTTTTATGCGTTGATATTGATCCGAACAAGATTAAACAACTGCAACAAGCGGTGCCGCCCATTAGCGAACCGGGTTTGTCGAACACACTTGAAGAAAATATCAAGGCTGGTCGTCTGCTGTTCAGCACCCAGGCCAGCGACGCCGTCACCCATGCCGAGTTGATCTTCATCGCCGTCGGCACGCCAGCCGATGAGGACGGCTCCGCTGATCTCTCCCATGTGCTCAACGTCGCCCGGCAGATTGCGTCGCACATGGAGGCTGATCGCACCCTGATCATCAAATCCACCGTACCGGTCGGCACAGCGGATGAAGTGCTGGCCGCCGCCAACAGCGAACTGCTGCGTCGTGGCAAAAGCACCTTGACCGTACGCGTGGTCTCCAACCCCGAATTCCTCAAGGAAGGCAGCGCGCTCGCTGACTGCATGCGCCCGGACCGGATCATAATCGGCACCCTCGACGACGAGGCCCGCGAGCAGATGAGCGAACTCTACGCGCCGTTCTGCCGCAACCACGAAAAACTGATGTTCATGGACAACCGCAGCGCCGAGCTGACCAAGTACGCGGCCAATGCGATGCTCGCCACCCGCATCAGCTTCATGAACGAGTTGGCCAACCTCACCGAACTGCTCGGCGCCGACATCGAAGCGGTGCGCAAAGGCATCGGCTCCGATCCACGCATCGGCTACCACTTTATTTATCCGGGCTGCGGCTTCGGTGGCTCGTGCTTTCCCAAGGATCTGCGTGCCCTGCTGCACACTGCCGAACACAACGGCATGCCGCTGAAACTGCTGCGCAGCGTCACCGACGTGAACGACACTCAGCGGCACATTCTGTTCAGCAAACTCAAAGCGCAATTCCCACAAGGTCTGGCCGGCAAGTCCATTGCCATCTGGGGCCTGGCGTTCAAACCAAACACCGATGACATGCGCGAAGCCCCCAGCCGTTATCTGATGGACGCACTGTGGGCCGAAGGCGCCAGCGTGCAGGCCTACGATCCGGAAGCCATGTCCGAATGCCGGCGCCTTTACGGTTATCGCAACGACCTGCATCTGTGCGCCACCCGCGACGACACACTGGAAGACGCTGACGCCCTGGTGATTTGCACCGAGTGGAAAAACTTCCGCGTGGTCGATTTCGAGTTGCTGGCCAGCAAACTGCGCTCGCGGGTCGTGGTCGACGGCCGCAACCTCTATAACCCGCAACACCTGGCGGCGGCCGGCCTGCACTACAGCGGCATCGGCCTGCGCCATGTCGCCCCTGAAGGGCTGCGGCCATGAAGATTCTGGTCACCGGTGCGGCCGGGTTCATTGGTGCCCATTGCGTGTTGCGGCTGATGCGCGACGGGCATTCGGTGGTCGGTCTGGATAATTTCAACGCCTACTACGACCCGCAACTCAAGCACGACCGCGTGCAATGGGTGCGCGAGCAGGTCGGCGATTTCCAGCTCGCCACGGTTGACCTGGCCGATGCGCTGGCCATCGAAGCGCTGTTTGTCCGCGAACGCCCGCAAGTGGTGGTCCACCTCGCGGCGCAGGCCGGCGTGCGTTATTCGCTGGACAATCCTCGGGCGTATCTGGACAGCAACCTCAACGGTTTCCTGAATATCCTGGAAAGCTGCCGTCACCACCCCGTCGAGCATTTGATCTACGCCTCGTCGAGCTCGGTGTATGGCGCCAACCAGCACACGCCCTACTCCGTGAAGGACGGCGTCAATCATCCGCTGTCGCTGTACGCCGCGACCAAGAAAGCCAATGAGTTGATGGCCCACAGTTACAGCCACCTGTTCGGCATTCCCTGCACCGGGCTGCGCTTCTTCACTGTGTACGGCCCTTGGGGTCGGCCGGACATGTCGCCGATCCAGTTTGCCCGCGCAATCACTCAAGGCACGCCGCTCAAGCTGTTCAATTACGGCGAACACCAGCGCGACTTCACCTACATCGACGACATCGTCGAAAGCATCGCCCGCCTCACCGACCAGCCACCGCTGGCCCGTCCTGAATGGGATCGCGAGCTACCCGACCCGGCCAGCAGCATGGCGCCGTGGCGGCTGTTCAACATCGGCGGGCAACACCCGGTGGAGCTGAAAACCTACCTGGCCCTGATAGAAAAACACCTTGGCCTCAAAGCCATTGTCGAGCTGCTGCCCCTGCAACCGGGCGACGTGCTTAACACCTGCGCCGAGTCCAGCGATCTGGCCCAGGCCACCGGCTTCCAGCCGCGGATAGAACTGGATGAAGGACTGGGGCGTTTCATCGCCTGGTTCCGCGACTACTACCCCACTGCCTATCGCCCACGCGCCGCTCGCGGCTGAGTTTATGTGGAGGACTCCATGACTGGACATGAAAAAGGTGTGCCGATCCAAGAGATGCGGCGTGACAAGCGCGTCGACCCCGAGCACCGAATGCGCCTCGATGCGGCGATCCACCGCCAAGGCCGCGGGTGGTTCACAGGGCGCGATGGCGGTCGTCCATGGCAACTGTCGCGCACCAATCGGGTGGTCGCCTGTTTCGGCGCGCTGCTGATTCTGCTGCTGATTTCCCCCGTGCTGCTGGGCCTGGCCCTGGCCATCAAGTTCACCAGCCCGGGGCCAGTGATGTTCGTGCAGCAACGCACCGGCTATCGCGGCCGCAAGTTCGGCATGTACAAATTTCGCACCATGGTCGCCAACGCCGAAGAGTTGAAGGAGTCGCTGCGCCATCTCAACAAGCACGGTGCCGAAGCCATCGATTTCAAGATCGACAAGGACCCCCGCATCACCGGCATCGGCGGTTTCCTGCGGCGTACCAGCCTTGACGAGTTGCCCAACCTGATCAACGTGGTGACCGGTGACATGCGCCTGGTCGGCCCTCGTCCGACTTCGTTCAACGCCTATCGCTACAAGGACAACCACCTCGCACGTCTGGCGATCTACCCCGGCATGACCGGTCTGTGGCAGATCTCCGGACGCAGCAACATCGACTTCGACCAGCGCGTTGAGTTGGACCTCAGCTATATCGCCGAGCAAAGCCTTTTGCTTGATCTGAAGATCCTGTTGAAAACCCCCTTCAAAGTATTCAGCGGCCACGGAGCAAGCTAATGGACGGTTCAACCAACAAAAGCCTGAGCATCGCCAGTCCCAGCGAATCGAACCTGACCTCGACCGTGCTGGATCTCAATCTGCGGATCCTGTTCCTGACCGCCGCCAACCCCGGTGCCGGCACCACCACCAGTGCTCTGGCGCTGGCCAGTCAACTGGCACAAATGAGCAGCGGCCAAGTGCTGCTGGTCGATGCCAGCCAGTCGGCGAGCAACCTCACCCAGCAGTTGAACCTGGGCAAGGAGCGCGGCCTGCGGGATTTGCTGTTCAGCCCGGATAACCCGCCGCTGTTGCAGGACTGTGTGGTGCAGGTCTCAAGCCTGCCCTTCCATGTGCTGCCCAACGGCCGGCCGATTCGCACCATGGAACACCTGACCGCCGAGCGCCTGAGCCCGTTGCTCGACCAGTTGGGCAGCCAGTACCGCTTTGTGGTGATCGATGGCGACGCGGTGTACTCCGCCGCCGACACGCTGGTCATCAGCACTCAGGTCGATGGCGTGGTGTTCGTCGTACGCGCCGAAGACACCCGCTGGGAAGTCGCCCAGGCCGCCGTGCAACGCCTGACCCAGGCCGGGGCGAAAGTGGTCGGCAGCGTGTTTAACCGGCGCAAGTACTACATGCCCAAATGGCTTTACAAAAACCTCTAGGCCACCGCGAAGGATGACGCCATGAACGCCAGAATGCTTGTCCTGCTGTTGCTGCCGCTTGCAGGTTGCTCCAGCACTTCCGAAGTCCAGACCATGCCGGTGAATATTCTCACCGCCACTCCGGCCAACGCCCAGGCCACCGACATGCCGAAGATCGAGCAGACCCTGCGCCCGCAGGATGTGCTGGACGTGATCTTCCACATCAGCACCAGCGGCTCGGACGCCTACCGCGTGCAGTCAGGTGACCAGATCGGCCTGAACTTCACCGCTGCCAGCCAGCTCAACGGCAATCAACTGGTGCTGCCCGACGGTACCATCGAACTGCCGGGCGCCAACACCTCGGTGAAAATCGCCGGGCTGACCAGTGATGAGGCCCGTCAGGAAATCCAGCGGGCCTATCAGCGCAAACAACTGTTCCAGCCCAACCGCAATCAACTGACGGTGCAGATCATCAGCCCGTTGACTAACGAGCAGAACCTGAAAAGTGCGCTGAACCACCCGGCCACCGGCATGAGCCGCGAGATCACCGTGGGCACTGACGGTTACGCGAGTTTCCCGGAGATCGGCGCCGTGCCCCTGCAAGGCATGACCGTCAATCAACTGGAAACGTTCCTTAACCAGAAATACGCACAACTGCCGGGGCGGATGACCGTGGATGTGCTGCTCAAATCCACCGCCGGCAACGAGATTTACGTGCTGGGTGAAGTCGGCCAGCCGGGTTCCTATCCGATCCGTCGGCCGGTGTCGGTGCTTGAAGCGCTGACCCTGGCGCGCGGCACCAACGTCAAGGCGCGCCTGGATTCGGTGGTGATCATGCGCCGCAACGGCAATCAGGTGCAGGCCGTGCATTACGACGTGGAAAAAGCCCTGGCCGGCGACGCCTCGCAGATCGCGTATCTGCAACCGGACGACATGCTCTTCGTACCGAAAACCAAACTGGCCAGCGCCGGCGAACTCGCCCGGCAATTGGCCGACGTGGTGTTGTTCCAGGGCGTCGGGTTCAGCTTCGGCTACCGCGTCGACAATAAAAGCAGCAGCAGTAACTGACTCCCAGGTGAACGATCATGAATCCAAAGGAAAACTACCTGCATGAGTTCTTCAGGATCTTCTTCGCCAACAAGCAACTGGTGAAACGGGTCTTCCTGATCTTTGCAGTCATCGCCCTGCTGCTGCCATTGGTGCTCAAACAGAGCTTTGATATCACCGCACAGGTGATCGTGCAGTCGAAAAAACTCTCCCAGGGTGACGCCACCACGTCACTGACGGTCGATAACGCCACGTTCATTCCGCCGTCGCTGGCGGACATGGAAACCGAGAGCAACATCCTCCGTTCGCCGGCGCTGATCCGTCAGACCATCAGCGAACTGCGCGACAAAGGCGAATACACGCCCTCGCCCGGCATGTTCAACAAACTGGTGAGCGAGCCCTTCAAGCGCTACGTCACCTCGCCACTGCGTCAATACGTGATCAACCCGACGCGCAACATGCTCGGGCTGGAAACCGATCCGGTGCGTGACACAGCCCTAGATGCGCTGACCCAACAAGCCATCGACAGCCTGAAAATCGAGACCCTGCCGGGCTCCAACGTGATCTCGATCATCTACAGCTTCCCGGACCCGCACCAAGGCACGACCTTTGTCACGGCCCTGCTGCAAAACTATCTGGTGAGCCGTCAGGCGCTGCAATCGATCGACCTGCCGCAGTCCTTCTACGAATCCAAAAAGCACTTGTATCAAGTACGGCTCGACGGCCTGGAAGGCAACCGTCAGGCACTGCTCGAAAGTGTCGGTGCGGCGGATCCCAAGGAAGAAATCACCTTCCGCCTGAACGCGATCAACACCGAGGAACAGGCACTGAACCTGTACCGCGATCGCCTGCTGCAAAGCCAGCGCTGGCTCGAATACCTGAAAACCGCGCTGGCCGCCGCCAGCAGCAACAACAAGCTCAACGACTACACCTTCCCCTTCACCTTCACCACGACCGTCGACAATGTGGCGTTCGAAGATCGGGAAATAAAACAACTGGGCGAGCAACTGACCACTCAGGTCAGCCGCTACATGAACGACCTTGCGGTGTTCCAGCCTGGCAGTGAACCCATGTTGCTGACCCGCGAGCAAATCGGCCGCACCCGCCAGCAGTTCCTCAAGGTGGTGAGCAACCGGATTCAGGAGCGCACCAACGATCTTTCGGTGGTCAAGCAGGTGATCGATCAGAAAACCGCACGCATCGCCGAATTCAAGAACCGTATCCGTGACCTGCAGCAAACCCAAAGCAAGCTGCGGCAGATGGACACCGAAATCGACGCCATGCACGCCGCGTTCTCGACCTACGCCCAGCGTTTCGCCGAGAGCAGCACCGTCGGCGCGCTGAACGACGATCTGTCCAACGCCCGGGTGCTCAGCCCGCCGTTCGAACCCACCGAAGCGGCGTTCCCGAAACCGATGCTGATCATTCCATTCGGCCTGTTCACCGGTCTGCTGCTGGCCATTGCCCTGGTCTATGTGCGTGAGTTCTTCGACCATCGCTTCAAACACCCGGCGCAAATCAGCCACGAGCTTGGTCTGCCGGTGTTGCTGGTGATCAACGACGAGAACGTGCTACCGAGCAATCCGCACAAAAACTGGACGGTGCCGAGCTTCCTGCACTGGGTGCGCAATTGAACACCGTGTCCACCCCGAAGACCGCGCTGCCGATCATTCATTTGCTCAGCAGCGGCGGTTTCTATGGGGCCGAGCGGATGTTGCTGGATCATTGTCTGGCGACGCCGGGGCAGCATCAGGTGCTGTTTCTCGACGCGCCGCCAGAATTGATCGAGCGCTTTCGCGAAGCCGGGGTGGATGGCCGTGGCTGCGGCGGGCTTGGGGAGTTGTTGCGGCACCTGCGTCAGCGTCGCAGTGAAAAGCCGCTGATCAACACGCACAACTTCAAAGGCCTGCTGTTTGGCTGGATGGGCGCGACACTGTTGCGCCTGCCGCTGGTCATCACCCAACACGGCTTCACGCCGCGCAGTCGCAAGCAGAAGTTCTACACCTGGCTCAGCCTGCAACTGTGCCGCACCGCGTCGGTGGATCGGGTGGTCTGCGTGGCAGAAAGCATCGCGGTGTTGCACCGCGAAGCCAGCGTACAGGCCGAGAAGTTGCAGGTGATCCCCAATGGTTTGCCGGCGGCTGCGGCGATGGTTCCCGATGCGGGTCGGCAACGCTGGCTGGCCGGTTACGTTGGCCGATTGAGCAGCGAGAAAGGCCCGGATCTGTTTCTCGATGCGCTGATCCCGCTGTGTCATCAGCACCCGCAACTGGACGCCGTGATGCTCGGCGACGGGCCGGAATGCGAGGCGTTGCAGGCACGCATCGACAACGCCGGTTTGCAGCAACGGATTCGTTTACCGGGTTATCAGACGGCCATGCAACCGTGGTGGCAGCAGCTCGATGCGCTGGTGATCAGCTCGCGCACCGAAGGCACACCGATGATTTTGCTGGAGGCAATGCAGGCCGGCGTGCCGGTGGTGGCGTTTGGTGTCGGCGGGATTCCCGATGTGCTGGAACATCGGCACAACGGCTTGCTCGCCGCTCCGACCGACAGCACCGCCCTCGCCCATCAGCTCGAAACGTTGTTGAGCGAGCCCAAACTGGCGCGACAACTGCGCGACAACGCCAAACGCACGCAACAGGATCGCTACGACCTCAAGGCCCTGGCCGAACGCTGGTCGCAGCTCTACATCCGCACGGCACGGGAGGCACGCGCATGATTTTCCCGCTCTCGATCGTCAGTCTGCTCGGTCTGGTCTGCATCGCTTTGCTGGCCAGCCCCTATCCGTATCTGGCACCGGGAGCGGTGCTGGGCCTGGTGGGTTTCACGGTGTTGTACCGCAAGCCAACCTGGGGCCTGCTCGGTATCGCCGCACTGGTGCCGTTCGAAGGTTTCTTCAAGGACAGTTCGCTGTCCGGCAGCAAACTGCTCGGTGCCTCGCTGGCGGTGATTCTGATGCTGCAACTGGCGCTGCATCAGATTCCCTCCGAACGCCTGCGCAGCAATATCTGGCGTTACCTGATCGGGTTCATGGTTCTGTACTTCCTCAGCCTGCTGAACACCGATGACATGGGCATGTCGCTGGAGCATCTGCGCGAGCTCAGCGTCGGGCTGATCCTGTTTGTCATCACCCTGTTGATCGGCCGCGAGCTGAACCTCGACCTGTTCGCCCGACTGGTCACCCTTGCCGTCAGCAGCACCTGCGCGATGGCGATGTTCTCGACCAGATTCCAGGATCAGGGCCGCGCTGCCGGCCTGCTCGAAGACCCCAACGCCTTCGCGATGCTGATCGCCTTCGCCATCCCGCTGGGGCTGCTGCTGGTGATTCGCGGCCCTAACCTGCTGCATCGGTTGTTCTGGGGCGCGTGCTGCCTGCTGTTGCTCGGCGGCATGACCAAGACCGAATCGCGCTCAGGGCTGGTGGTCGTGGCCTTGAGTCTGTTGATCGGCGGCTGGCATTACCGCGCGCAAATGACACGAATTCGCCCACGGCACCTGGGCTTCGCCATGCTCGGCGCGGCCATCGTGATTCCGCTGGCAATCTATGCGATGCCCGCCGGTTACCTGGCGCGCATTCAATCCTTGAGCGTATTAAGTGCCGGCGCCAAGGGCCATAACGACGAATCCCTCGGCCGCCGTGCTTCCTACATCGTTGTCGGTACGCAGATGATCCGCGAGAACCCGCTGCTGGGCTCCGGCCCCGGCACCTTCGCGCTGCACTACGCGACCACCGGCTACGCCAAGGCGTTTTCGGCCAACCGCAAGATCGGTGACCTCTATCGCCGCGCTCACAACACTTATCTGGAAATCTTCAGCGAACTGGGTATTCCCGCCGGCCTGATGTTCGTCGGCATGCTCGGGCTCGGCTTGTACAACCTGATCCGCGCACGCGCCGTGTGGATGCGCCGACGCGACTGGCAACAGGCGGACCTGATGACCCACCTGAGCGTGAGTTTCCTGTCGCTGACGTTGTTCCTGATGTTCCTCAGTGCGCCGAACCAGAAATACGTGTGGATCATGCTTGCCATGACCTGGGTGCTGCGCCTGAAAGCCGAACAAGAACCGATCACGGAGGCCGTCGCATGAGCCGAATCAGCATCATCATCCCGATGTACAACGAAGCCCGGCACATTGGCCGCACCTTGTTGTCGGCAGAAAGAGCCGCCCACGCCGCCGGCGTCGAGTGCGAGCTGATCGTGGTCGACAACGGTTCGAGCGATGACGGCCCGCACATTGCCCGCCAGTTTGGCGCACAAGTGCTGGTGCATCCGGGTTTGCTGATCGGCGCCCTGCGCAATCGCGGTACGGCGGTCGCAACCGGTGATTGGCTGGCCTTCATTGATGCCGATGTTGAGATGCCGCAAGACTGGCTGCAGCCGCTGTTCGATCTGCACGCCAGTGGTCAGGCCGATGTGTTTGCGCTGGACCTGGGCATCCCGGCACAAGCGCCGTGGTACGCCATCGCGTGGCAGCGTCGCACCCAGCGTATTTGCGCGCAGGCCTCGCACGTCGTGGACTGGCTGCCCAGCTCCAACCTGCTGATGCGCCGTGACTGGTTCGACAAGGTCGGCGGTTTCAATGAAAGCCTGCGTACCGGCGAAGACAAGGAGTTCACCCTGCGCCTGCGTGAAAACGGTGCGTTGCTGCTGTCGATCAACGACAACGAAGCCCTGCACTGGGGTTACGAAATGAACTGGCGCGAGTGGATGGGCAAGGAAATGTGGCGTCAGGGCAGTCATCTGCAACTGCTGCGCACCCACGGTTACAGCCTGCGTCTGCTGCGTTTCCCGATGCTTTCGCTGCTGGTCTGGCTCCTCGACTTTCTGGCGATCTCGGCCCTGCTCGACAATTTTCCTCATCACGCGGCGGCCATGCTGATATTGACCCTGGTGCCGGGGCTGGTGCTGAGCATTCGCCAAAGCATCAAGCATCGTGACCTCTTGCTGACCCTGCAACTGTGGGGCCTGCACTGGGTACGCCTGCACCTGGCCGGCGCCGCGTTCATTCTCAGTCTGTGTCATTGGAATGCCAGGAGGCCTGCCCGTGGCTGAGTTCATTTTCTGGATGTGCCTGTTGCTACCGGTCTACGCGTATGTGGGTTACCCGCTTTTGCTGACGATACTGGCGCCTCTGTTCGCGGCCAGCCGGCATGGCCCAACGCCGCCGCTGAACATCAGCATCGTGATTGCCGCCCACAACGAGGCGCGGCACATCGAGCACAAGTTGCGCACGCTGCTGGCCCAGGATTATCAGCCTGCCCGTTTGCAGATCATTCTCGCCAGCGACGGCTCGACGGATGACACCGTGGCTTGTGCACACAACGTCGTCGATCCGCGCATTACCGTGCTCGACCTGCCGCGCCAAGGCAAAGCGGCGACGCTTAACGCCGGCGTGGCCCTGAGCACGGGCGACATTCTGGTGTTCACCGATGCCGACAACCAATGGTCACGCGACACCCTCGGACATTTGCTGGCGCCATTGAGCGACCCGCAAGTCGGCGCCTGTGCCGGGCACATGGTGATCCCGGTCACCGGTGGCGGCTTGAGCGTCGGCGATAGCCTGTATCGACATTACGAAGGCTGGCTGCGCCGGGTGGAAAACCGCACCGGTTGCATGGTGTCCGCCGACGGTGCCCTGCTCGCGTTGCGCCGCGAGTTGTTCCAGAACGTGCCGGCAGAGGTTAACGACGATTTCTTTATCAGCACCTGCGCGCCGGTCGCGCACAAACGCATCGTCTATGTACCGCAAGCGCAAGTCATCGACCAAGGCGTCGATGAAGCCGACAAACAGTTCCGTCGTCGTCAACGCGTCACCGTCGGCGGGCTGCAAAGCCTCGCTCAGCGCCGCGAACTGCTCAATCCGCTGAAATATGGCCTGTATTCGATCGCGCTGATCAGCCACAAACTGATCCGCCGCCTGGCACCAATCCTTTTGCTGCCATTGTTGCTGAGCAATTTCTGGCTGTGGAGCGAGCACGGTTTCTATCGCCTGAGCCTCATTGCACAACTGTTCGGCTACGCCGTGGCGATAGCCGGATTGATGGATTCGCAACACCGCTTGCCCAAACCCTTCCGCCTCGCCGCCTTTGTGCTGGTCACCCTCGCCGGGATGAGTCTTGGCTTGTGGCAGTTCCTGCGCGGCCAGCGCTATGCCCAGTGGAATCCTGAACAGAACCGCTAAAAGGACCGAAGCCATGGCGATCAAACAATTGATAAAAAGCACCAGTGGCTGGCTCTATCTCAACTCGTCCGTGGGCCGAAACCAGTTGCAGGGCGCCGGGGTGATTCTGATGTTGCACCGGGTGCTGTCCAACGACCGCGCCGCCGACCTGCCCCACCGCAATGAGCTGTGCGTCGGGCCCAAGGCCTTCGAGCATTGGCTGGTGTGGCTGCGTCGCCACTTCGAATGCGTACCGCTGATGGAAATCCTTCAGCCCAACTCCCTGCGCACCGAACGCCCACGGGTGGCGTTGACCTTCGACGACGGCTGGCGCGACAACGCGGTCAACGCCTTCCCCCTGCTGCAAAAACACCAGGTGCCGGCGAGCATTTTCCTTTCGACCGATTTCATCGGCAGCCGTCAACGTTTTTGGTGGGAGGCCGTGGGCGAAACCCTGTGGGGCAGCCACGGCGACAAGGCACGGATGCATTTGATCGAGCGCTTGCATGCCACGGGCCATCCGCTGCCGGTGTTGCTCGATGACATTGATGTCGATCGGCGCAGCCTGGCACTGCTGCATTACCTGCAAGGGCTCAAGACACTGGCACCGCAAGAACTTGAACGCCTGACCGATGAGTGCCCGCAAGAATCGCAACCGCAGGCACTGGACTGGCATCAGGTGCGCGCGATGGAAGCCTCAGGTCTGGTGCGTTTCGGCCCCCACGGCGCCAGTCACGCGATCCTTACCGGCCTTGACGATGTGCGCCTGAGCGAAGAAATCAGCCGCAGCCGCGATGCCTTGCACAACGGCTGCAACCGGCCGCTGCCGGTGTATTGCTACCCCAACGGCGACAACGACGAGCGCGTGCGCAAGCAGGTTGCCGATCACGATTATCCGTTTGCGCTAGGCACCAGCACCGGCCTCTATCGCGGTGAAGGCGATCCGCTGAACCTGCCGCGTTTCGGTGTCAGTCAGCGCACGGCGCGCAATCCGCAACTGCTGTCGTGGCGGATATTTCGCGGAGCACGACCATGAGCCGAGGCCGCTACCTCAAGCACTTGGCGCTGAGCATGGGCACCAAACTGGCGATGATCGCCTTGCGTTTACTGCGCAACGTGCTGCTGGCGCGGATCCTCGGGCCGAGTGAACGCGGGCTGTTTGCATTGCTCAGCACCTTGCCCGACCTGATCAGCGCGGCCACCAGTGGCGGGCTGAATTCGGCGGTCGGTTATCAGGCCGCCAAACAAAGGCCGCTGGGGGTGTTGCTCAGTCAGGTGCTGGTTTTCGGATGCTTGCTGGCGGCGCTGTTAACCCTGCTGGTGGTCGCGCTGGTGCGCGAGTTTGGCGGTGAACTGGATGTGACCACGCAGCTTGGCCTGCTCGCCTGGCTGTTGCTGTTGGCAGTGCCGCTGACGGTGTTGAAAAGCGGCTTGCTGACGTTGCACAACGCGTCCGGCGGCGTGGTCGCATTCAATGCCTTGCGCCTGGTGGAGTCGCTGGCACCGCTGCTGATGTTTCTCGGGCTTTTCTGGATGTGGAAAAGCGCCGCCCTTGAAGCGGCACTGATCAGTTGGCTGGCCGGGATCAGCCTGGTGGTGCTGGTCGGTTGGGTCTGGCTCAAACGGGCGCAACCGTTGCAACTGCAATGGGATCGCGCCAGCCAGAAAGAGCTGCTGCGTTACAGCGCCCGCAGCCATCCCGACCTGTTGTTCCAGCAAGTGATTTTGCGCTCGGATTATTTGTTCATCGGCGCCCTGCTCGGCAGCACCGCGCTGGGTCATTACGCCATGGCCAGCGCCGCCGCCGAACTGCTGCTGATCGTCCCGGAAGCGGTGACCACGCCGTTGATGAAACGCCTGCTGCAACAGGACGAAGGCATGGACAAAGTCACCCCGCTGGCGCTACGCCTGACCGCAACGGTGATGCTCGGCGCATGCCTGAGCATGGCGGTGATCGGCAATTGGCTGATCGTCACCCTGTTCGGCATCGCCTACCAACCGGCCTATCCGGCGCTGCTCACGTTACTGCCGGGGCTGTTGGGTTTGTGCTATGCGAGCATTCTGCGTCTGGACTTGCTGGGCAAAAATCGCCCCGGCACGGTGTCCTTGCTGATGGGGCTGGGGGCCTTGCTCAATCTGGCGCTGAACCTGGTGTTGATTCCGGCCTACGGGATTGTCGGCGCAGCGGCGGCTTCGTCGATTGCCTATCTCGCCGTCACGGTGGCGATGCTGGTGTTGTACTGCCGTCTGAGCGGCGTGCCGTTCTGGCAAACCCTGATCATCCTGCCCAGCGACATCACCCCGATGTGGCTGATGCTGCAACGTCGCAAAGCCGCATGAAAGGCCTGGCCCTGCTGTTCGGTCTCGGCCTCTCGCTGGACGCCTTCGCGGCGTCGATGCGTTGGGGCGAAATCCGCGACGCCAGCCTGTACCTGCAAACCGATCAACCCGATAACGTGACCGTGCGCTGGACCCCGGCGTGGCAAGCGGATGCCAACGAAGAGCATCTGTACCTGCTCGACGGCCAAGGCAAACTGCAAGGTGACAGGTTCATCAAGGCCAGTGAAACCCGTGGTAGCCAGCGCTGGAGTCTGGCGCCCGGCGCCGCCAGCTATCGACTGGAAATCCCCGGCTACAGCTTCCGCAATTACCGGATAGAACACGATGAACACACGGTCGCGCTGTTCGCCCCGGCCAAAGTGCACTTCAGCGTTCAAGCCCAGAACGGCGACATGTTGTATTTCAAAGTCGCGCCCGGTGAGCGCGCGGTGCTGGCCGGTAAATTTCATGGCGGCGTCAGTGCGCTGCAGGCGCAACGGGTGGGTGATGGTCAGGCACTGACGCTGGCCCTGAAACCGTACCGCGCCTATTGGCAGTTCGATCAGGTCGCGCTGCCGGTCAGTGAGCGTGAACAAGTCTGGCGCCTGCGCCTGCAAGGCAGCGGCAAAGCCGCATTCTGGCTCGACGGCACGGCCAATCTGTTTGCACAGAATCCACAACAGCTCAAACCGCTGCGCGAAGACGTCGGCCAGACCCGCTTGACCCTGCACGACAAAGTGCTCGGGCGCACGCCGGATCTGGGCATCGCCCTGCCCTATGTGATGCCGCCCACCACCAGCTATGCCGCCCTCGATGCGCTGAAACCCACTGCCGCCAGTTACTACAGCTTTGTTGATGTGACGGCGAAGAACCGGCATTTCGAGGACGCGTTCCGTCAGTTCTATCAGAATCGTTTCGGCATCCAGCAGGACATCACCTTGCTCGCCGGCAGCCAGCGTCAGGCTGATCTGCGCGCCGACGTACAAAGCAACAGCGGCCTTGATGCGTGGCTCGCCAGTACCCGCACGCTCGGCGGCAAAGGCACCCACTACATCGGGTTTGCCGACGAACCGAACCTCAACTACTCCAGCTACGCGCAGTATCAGGCGATCTTCGCCAGCATGGCCCGGCAGGTGCGCAGCGACCCGGCGAACGCCAAGGCTGGCGTGCGTATCGCCATGCCGGCCAGTTCGCGACTGGTCAACGGGCCGTTCGCTGACAACGCGGCAGACAAGCGTGGTATCGATTGGGCACGGCGCTTGCTGAGCGAATCCGGCGATCAGGTCGACGCCTTGGCGTGGCACGAATGGATGATTCGCGACCTGCTCGCCACCCGCGTCTACCGCGACAGCGTACGCCGCGCCGCCGAACTCGTTGGCCTCGACGACAAAGGCCAGCCACGCAAAGCCTTGCTGCTCGATCAGACCAATTTGTCCAGCGGCTCCAGCCTCAGCCCCTACGATCAGGAAACCCATTACGCCGCGCTGTGGTGGGCGTCGGTGGTGATCAACGCCTCCCAGGACGGCTTGCTGAGCATGCTCAACTGGTTCCAGGCCGCCGATGAACCGCAGTACCCCAAAGGCATGCTGCGCGTCTCGGCCGATGAACAACGCTTCGAACTCAAACCAGTGGGTCTGGCCCAGCAATTCATCGCGCAACACTGGCTGCATAACGTCCTGGCGCTGGACAACGATGGGTTTGAAGTCGACGTGCTGGCGATGTCCAGCGATGAGCAGCGTGGCTTGCTGGGCGTCAACAAAGGCACCCGCCTGCAACGTGTAGACCTGAGCGGCACCCAGTGTCCGCTGAACAATGGCGCCTTGCGCTACTTCGGCGCCGACAACCGCAGCCGCGATGCGCCGTTTGCCTGCAAGGACGGACGCGTGCGCTTCGACCTGCCGGGGCAAACCCTGTTCTCGCTCCGCTGGAGAGCGTCATGAACCGTCCTTTGATGTTCCGCCGCGTTGGCCTGGGCCACGCGATGCATCGTCATCAGGAGTCAAGACCATGAACATTGTGCAAAAACTCAGCGAACACATCAGACAAAAAGGCCTGCGCGCCACCTTCGGCAAGGCCTGGAAGCACTACGTATTCTTTCATCAGGAATTGCTGTGGATGGAGCGTGATCTGGTCAGTCCCGTCCCCCCGCACAACCTCAAGCCCTACCCGCCGCTGCGGGTGGTGAAAATCGCGCCGGACAACACCGGTGCCTTTGCCCGCTACTTTGGCGACCGCGTCGGCACCATGGCCGAACTGGCCAAAGAAGGCCACACCGGGCACATGCACCTGGACGATCAGGGCGACGCCGTGGCGTTCATCTGGGGCACCGCGCGGGACTATCTCGACCGGCATTACTACGGCTGTATGTTCCCGGTGAAACCCGGCGAGTTCTTCGAATTCGGCGGCGAACTGACCCGAGCCTACTGGGGCAGCGAACTGTCGGTGGATCTGCAACTGGCGCTGTGGAAAGCCATGGCCGCCCAGGGCTGCAACAAGGTCGTGGACGTCTGCGAATTCCACAACATCCCGGCGCTCAAACTGCACCTGCGCATGGGCTACACCGAGCAACACCGGATCATGAACATTTACACCCTGTTCGGTCGCTGGAACTTCTACCGCGAAACCCGCTACAGCGGTTCGCGCCTGGAAGCGCTACGCAAACCTTCCCGTCCACCCGTCACAGTAACGGCGGCCTGAGCCCATGGCGACGCGATTCGAATGGCGTACTTCATTGTGCGCCGCCGACTTTCCGGCAACAGCGTATGAAGCGCTGCGCCTGCGCGTGACGGACCACACGCCGTTCAACAACCTTGGCTGGTTGTGTGCGGCCGAGCAGGCCCTTGGCGAGGGTGAGCGCCTGCACATCCTGCTGGGATGGGAGGCGGATCAATTGCGTCTGTGCCTACCGCTGGTGGCGAGTCGTGAGCGCTTCGCCGGGTTGCGGTTTCGGGTGTTGCACCACTTGGGGTATCCGTTGGCTGATCGCTTGGCCCTGCTCTCTTTGCTGGCCGGCGAGGACATGCGCAAGGCCCTTGTATTGATTCGCCAACGCCTGCCCCATGCACTGCTTCAGCTCAACGAACTCTCGGAGCCGGCCGGTGAGGAAAGTAGCCTCACCGAATGGATGGCACACAGCTCTGCGGGCGAGCGACGGCTCAGTTGTCGGGCGCCTGTGCACCTGATCAGCGAGGCGGATCATCAGGAAGTGTCCGGCGATCCACGCTACAAACTGCGCCGGGCTCGCAAGCGCATCGCCGCGTGCGGGGCTCAGGTACGGCGGATCATTCCGGACGCGATCAGCATGGGTCCGCTGTTGCAGGTCATCGGCGAAGTCGAAGCGGTCAGTTGGAAAGGCGACGAAGGCGTCGGGATCTTCGCCAGCGAACGCAGTCGCCATCTGATCGAGCGCGCTTTCATTGCCCTCGCCGGCCAAGGCTTGGTGCGGGTGGTGACGCTGGAGTTGAACGGGCGCTGCATCAGCTATCGCCTGGGCTTGCTCGAACAGGGCCGGCTCTACGATTACAACCTCGCCTTCCTGCCGCAATACGCCGATCTGGGCAGCGGCCGGGTGCTGCTGGAGGAATGGATTCGCTGGGGCCTGGACGACCACTGGCGCTGGATCGATGCCTCACGGGTCAGCCTGGAAAACTCCAGCCACCAACTGCACGAACGCATGACCGGGCAACTGGAACACTGGCGCTGGAGTTTCTATTCCTGGCGCCCGAGTGGCCTGGCGCTGGGTCTGGCATTACGTGTCTGGCACCGGCTCAAACCGCCATTGCAACGGTGGCGGGCAAAACGTGCGGCCAAACCTGCACCTGTCGTCAAACCTGTCGCGATCACCACGGAGGGCGAACATGCCTCGCCAAGTCATAGTCAACGCTGACGATTTCGGCCTCAGCCCGAACGAAAACGCGGTGATCTTCGCGGCGTTTCAGGCCGGGGTCATCAGTTCCGCCACCGCCATGGCCAACATGCCAGCGTTCGAAGCCGCGTGCACCATGGCTCGGCAGCCCTTGCTTGAGGGCCGGGTCGGGCTGCACTTCAACCTGACTTACGGGCGACCGCTGAGCCGGACGATTGTGGAGCGCCGAACGTTCTGCGACAGCCATGGCGTATTCGACCTCAACCTGCCGCGCCACCGTTTGTGGCTCAGTCGCGAAGACCGTGAGGCGGTGCATGAAGAATTGCAGGCGCAGTGGCAACGCTGCGTCGATCATGGCGTGCGTCCCAGTCACATCGACTCGCACCAGCATGTGCACAACATTTTGCCGATCGGCGAGATCGTCGCGCGCTTCGCTGCGCATCACGGTGTACCGATTCGGTTGGCGCGCAATCTGGGGCAAAACCTCAATCTGCCCAAACGCGTTTTCAAAGGTTGGCTCAATTGGCGTTTGCAGCGTCTGGCCGGCGCAACGGCGGACTACGTGTGCACCCCCGTGGATTTGCGCAACGGCAGCTCGCCGACCGACGGCGTACTGGAAATCGTCACCCATCCGACTCAACTCGGGGCCGACTTTGGTGACGCGTATCTCAACCCCGGCGAATCCCTGAGCCGCGTGTTAGCGCAGCGGCTGATGGGCGTTCCACGGGTTTGCTACGCCGACCTGAACAAGGACTTTCCAAGCGGTGCCACGGCACTCGATTGACTTGCATACGTTGCAGCATTTTCGAAAATGGCACTCTGAAAGGCATGTAAAGGCTTGATCTATAACCACAAAAAGCGACATCCACAACACTGGCTTCGGCCATAGAGGGCATCATGAACGTTATCGGAAAACTGCGTGAACGCATCAAGCAAAAAGGCCTGAGCCACACCGTCGGCACGTTGTGGAAACGCTACGTGTTCTTCCATTGGGAACTGTTGTGGATGGAACGTGACCTGGTCAGCCCGGTGCCGCCGCACAAGCTGCGCCCCTATGAGGGCCTGCGCAAAGTCGATATCACACCGCACAATGCCGGCGCGTTTGCCAAGCATTTTGGTGACCGCGTGGCGACCATGGCCGAACTCGCCGCCGAAGGTCACACCGGGCACATGTACCTCGACGCCGACGGTCACGCGGTGGCGTTCATCTGGGGCAGCATTCGCGACTATCACGACCGCCACTATTACGGCTGCAACTTCCCGGTCAAACCCGGCGAGTTCTTCGAATTCGGCGGCGAAATGACCCGCGCCTATTTCGGCAGCAGCCTGTCGGTGGACGTGCAAGTGGCGTTGTGGGAAGCCATGGCCGCCCAGGGCTGTAACAAAGTCGTCGACGTCTGCGAAACCCGCAACATCCCGGCAATGAAACTGCACATTCGTATGGGCTATCAAGAACAGGGCCGCGTGACGCACCTCTACTGCTTGTTTGGGCGGTGGCGGTTCTTCCGTGAGACCCGCTACGAGGGCTCACGCCTGGAGCTACTGCGCAAACCGGGGCGGCCAGTGGTGAGTGCGGCGGCGCAGACTTGAATCAACCCCAAAAGGTGTGGCGGCTTTGGTGCCGCCTTCGCGGCCAGTGGCTGCGACAGCGTCAGCTCTTGCTGGCAACCAGGGTGAAACACAACGGCAACTGCGCCTCTTGATTCAGGTACCGGTCGTACAGTTCTTCCCGATTCGAATGCGCATACTCCTTGAAGTGCGCGATGTTCAGCCCTGCCCCGATGGCGCCGCTGAAGATCGCGCCGAGGGTGTGCACGAACCAGTACGACTTCGCCGCCGGTTGCTCGACCTTGCCGACGTAGACGATGGGCTCTTGCTGCACAAACGGTTCGGCGCGGAAGTAGGAGCTGGCGAGGCGGAACGGGTCCTCGGCGTCAGGATCGACCATTTCCAGAAACGGATGGGTTTCGTAGATCACCAGTTTCCCGCCCGGTTTAAGGGTCTGTGCGACGTGGCGCAAGAATTCGCCGATGTCCGGCATCCAGTTCAGTACGCCGATGGTGATCAACGCTACGTCGAAGCGGTTTTGCAACGACGCCGGCAGGTGATGGATATCGCATTCAACGAATTCGGCGTTGTGCGCTGAACGGCTGTTCAGCTCGCGGGCCTGATCGAGAAACGCGCTCGACTGATCCACACCCACCACATTCCGCGCACCGAGTGCGAACAGCGAGAGACTTTCGCGACCGTTGTTGCAGCCCAGTTGAATCACATCTTTACCGTCAACGCCGACCTGTTCCAGCACGCCGCGCAAGGTGTCGTCGAGGCACGAGAAACCTGCCTGTGCGACGTCAGTCAGCAGCGCCTGCCAGTCAGGGGAGTCCTGATGGTGGCGGGCGGAATCGTTCCACGCCTGACGATTGCTTTCGATAGCGTTCTTATTGCTCGGCACTTCCATGGCGTACTCCGCACGATGCTCTTGATTGAGCGGTCGGAGTCTAGATCAGCCCGGCAATTGTGGTTGTTGCGACTTTGTAAGCCGTCGCCCGCCAACGACTGTGGGATCGGCCTTGCTCGCGAAGGCGTCGGTACATTCAGCATCCTCCTTGCCGGAACCACCGCTTTCGCGAGCAAGCCCGCTCCCACAGGGTTATGCGGTGGGTTGGACGTTATCCAGCGTCTGATTGACCGCCAACTCGCTCAGCATGACGATTTGCGCGATCCCCAGCGCGGTCTTGCGGTGTGAGGTTCGAGCATCGCGGCGAAGTTGTTGAGCATCTCGGTGACCGAGCCGAGTGTTTCGCTGGCATTGGCCAGCAGCGATTCGGTGTCGTACACCGGGGTGGCGAGGTACATGGGCTCGGGGGTGCGAGTGGACGCCTGATGTGAGCGTTCGGATTGAGGTAGTGATCAAGGGCGCGGTCGGCCGCTTCGTGGAGTTTTTTGCTATCGATGGATAGCGTACGGGGATGTTGGATCGGTATTTGTTTCGGGGGGATTCGGCGTAGATTTTTTTGGTGGAGCTCCACTGAAAAGTTGGAGCTGCCCCATTCGGTTTCCGGACGAAGAGGTGGCAGCTGTACGCAGGTTGGAAACCCGGGCAGCGGCGACGCGGTCGACCCGAAGGTCTCCCGCGCACAGCCGCCATAACGGAGTGCACGCGTTCAAAGTGCGCACGGATACGTTATGAAAGGCGTGTACGCGCCACTAATACCCATCGGGGTTTCCAGTCCTGGTCGCTGAATTGGCAGCGACGTGCACAGGCTAGAGACGGGACGTCCGACGGACAACCTGAAAACCTTATGGGAAGCGTCCGATTTTCAAAACAAACTTTAAACATACCGAATTGAAATACAGATCGTGATAGTGAAATACCGCTGTTTTGAGCCGCCTCGTTTCCCTCGACAGCCCTACGAGGGGTTGGTAGCCAAGTTCGGATTCAACCGCTCACGCAAAAACTCGACCAGCGCCTGCACCGGGCGCGAGGCCTGACGATGCTGCGGATACACCGCTGACAACGTCAACGGCTCGGGACGCAGGTCATCCAGTACGGGCACCAGTCGCCCGTCCTTCAGCGCCGCGCCGACAATGAACGTTGGCAGGTAAGTGATCCCCATCCCCTGCACCGCCGCGTCCCTGAGCAACTCGCCGTTGTTCACGCGCATTCGTCCGGTGACGTTGACCAACACCGGCTTGCCTTGCCCGGCATTGAACCGCCATTGCACCGAGCGGCCGTGCCCGTAAGGCAAGCAGTCATGGCTGTGCAAGTCTTCGGGGTTGAGCGGCGTGCCACGCTCGGCGAGGTATGCGGGGCTGGCGCAGTACACCCGCTCGATGGAGGCGATGCGACGGGCGATCAGGGTCGAGTCTTCCAGCACGCCAATGCGCAGCGCCAGATCGTAACCCTCGCCCAGCAAGTCAACGGGGCGATCACTCAGATCCACTTCCACCGTCACTTCACGATAGCGCTGCAAAAACACCGGCAGCAGGCATCCAAGATGCGCCACGGCAAACGACAGCGGTGCACTGAGGCGAATCGTCCCGCGCGGCTCGGCGGTTTGTCCGGCGATGCTCTGCTCCACTTGCTCGACTTCGCCGAGCAGCCGCAGCGCCGACTCGTAATAGCTCTGGCCCAGCGGCGTGACGTCCAGGCGCCGGGTCGAGCGGTTCAACAAGCGCACGCCAAGGCGCTCTTCCAATTGCATCAACCGACGGCTGACGAACTGCTTGGACAGGCCCAACTGATCGGCCGCTGCGGTGAAGCTGCCGGAGTCCATGACCTGGCAAAAAATACGCATGTCTTCGAACGGGTTCATTGTCACTCTCTGGTGGACAGTTAAACGCTTTATAGCCGCTTTTTCGCTGTTCGGCACCCCACTAATCTGTGCTCACGGTGTTGCTGAGGCCTGAACCCCAGTGCCACAGCAGCCCGCCATCAAGGCACATCCCCTAAAAACACTCAAAAGGATTTCCACCATGACCCTCGTCAAGAAAACCCTGACCGCTTCCCTCCTCGCTCTTTCCATCGGCAACGCGTTTGCCGCGGGCAGCCCCGGCGTCGAACACAACACTCAAGCCTTCCTCGAAGCCCTCGCGGCTGGCGGTGGCAAACCGCTTGAGCAACTGAGCCCGAAAGACGCCCGTGCCGTGCTGACCGGCGCACAGGCTTCGGTGAAGGTTGATCTGTCCGGCGTGGAAGTCAGCGACAAGGCCATCAACGTCGACGGTCAGACCATCAACCTGAAAGTGGTGCGTCCGGCCAAGGTCAAAGGCGAGTTGCCGGTGTTCATGTTCTTCCACGGTGGCGGCTGGGTGTTGGGGGACTTCCCGACGCACCAGCGCCTGATTCGTGACTTGGTGGTAGGCTCCGGCGCCGTCGCGGTGTACGTCGATTACACGCCGTCGCCGGAAGCGCAGTACCCGACCGCAATCAACCAGGCGTACGTCGCCACGAAATGGGTGGCTGAGCACGGCAAGGACATCGGCGTCGACGGCAAGCGTCTGGCGGTGGCCGGCAACAGCGTCGGCGGCAACATGGCGGCGGTCGTAGCGTTAATGGCCAAGGAACAGAAAACCCCGGCCCTGCGTTTCCAGTTGCTGATGTGGCCGGTGACCAACGCACAATTCGACGACGGTTCGTACCAGCAGTTTGCCGAGGGCCACTTCCTGACCAAAAACATGATGCAGTGGTTCTGGGACAACTACACCACCCACTCGGCCGAACGTGCACAGATCCACGCCTCGCCCTTGAATGCCAGCGCCGAACAACTCAAGGGTTTGCCCGCTGCATTGGTGCAGACTGCCGAATTCGACGTGTTGCGTGATGAAGGCGAAGGCTATGCGCGGCATCTGGATGCAGCGGGTGTGCCGGTGACCGCCGTGCGTTACAACGGGATGATTCATGACTTCGGGCTGCTCAACCCGCTGAGTCAGATTCCTGAGGTGAAGGCTGCAGTACGTCAGGCAGCGGCTGAACTCAAGACTCATCTGAACTAAGCGAAATCTCTCGCCACAGCGTTTGCCAACGCAGTATTGCGGCGGAGAAGAGACAAAAATGCCCGCAAATTTGCGGGCATTTTTCAGTTCATCACTTGGCCGTGAACTTGGTATAGCTGTTGATCAAGTTGCGGTAGTTCGGCAGGCGTTCCGAGAGCAAATGTGCCAAGCCTTCCATATCGTTGCGCCAGTCACCTTGCAGCTCGCAAGCCACGGCGAACCAGTTCATCAGGTGTGCACCGGCGGCCGACATGCGTGCCCATGCCGCTTGCTGCACGGTGGTGTTGAAGGTGCCGGACGAATCGGTCACCACAAACACTTCATAGCCTTCAGCAATCGCCGACAGGGTCGGGAATGCCACGCAAACGTCGGTCACCACGCCAGCGATGATCAGTTGCTTGCGACCGGTGGCCTTGATCGCCTTGACGAAATCTTCGTTGTCCCAGGCGTTGATCTGGCCTGGACGCTGAATGAACGGCGCATCCGGGAATTGTTCAAGCAGTTCAGGCACGAGCGGGCCGTTGGGGCCGGCATCGAAACTGGTGGTCAGGATGGTCGGCAGTTTGAAGAACTTGGCGATGTCGCCCAGTGCCAGCACGTTGTTCTTGAATTCGTTCGGCGAGAAATCCTGCACCAGCGAGATCAGACCGGTCTGGTGATCGACCAACAACACGACGGCATCGTCTTTGTTCAGGCGCGAGTAAGGAACGTTGCTCATGTGAAACTCCTCGGTGGATGGTTGTTGCGTGAGACGCCGACCGTCGGGGTCGGCGCTTTGTTGTAAGGATCAGAACGCGAAGCAGGAACAACCGAACGCGCCCCAGAAACCGGCGAAATCGCTGACCGGTGCGTTCGACAGGCGGGCCTTTTCATGGCTGTGCGAGTGCACGGCGCACGCGCCGACGCACTGGTGTACTTGCGCCTGCAATGGCGCGTTCTGGCGCCAGTGGCCCGGGACTTTCGCCACCGGCGACCAGTCCGGCAGCACCGGCACGCTGGCCGGGCCGAGGTCCTGGAAGTCGCCTGCGGCGTAAACGATCTTGCCGCCGACCACGGTCAGCACTGACTCGATCCACTTGATGGCTTCTTCTTCGACGTGGAAGAAGTCGGCGCTCAGCGCCGCCAGATCCGCCAGTTGTCCGACCTTGATCTGGCCTTTCTTGCCCTGCTCGGACGAGAACCAGGCGCTGCCGTGGGTGAACAGCTCCAGCGCGGTGGTGCGCGGCAAACCTTCCTCGTACAAGGCCAGGCCACCGACGGTACGACCGCTGACCATCCAGTACAGCGACGTCCATGGGTTGTAGCTCGAAACCCGTGTTGCGTCAGTGCCCGCGCCAACCGGCACACCTTCGGCGAGCATGCGTTTGATCGGTGGTGTGGCTTCAGCGGCCTGCTTGCCGTAGCGGTCGACGAAATACTCACCCTGGAACGCCATGCGATCCTGAATCGCGATGCCACCGCCCAGCGCTTTTACGCGTTCGATGTTCTGCGGGGTGATGGTTTCGGCGTGGTCGAAGAACCACGGCAGACCATTGAACGGAATGTCGCGGTTGACCTTCTCGAACACGTCGAGCATGCGGCTGATCGATTCGTTGTAGGTGGCGTGCAGACGGAACGGCCAGCGCTGCTCGACCAGGTGACGCACCACCGGTTCGAGTTCCTGTTCCATGGTTTGCGGCAGGTCCGGGCGCGGTTCGAGGAAGTCTTCGAAGTCCGCTGCCGAGAACACCAGCATCTCGCCGGCGCCGTTGTGCCGCAGGAAGTCGTCGCCCTGGTGCAACTTGACGCTGCCGGTCCAGTTCTGGAAATCGGTCAGCTCTTCTTTCGGTTTCTGGGTGAACAGGTTGTAGGCGATGCGCACGGTCAGTTGGTCGTCTTTGGCCAACTGCTCGATCACTTGGTAATCGTCCGGGTAGTTCTGGAAACCGCCGCCGGCATCAATCGCGCTGGTCAGGCCGAGGCGATTGAGTTCACGCATGAACTGGCGGGTCGAGTTGACCTGATATTCCAGTGGCAGCTTCGGCCCCTTGGCCAGGGTCGAGTACAGAATCATCGCGTTGGGTTTTGCCACCAGCATGCCGGTCGGGTTGCCGTTGGCATCGCGCACGATCTCGCCACCCGGCGGGTTGGGCGTGTCGCGGGTGTAACCGGCCACACGCAACGCGGCGCGGTTGAGCAAGGCGCGGTCGTACAGGTGCAGGACAAACACCGGGGTGTCCGGCGCGGCCTGGTTGAGTTCTTCAAGGGTCGGCATGCGTTTTTCGGCGAACTGGAATTCGTTCCAGCCGCCGACCACGCGTACCCATTGCGGGGTCGGTGTGCGGTCGGCCTGCTCCTTGAGCATGCGCAGCGCATCGGCCAGCGATGGCACGCCCTCCCAGCGCAGTTCGAGGTTGTAGTTCAAACCACCACGGATCAGGTGCAAGTGCGAGTCATTGAGACCGGGGATGACGCAGCGCCCGTGCATGTCGACCACTTGTGTGGCCGAGCCGCGCAGGGCCATGGCTTGGGTGTCGTTACCGACGACCACGAAGCGACCGTCCTTGATCGCCACGGCGCTGGCCAGCGGTTTGGTTCGGTCTACGGTATGAAATTGGCCATTGAACAGAATCAGATCAGCGTTCATCGCAGTTCCTTCGACAAAAGTGAATGGGGTTCAGCGTGACGGGTGTTCGTCGGGGTCAATGTGTTCATGGGCCTGACTGGCTTCCAGCCACGGCGCGAACAAACGGGTCACGCGGGGCATGAACACGTACACCACTGACACGACGATGGTCAGGGTGATCAGGAACGTGGCCACCACGTAGTTGGAAAGCAGCGGATGCAGCTTGAGCAGCGGCCCCCAGATCAGCGGCACGAGCAAGGTGTGCGGCAGAATCACCAGCAATGTGATGACCGCTTGTTTCCAGCGCGGTGGCGGTGACGCGGCATCGGCCAGTGGGGAGAACCAGAACTCGTTGATCGGTGCGACTTCGGTCTGGTCGCCGTCGGCGAGCATCGGTGCGGCTTCATTGATCAGGGCCTGGCGTTGCTCAGAGTCGAGCCAGCGCTGCATCGCCTCGGTCGAGCAAAACCGCAGCACGCAGGTGAACAGATCCAGCCCGCCATGCTTGCTGCGCATCACATCGACCCCCAGATGCCCGTCGCTGCGCCCCGCCACACTGACGATATTGCGCAACCAGGCCTCATAGGGCTTTTCAAAACCGGCCTTGACCCGATGCTTGACGATCAGCGTGACAATCTCATCGCTCCCGGGTGCATTCTGAAAGGGGCTATCAGGCATAACGCAGCACTCCGGACAGGCGAACATTGAGCGCCAGCCGTCCCGGCCCGGCGATAAACACAGTGGCAAACACGATCAACAGCAACCAGCCGAACTGCCCTTGGGCCACACTCCATTGCGGATGCACGACCAACAGCGCGACCAGCAGCACAAATAGAATAGGCAAGCAGGCCAATCGCGCCAGGACACCGGCGACGATCAGCAGCGGACAGAGGACTTCGGCGAAGATCGCCAGAATCAGCGTGAGGTGGGCACCGAGGTGGAACGGGTCTTCGATCAGTTGCAGTTGCGCGGTGAAGTCCAGCAGCTTGGGCAAACCGTGCACCCACAGCAGAAACAGACCGCCGCTGATCCGTAGAAACAGTAAACCGACGTCGCGCGCCCGTTCGTCGCGTTGCAAGGCATTCATGACCCGACCCTTTAAATGTCATTGAACTCAATAATGCCAATGCGGGGCGGGGAGAAATTGGATGGATGTGCTCTCTTCTCAGATCGAGCAAAAACCAAAAGGAACTAAAGAGACCTGCCGGAGCTTGCTCGCGAAAGTGCTGTGTCATTCAACGATGATGCTGGCTGATCCGACGTCTTCGCGAGCAAGTCCGCTCCCACAGGGTGTTGTGTCATTTTCAGGAAAGGTGTGCAGCGTCAGGCGGGCGGGATGTCCAGCGATGCCGACATGAACTGACTGATCCTGGATCGCAGCCAGCGCTCGGCCGGGTCGTTGTCATGCACCCCGCTCCAGGCCATCGACAGTTGCGCGGCATCAATCGGGAACGGCGGGTCTTCAGCGCGTAGAGCGCAGCCATCGACCAGCGCGCACGCGGCGTAATCGGGCACGGTGGCGATCATTTCGGTGCCGGCGAGCAACGCGCGCAAGCCGCTGAATTGCGGCACGCCGAGCACCACGCGACGGCAACGGCCGAGCTTGGCCAGATCCAGGTCGATGTTGCCGCTCAAATCGCCAGAGAACGACACCATCGCATGCGGACGCTCGCAGTATTCGTCCAGCGTCATTGGCCCCGGGCGGTCGTCGCCGCGCAGGACTTTGCAAGGGATGTCGCGCAGCTTCTTGCGCTTGGCATTGGCCGGCAGGTCGGTGGTGTAGCTGACGCCGACGGAGATTTCGCCGGAGGCCAGCAACGCCGGCATCAGCAGGTAGTTGGCACGCCGTACGACCACAACGATCCCCGGCGCCTCTTGTTGGAGGTTACGCAACAGCGGCGGAAACAGACCGAATTCGGCGTCGTCCGACAGGCCGATGCGGAACACGTCGCAACTGCTCGCCGGTTCGAACTCCTTGGCCCGGCTGACAGCGCCGGAAATGACGTCCATCGCCGGTTGCAATTCCTTGAGAATGGCCAGGGCGCGGGCGGTCGGCTCCATGGCGCGACCGTTGCGCAGCAGCAGCGGATCATCGAACAGATCACGCAAACGACCAAGCGCCGCGCTCACGGCGGGTTGACCCATGAACAGTTTTTCCGCGACCCGGGTGAGGTTTTTTTCGAACATCAGGGCTTCGAAAATCACCAGCAGGTTCATGTCGACGCGACGCAGATCGTTACGGTTCATGAGCATCTGTTCCTTACTTGGAAGTCTTGTTCAGTCAGGCGCGAGTGCGACTTACTTTACTCGATCAACGGCACTTTGGCGGCGGGTTTGTCAGGGCCTTACACCCCCGACAGCCACTCTGCGTGCCTCCAACATCAGCGGACACGCGGACGCGCCCGGCGTCTTCATCATCTTCGCCGATCTGCCACAGGCTGACTTGCAGCGATGTGCTGAGTTCAACGCTTCGCGGCGCAATTAACAACGTTTAACTCGTCAGCCCTCTGGCCCCGCCCAACAATGAAACCCTCAGCGAAACGTTGTTTTTTTGACCTGGGGGAAAGTGCCGAACGTGCGTTCCCCACCGACACGGACATTGGCCATGGTTCACGTACAACACAGCGTCGCCCTCGCCCCTGCCAGCGAACCTCACGCACCGCGCCTCGGCGGTCTCAGTCCGCAACGCGAACGGCGGGTCAAACAGTTGATTCTGGAGCGTCTGGACGACAGTCTGGAAGTCACGGAACTGGCGCAAGCGTGTTCGCTGTCGCGCAGTCACTTTTCCCGGGCGTTCAAGTGCAGCACCGGGCTTTCACCGCAAGAATGGATCCGCACCCAACGCATCGCCCGCGCCAAGCTTTTGATCCTGCACACCGACTTGAGCCTGACGCAAATCAGCCTGGAATGCGGTTTCTGCGATCAGGCGCACTTCTGTCACATCTTCACCCGCAGCGAGGGGATCAATCCGTTCGCCTGGCGCTGTCGTGAGGCGCAAGGCAGCAAAATCAAACGATCGCAGCCTGCGCCAGTCGCAAGCGTTTGCATCGCTTTGTAGGGTGGGGCTCACGTTTGCGCCATGCGCTGCGCCAAACGCGCGACCCGCTCGCCCAAGTGCGCCGCTGTGCACCGGTCTTCAGGCGGTGGCGCCTGGTCGGGCGTCTGTTCGACATTGGATTGCGACATGGCGCCAAGTGAGCTGCCGAGACGATTCAATTGCCCATCAAAGCATCCGGCCGCTGAACGCGCCGGAAGCAGGTCGAGACCGACCCAGATCATCGAATGTTGCGCGGCAAACACCGCCATTTGCAGCAGCGTGTTGAGCTTGTCGCCACACAGGCTGCCCGAGTTGGTGAACCCGGCGGCGATTTTGTCGCGCCACGGTTTGGCCAGATAGAACGCCGCGCTGGCCTCCATGAATTGCTTGAACCCCGCCGAAGCGCTGCCCATGTAGGTCGGCGCACCGAAGATGATCGCATCGGCGTAATGCAACTCATCCCAATGGGCATCCACTTCCTCTACCGCAATCAACCGACAGGTGCTGCCCAAATGCCGTTCGACGCCTCGCGCCACGGCTTCGGCCATGACCCGCGTGTGCCCATAGCCGCTGTGATAGACAACCACCACGTTGCTCATTGCGCCGTCCTCCGGACGTGTGCATTCCATTGCAGCCAGCAGGCCGGTGCCTGTCGCTGAACTTGTCTGATTGGATTTTTGGGGCTAGACCGGACACAGACGAGTTAATCGTTGTTAATTGTGGCGCGCCTGAAGACGCGGCTTGGAACATGGCAGTCCGTAAAAACGGGGGTTGCGCCGCTTCGCGTTCATCGAGGCCGTCCTTCTGCACGTTGCACGCAGGCAAGAACCTGAGGAATATGTCCCGATACTGCGGATTAGAGGGCTTGCGTGCGCTGTTCTCTTCCTCCGCCCTGCTCGTCACAAAGGCTTCGCACAGTACGGGCAGGATCATAAAAACATTGCAGGAGTGAGCTGTTGAGTCTTTCCCCGAATCAGGCCATCGGTTTCGGCCCCTATCGGATCCATCCCGGACAACGGCTGGTGCTTGAGGGCGACCAGCCGTTGCGTCTGGGGCGACGTGCCATGGACATTCTGCTGATCCTGCTGGCGAACGCCGGCGAAGTGGTGAGCAAGCAGCAGTTGATCGCCGAGGTGTGGCCGAACAGTGTTGTGGAAGACATCAACCTGCGTGTGCACATGGCGGCGCTACGCAAAGCCCTTGGCGACGGCCAGGCCGGCCAGCGCTACATCATCACGGTGGCGCAGCGTGGCTACAGTTTTGTCGCGCCGACCCTGCTGGAGTCCATCGGGCAGCGCCCGCTCGCCGATAGCGGCACCCGGCATAACCTGCCGCTGCGCCGCACACGGATGATCGGCCGTCAGCCACTGGTCGACAGCTTGGTGGCCCAACTGCCACGTCAGCGCTGCATCACGTTGGTCGGCCCCGGCGGGATCGGCAAAACCACCGTGGCCCTGCGTGTGGCCGAACAGATGATCGGCCGCTACCAGGACGGTATCCGGCTGCTGGACCTGGCGCCAATCAACGACCCACAAATGATCTGCTCGCACCTGACGACCTTGCTCGACCTGTCGCTGCACGATGGCGAACCGCTTAACAGGTTGATCGAAGGCTTGAGCAAACGGCAAATGTTGCTGGTGATCGACAATTGCGAACACCTGATCGATGCCGTAGCGCTGCTCAGCGAGCACATTTTGCGCGGTGCGCCGCAAGTGCACATTCTGGCCACCAGCCGAGAGAGCCTGCGCGCCGAAGGCGAGTATGTGCAGCGCCTGGAATGCCTGGATTACCCGCCGCCGATTGCGGTGCTCGATCGTGCGCAAGCCTTGAGCTTTTCGGCACTGCAACTGTTTGTCGAACGAGCCCTTGCCGCTCACGAGAGCTTCGAGTTGCAGGATGCCGAGTTGCCTCATGTCATTGAAATCTGCCGACGGCTGGATGGCATTCCGCTTGCACTGGAACTGGCGGCGGCGCAAGTCAGCGAACTGGGGCTGAGCGGTTTGCTGAGCCAATTGCAGGGGCGCCTGCCCGCCTCGCCAGCAGGTAATCAGAGCAGCCTGGAACGCCACCATACCCTGCGCGCGACGCTGGACTGGAGCTTCAATCTGCTCACGCCTTGCGAACAGACTTGCTTGCGACGATTGGGCGTCTTTCGTGGCGGTTTCACACTGGAGTCCGCTGCCGCCGTGATTGTCGGTCAGCACATTGAACCCGACGAGGTCTTTGGCTCCGTCACACAACTGGTCGCCAAATCTCTGCTCAACGTCGAGGTCGGTGATGAAGAGGTGTTCTACCGCTTGCTCGACACCACCCGGCGCTACGCCCTGGAAAAACTCGACCACTGCGCGGAACTTGCCGACACCCGCAAACGCCACGCCGAACGCTGCCTGGCGCTGATGCATCAAGCGCAAAGTGATTGGGAGAGCACCTCGACCGCTTTGTGGATCGAACGCTATGCACGCGGTCTCGAAGACTTGCGTGCTGCGCTGGACTGGAGCCTGAACGGTGCCGGGCCCAATGAAGTGGGGATTTATCTGGCCGCGACCTCGGCACCGTTGTGGCAAGAGTTGTCGCTGCTCAAGGAGTACGGCGGTTACGTGCGTCGGGCGCTGGCCCTGCTCGACAAGGCCGCCGAACCTTGTCCGCGTGTGAAAATCGCTCTGAAACTGGCGCTCGGCAGTGCCTGCTACCACACCTGGGGCGGCACCCCGGAAACCATCGCAGCCTTCGTCGACGCCCGTACGCTGGCGCAAGCACACGACGATATCGCCGGGCAACTGCGGGCGGTGTCCGGACACATGGCGGTCAATCTCAGTTGCGGTCATTACCAGGCAGCGCTGGAGCAGAGCGAGCAGTTCGACCGCATTGGCCTGCATGGCGACCCGCTGCTGTCGCTGAGCATGCACCGGTTGCGGGTGCTGGCCCTGCACTACGCGGGCGACCAGACGCAGGCGCGCATTCATGCCGAGCAGGTGATCGAACGGATGGCACACAGCGGTCACCTCAACCGTTTTACCCACGGTTTTGGCGTGCAGTACGACCAGAGCGTCGCCTCGCTGACAGTGCTCGCCCGTGTGCTGTGGCTGCAAGGTTTCCCGGAGCAAGCCTGGCGCACCGCGCGACAGGCGCTGGATATTGCCGTGCAGATCAACCACGGCACCTCGATCTGTTACACCTTGGCGCTGGCCAGTTGTTTGATTGCTCATTACAACGGTGACCGGCAAAACGCCCGTGCGCTGCTGCATCTGTTGCTGGAGCAGGCACAGAAGCATTCGGTCATGCTGTTCTATACGTGGGCACGGCACTACGCGCAGGTGATCGACGCGGATAGCGCTACGCCAATGCCGTTGCAGAGCAGCGGTCTAGTCAGAGAAGTCATGGTGACCCTGGACAGCGGATTTGTTGATGATGCATTGCTTGAACGCGCGCAAAGCGGCGCAGCGGGTTGGAGTACAGCGGAGATTTTGCGCGCTCGCGCGGATCGGTTGTTGGCTGAAGAATCAGGGTGTTCGGGCGGCAATACCCGCCAGGCAGAAGAAGTATTGCAACAGGCACTCTCGATCGCCCAAACCCAGGGCGCCCTGGCTTGGGAACTGCGCAGCGCCACGTCGCTGGCCCAACTGTGGCAACGGCAAAACCGCTGCCGCGAAGCGCTGGATCTGCTGAACCCGATCTACCAACGCTTCACCGAAGGCTACGCCACGCCGGACTTGCGCAAGGTGCGCTCGCTACTCGACGAGTTGAGCAGTCAACTGCGAGTCTGAAGGCCAACGGCTGCGGCTTAGGCTGCGTGCATGGCGGTGTTCGAAATCACTCGACTCACCACTGCGTTCCAGTCGTTCGCGAGCATAACGCCGGGTGGTGTTGAGCATGCGATAGCGCAGCCCGCCGGTGCCCCGCACCACCACCAGCCACGATTTCTGCGCCAACCGCTCAATCATCAAGGCCAGCATCGAGGGCGGCAGTTGTGCGCAACTGATCACACTCAACGCGGCATCAAGGGCAAACGCCGTCTGGAACACCGACAATCGGTGCAACACCCGTTGTTCCTGCTTGCTCAGGTGCTGATAACTCCAGTCCAGCGCGGCCGTCAGGGTTTGATGACGAGGCACGGCGGTGCGCCGACCATGACTGAGCATCTGTAGACAGTTGTCGAGTTGGGCCTGCAACCCGACCATCGCCAAAGCATCGATGTGTGCCGCTGCCAGTTCAATCGCCAGCGGCAAACCATCGAGTCGCCGACAGATGTCACGCACAGCGTTGAGATCCTGTTCGCGCAGCGTAAATCCCTGCTGCCGCGCGCGGGCACGACTGACAAACAACTGCACCGCCGAATAACCCATGACTTCTGCAACACTGTTCAGTGCCGTGGATTTGGGAATGGCCAGCGGCGGCAGTTGTTGCACGGTCTCCAGGCTGGCGTGCAAGGCTTCACGACTGGTCGCAAGAATCGACAGCCTGGGCGCTGCGTCCAATAAGCGTTCAACCAACGCCTTGCAAGCGTCGAGCAGGTGCTCACAGTTATCCAGCACCAGCAAGGTGTGGCGGCGAGATAGCGCGTCGAGATCGGTTTCGAGTGTTTGCAGCAGATGATCGAGCAGCAACGCGGGCTCGTCGATCACAGACAGATCCACCAGCCACACGCCGTCACCAAAATGCTCCAGCAACAACTCTGCCGCGCGCAACGCGACCGTGGTTTTGCCGACGCCCGCCGGGCCGGTCACGGTCATCAGCCGGCACAGCGGCAATTGCCGCACCATGGCGCCCACCAATGAATCGCGACCCGTGACCGGCGTCAGTCGCGCCGGCAAGTTGTGCAGGGGCGCTTGCAGACCTTCGAACACCACTTGCCCGGCGCTGTCACCGTGCACCGGCGCCGCGAAGCGATAGCCGCATTGCGGCACATTGACAATGTAGCGATGCCCCTTCTCACCCTCACCCAATGCTCTGCGCAGTGCCGCGATGTGAACGCGAAGGTTGATTTCCTCAACCACTGACGTCGGCCAGACCCGCGCAATCAACTCTTCCTTTCTGACCACGCGCCCCGCTCGCTCGACCAGCACCTGCAGAATGTCCAGCGCACGCCCGCCCATACGCAGTGGCCGATCCCCTTCCAGGATCAACCGTTGGCGCAAATGAAACGCGTAGGGGCCGAAATACAGCACCGACGCCGGGTTCACATCGTGGCGGTTGTTCATACCCGCTATCTTGGCAGTCCCGGCTGACGGTACAACCACCACACAGGGCGCATCACGGACATACGAGTGCGCGTGACGGACACAATGGCTCTAGCTGAACTGTTCGCGGTACTGCACAGGCGTCAGACCGAGCTTTTCAGCGAACAACAAGCGCATGTGCCGCACGCTGCCGAAACCGCTCTTGTAGGCCACGGTTTTCAATGGCAGGTCACTGGTTTCCAACAGGTTGCGCGCACAGTCGATGCGCGCACTCTGCAGGAATTCCATGGGAGTCATATTGATGTCACGGGCGAAAATCCGCGCGAAGTGCCGCGTACTCATGTTCGCCAAATGAGCCATGCGTTCGACGCTAAAGGCTTCGTCGAGGTGTTCGAGCACGTAAGTCTGCACCCGCGTGATCGGGGTTTCCTGGGGCGCCACTGCCGCCATCAATGGGCTGAACTGCGCCTGCCCGCCCTGCCGTTTCATCACCACCAGCAACACTTTGGCGACATCCTGAGCCAGCTTCTTGCCGTGATCCTGGGCGACTAACGCCAGCGCAAGGTCGATGCCGGCAGTGACACCCCCCGAGGAAATCAGGTTGCGATCCTCAATGAAAATCTGATCGGTCGCGACGCTCGCCTTCGGGAATGCCTTGATCAGGCGTTCGGTGTAATTCCAGTGCGTGGTGACGCGATAACCGTCGAGCAATCCGGCATGCCCAAGAATGAACGCGCCGGTGCAGATCGAGCCGTAGCGCTCGGCGCGCGGGACGGCCTCTTTTAGCCAAGCGAGCAATGCGGGAGGCTTTTCGTTGTAAGCGCCGGGACCACCGGGCACCAGCAACAAGTCATAGCGCTGCGGTGCGTCTTCGATAGAGCAGTCGGCCAGCACTTGCACACCGTTGGATGCGCGCAGAGGGCCGCGTTCAGTGCCAAGGGTGGTCAATTGATAATGCAGTTGCGGTTTCAAATACCGGTTGGCAACCGAAAACACCTCCAGCGGCCCGGCCATGTCGAGCAGAAGAAAGTCGGGGAACAACACCATTGCCACGGTTTTCATGGGGAGACTTCACTGAGAGCAAAAATGAAAGGCATGAGGCAGAGTGAGCATTATGGCCAAGTACAGCGAAGTCGTTAAAAAAGAATGCGTGAACTGAACCGCAAAACTGTCAACCTGAGAGGGACAGTATTTCAATTTTCATCTACTTATTGCATCGCAAAGTAACCAGTAACCTTCTCCTCACTCGGACGAATTCACGTCCCGCAAGGAGATTTCATCATGCTGACTCTTCGTAAAGCCTCCGATCGTGGCCTCGCTAATCATGGCTGGTTGAAGTCGTACCACACCTTTTCTTTCGCCAGCTATCGCAACCCGCGTGAACAGGGTTTTTCCGATCTGCTGGTGATCAACGATGACCGTGTTGCCGCCGGCAAAGGATTCGGCCAACACCCACATCGCGACATGGAGATCTTTTCCTACGTGCTCGAAGGCGCGCTGGAACATAAAGACACCCTGGGCACAGGCTCAGTGATTCGCCCCGGCGATGTGCAACTGATGAGCGCCGGCAGTGGCGTGGCGCACAGCGAGTTCAACCATTCGGCGACCAAGCCTGTGCACTTCCTGCAAATCTGGATCGTGCCGGACGTCGGCGGCGCCAAACCGCGCTATCAACAGGAGCATTTCAGTGCGCAGAAAAAACGCGGTCGCCTGCAACTGATCATCTCGCCGGATGGCCGTGATGGTTCGCTGACCGTGCGCCAGGATGCGCGAGTCTTCGCCGGGCTGTTCGATGGCAAAGAGAGCGCCACGCTGGATTTGCCGGCCAACCGTTACGCCTATGTGCATGTGGCGCGTGGCAGCGTTGAACTGAACGGCCAGCGGTTGCAGGAAGGTGACGGCGTGCGGGTTCGCGAGGAGCAGGTGCTGACCTTGAGCAATGGCGTGGATGCCGAAGTGCTGGTGTTTGACTTGCGCCCGCAAGAGTTGCCGCAGATGCCATAAACGAGTGTTTAACGCCCACAAAAACGGCCTTCTTTTGAAGGCCGTTTTTTAGGGTGGCGTGATCGGTAATGGCAACATCGCGGGGTCAGGTGGAGGGGTAACCTTGCCTGCTTGAACCGCCGATAGAGTCGTTTGAATCGCTACAATGACGTTGGCCTGATTGGCGTAATAAGTCGCAACGACGATGCCGACGATGCCAAGAAAATATACCGCGGTTGAAGCCCAATAATTTGCCTTGATCGTAGAGGCCTGTCGGACCGCCTCTTTTGTCTGCGAAATTGCACTCCACTTGACCACCCGTTTGCATTCGACCTGACCACCGATCGCATCGGATTTGACCAGCACGCTTTGTAACCATGATCGGCAGAGAACGGCCAGAAGCGGACACTCGGTCTAGCCAACGAAACCGTTGGCAATTCGAAGTTCAAAATTGTTCTAATCTCCCGTATTGACATATCGATAAATCTCGATACCCTAAGCTTATGGAATTGATCGAAATATTCAAAGCCCTCTCAAACCCTACGCGTCTTGAAATCTTGAAAGGTTTGAAGGATCCCGCAAAGAACTTCCCTCCGCAGGATGAAGGTGACGTTCTCACGGTCGGAGTCTGCGTCAGTAGTATTCAAGAAGGTATCGGACTGTCGCAGTCAACGGTGTCCGGTTATCTTGCCACGTTGCAACGAGTGGGCCTGGTCGAAGTAAGGCGCATCGGTCAGTGGACCTACTACAAACGAAATGAGGCAACCATCAGTGCTCTTGCCGAGATCATTGGGAAAGATCTGTAATTTTTTTACCGCAATATATCTAGATATCTCGATATTCCTTTTTGTAGATACGAGGATTTACTATGAAAGCGATGATACTTAAATCATTTGGCGGTCCTGAATCGTTCGAACTCTGCGACGTGCCCAAGCCCGTGCCACACACGGGACAGGTCCTGGTCCGGGTACACGCAACCTCCATCAATCCACTGGATTACCAGGTTCGACGTGGCGATTATCCCGACCTGGTGCAACTGCCGGCCATTACCGGACACGACGTATCTGGCGTTGTCGAAGAAGTTGGGCCAGGTGTGACGACCTTCGTACCAGGAGACGAAGTCTGGTACACCCCGCAAATATTTGACGGGCCAGGAAGTTATGCCGAGTACCACGTCGCTGCAGAAAGCATTGTCGGGAAGAAGCCTCCCTCGCTGAGCCATCTTGAGGCGGCAAGCCTGACCTTGGTTGGTGGGACGGCGTGGGAAGCACTGGTCGTGCGTGCAGCGCTCAGAGTGGGGGAAAGCATCCTCATACACGGTGGCGCGGGGGGAGTCGGTCATGTGGCGATCCAGCTGGCAAAAGCCATGGGGGCAAGGGTGTACACGACCGTGCGCGAGGCAAACTCCGAGTTCGCACGAAGTTTAGGTGCCGATGTGGTCATCGACTACGAAAAGGAGGATTACGTCGACGCCATCATCCGGGAATCAGGTGGCCGCGGAGTCGATGTCGTGTTTGACACCATCGGCGGCAACACACTGTCGCGTAGCCCCGACGTGCTCGCACAACTTGGCCGCGTGGTCACGATTGTGGACATTGCACTGCCACAAAACGTCGTTCAGGCCTGGGGCAAGAACGCGAGTTATCACTTCGTTTTCACCAGGCAAAACCGCGGCAAGCTTGATGAACTGAGCGCGTTGGTAGCGCGCGGTCAGCTGCGGCCACACGTTGGCGCTGTCTATTCGCTTGCCGACATTGCGCTCGCCCATGCCCGGTTGGAGAGTCCCAACAACGGCATTCAAGGAAAAATCGCGATCGCAGTCGAGCCATAGGCTCATCCCGTAAGTGCGTATTTTTAACCGTTGAACTCACTTAAAGGCACGCCATGATTTATGAAATTGCTTTGCTCCCCGTACACAAAGAACACATTGATAAGTTCAGATGTGCATTTGCCGAGGTCGCTCCTTTGCTCAGCCGCGCAAAGGGCTACGGCGGCCACTTGCTAGCGCAAGGGATCGAAAGCCCCGAGCTGTTCAACCTGATAGTGAGATGGCAATCACTCGAAGATCACACGCCGGGCTTCGAAGCGAGTGAAGACCATCGGCTGTTCATGATGGGCTTAGAGGGATACTTTTCGGAAGAACCGAAGGTCTACCATATTGAGGAGACCGCTTTTAGGACTGACGAACATGATGATCCAAACAATACCGTTGGCATGGGTGCTACCAGCGGCGGCGTTTTTCAAGGTTGTTGTCGCGTCGCCGTCTAACTATGCCGCTCTTTTCTCGGTCTGCTGCTGCCGATCCGGGTTCAACATCACAGTGCCCATCGGCTCCCAGTTTCTTGTCTGTCCAGACC
>NZ_CAXAPL010000046.1:0-46783 GCF_963970845.1 Pseudomonas sp. RA_105y_Pfl2_P56
GAAGCAGCATCTTAAGTAATGCGGCTCTGCGTTCAGGTGAATAGTACGGCACGACCAGTCTCTTTCCGCCCCCGATATGCTTTTTTTGGAAAAACCGGAGAGGCGACAACTATCCTGACACCGGGGGACACCGGGGGCCTCTGCCAATTGGAATCACCCCCAAGGCAGAAGGGACGGTAGCGGCCTGCGGGCTGTTTACATCAACGCGCCTACCGAGGATGGCATTCGTGTACAACATCCGCACGTAGCTGATTGGAAGCTCTGGTAATGAGAATAGCCGTAGCCTTATTGGGCGTTTTACTCCTCACGGGATGTCAGGTCACAAACACCAACTCGGGCGAGAATGACCCCAAATATCCTTGGTGGGAGCTGGCGTTCATCAAACCCAATTTCATGAACGTGTGGGTTGAAGACAGCTCGGTGGAAGACATCAACGGCAAAACTTTCTTGCGTGCGGGGGGAGGCAATGCAAGTGGTGCCGAACCTGATGATGGAAAAGAGTCCGCCCGTGGCTGGATTGGAGTTGGCGGCACCGGGAAACCCGTGATTGGGGCAGGTCTACCAAAGCGTATTTTCGTACGTTGGCAATCAATACCAGAACAAAAAACCTACCGGGCTTGGGTCGATATCCCAGAAGAGGCGAGACAAGTGATGGAGATATCCACTCACCAACGTTGCCCCGAAACATCGGAAAAAACTGCGCGGTTTATGGCATCGGTCTATTTGGGACTTTCACCAGGTGGAGTCGTACAGGTTTGGGTGAGGGATTTATGTCGACGCCCAGTTAAAGTTGCCCGCGCCCAAGCAGAATTGGAGCCGTTAGGGCCGGAGCAGGGTAAGAACGGCGGTCAATACGCTTATCCAGTGAGTGAAAAGGCCAAGCGTTACATCGACAAGTACGGCATTCCGTACGGTAGTCGTCGCCCGTCGCCTGTGAAACGCCTCCTAACCTTGCTTTGTGCTCTGTCGGTCGGCGTTTTTCTAGGTGGTTGTCAGTCAAGCGATCCGCTACCAGCCAAAAATGCCCCCCAATCCCCATCCTGTGCACTTGCTCACTTCTCAAGCTGTTTTCGAATCGTTTTCAGCTCCTGCCGCCTCGCCGCATTGACCGCCGGGTAACTTAACTTCAGACCTTCCAATGCATTGAGCACGATCTTCGACACGATCGTCGCGCGTTGTGCTTGTTGTCGGCCGGCACGATGAACCAGGGCGAGTCCGCCGTGCTGGTCGCGCCCAGGGCATGTCCATAGGCTTGCATGTAGTCGTCCCAGTACTCGCGCTCGGCGATGTCGGCCTTGCTGAACTTCCAATTCTTGTCGGGCTCATCGATGCGCGCCAGCAGGCGCTTGCGTGCTTTCATTCAGATAGCAACTGGTCGACGTGTCGCCAGGAGCCATGGTGAAAAATAAAAACGCCCGAAGAGATTCGGGCGTTTTCATGAGAGAGACGTTAGAAGAAATCTCAACGAAACGCCGGCACCACATGCTTGATAAACAACTCCAGCGACTTCTTTTTCTCCTCATGCGGCAGACTGTTATCACACCAGAAACTGAACTCATCCACCCCCAGTTCCTGGTAGTACTTGATCCGCGGAATGATCGCTTCCGGCGTACCAATCATCGCCGTTTTGTGCAGGCTTTCCAGCTCAAACTCCGGACGCCCGGCGAACTTCTCTTCCGGGCTCGGGGCGAGGAAGCCATTGACCGGTGTCTCCTTGTTGCCAAACCACGCATCGAACGTGCGATAGAACCGTGAGATCGCTTTCGCGCCGACTTTCCAGCCGTCCGGGTTATCAGCCGAGTGCACGTGGGTGTGGCGCAGCACCATCAATTGCGGGCGCGGCACGTCGGGGTTGTTGTCCAGCGCAGTCTGGAACTTGTTCTTCAGGTCGAGGACTTCTTCGTCGCCCTTCATCAGCGGCGTGACCATGACGTTGCAGCCGTTGGCCACGGCGAAGTTGTGCGAGTCCGGGTCGCGGGCGGCGATCCACATCGGCGGGTTCGGCTTCTGGATCGGTTTGGGCACGCTGGTGGAGGTGGGGAATTTCCAGATGTCGCCGTTGTGCGCGTAGTCGCCTTGCCACAGGGCGCGGACCACCGGGACCATTTCGCGCAGGGCCTGGCCGCCACTTGATGCGGGCATGCCGCCGGCCATGCGATCGAATTCGACTTGATAGGCGCCGCGTGCCAGACCGACTTCCATGCGGCCGTTGCTGATGACATCGAGCAACGCGCATTCACCGGCGACCCGCAGTGGGTGCCAGAACGGCGCGATGATGGTGCCGGCGCCGAGGTGGATGGTGGTGGTTTTCGCCGCGAGGTAGGCCAGCAGCGGCATCGGGCTTGGCGAGATGGTGTATTCCATCGCGTGGTGTTCGCCGATCCACACGGTGCTGAAACCACCGGCCTCGGCCATCAGGGTCAGTTCGGTGAGGTCTTCGAACAGTTGGCGGTGGCTGACGCTTTCGTCCCAGCGTTCCATGTGGATGAACAGGGAAAATTTCATGACGCTTCCTCGGATCTTTTGTTGTTGAGGCTACGTGTGGGAGCGGGCTTGCTCGCGAATGCGGTGGATCAATCGAAATCTCTGGTGGCTGACACATCGCTTTCGGGAGCAAGCCCCCTCCCACAGTGGGTCTGTGTGGGGCTGAAACTTTGCTCAGGCCAGGACGGGCAGGGCGCCCATCTTGCCGTGGCAATACACCAGCGGCCCGGTGTGCTGCTCGGGGACGATCAGATTCTTCACCGCGCCGACCATGATGGCGTGGTCGCCGCCTTCGTATTCGCGCCACAGCTCACACTCGATGATAGCCGTCGCGTTGGCCAGGATCGGGTTGCCCAGTTCGCTCAACGTCCACTCGATGCCTTGCGCTTTGTACTTGCCTTTACGGGCGAACGCGTAGGCTTCGCTTTGTTGGCCGCCGGACAGAACGTGAATCGCAAAGCGTTTGTTCTTGATCAGCACGGGATAGGAATCAGAACTGTAATTGGGGCAGAACAGCACCAGCGCCGGGTCCATCGACAATGAACTGAAGGCGCTGGCGGTCAGACCGACAATCTGACCGTCATCGTCCAGGGTGGTGATAACGGTTACGCCGGACGGGAACGAGCCCATGACTTGTTTGTAGATGGCGGCATCGATCATTGGACAGTCCTCGGGTGGTGTGACGCTGTTTTTATGTGTTTATTGGTCTGATGGTATACCACAATTTTATCTTTGCAAGGGCTTTTAAGCTGAACCGATGAACGTGCCGCGTTCGTCGTAAACTCAACGTTTACGGGCTTTTAAGCTATTTGCCAGGCCGCTGTTTCAGCGAGGATGGCGGATCAGATAGCACCGTGAACTGCGGGCCAGTCTTGTGAGGTTATTGGAATACCATAATATGGCTTGCATCTTAGGGGCGACCAAAGAGTCCTCCCGGTTTGGCTTCATACAACGATAAGAACAGACAAACTCGAGTTCATGCATATGTCCCGGCAAGATCCGTTGATCGAGAATCACACGGTCGACTACGTCCCACTCGCGGAACGCCACGGGAAGGCCCGCGACCTTTTCACCCTTTGGTTCAGCACCAACATTGCGCCACTGCCCATCGTCACCGGCGCCATGGTGGTTCAGGTGTTCCATCTCGACTTGTTCTGGGGGCTGCTGGCGATTGTGCTGGGGCACATGATCGGTGGCGTGGTGATCGCCCTGGCGTCGGCACAAGGCCCGCCCATGGGCATTCCGCACGTGATCCTGGCGGGATGCTGCATGGTCGCACTCGGCGCTTCGGCGGATCTCATTTCCGAGTTCATCGGTTTGATTCTGGCGCTGTTGCTGTTGCTGGTGCCGTGGGCGTCGATCAACCTGATCGACTTTTACCTGATCAAACGCGGCTGCTACGACATCACCTCGATTTTCCGTGCTGACGGTGGCATTTACGGACGCTTCAATCTGCACGCGATCATTGCCTATTTCATCGGCATCGTCGTGCAGTTGCCGTTCGCCAATACTTCACTGTACGTCGGGCCTTACGCCAATCTGGTCGACGGTGCGGATCTGTCGTGGCTGGTTGGCCTGGTGGTGACGATTCCTCTTTATTACTGCCTGGCGACGCGTGGCCAGAGTCAGACCGGGCAGAGCAGGGCGGTCAAGTTGGGTTACACCGACTGAGTTGATCCTCGACCTGACAATGCCCGGCAAAACTGCCGGGCATTGTTGTTTCCGCATCCCGGTGGTCATTCAAATTGGCCATATCGATCCCCTTTTGGCCCATCCCCCACTGTGCTCAGGCGCCGCTGTCAGCAAGAATCAATGCCACAACGAGACGCTGAAACTTTATTACCCTTGGCTACCTTTAAAGCCGCTGCCGTGTACAGAACATAAAAACCATCGACTCACGCCGCATTTTGGGGAAACAACCATGGTCACGATGAAACGCATTCTGGGCGCCACCGTGTGTGGGCTGACGCTGCTGGCCAGCGCCGTTCAGGCCGAGCAGCGCGAGCTGCGCGTCTATAACTGGGCGGACTACATCCTGCCGTCGGTGCCCAAGGATTTCGCCGCGAAAACCGGTATCAAAGTGACCTGGGACACCTTCGACACCAACGAATCGCTGGAAGCCAAACTGCTGACCGGCAACTCCGGTTACGACCTGGTGGTGCCGTCGAACCAGTTCCTTGAAACGCAGATCAAGACTGGGGTGTTTCAGAAACTGGATAAATCGAAACTGCCGAACTGGAGCCACCAGGATCCGGATCTGTTGAAACTGCTGGGCAAGAACGATCCGGGCAACCAGTACGGCGTGCCTTACATGGTCGGTACCGTGCTGATCGGCTTCAACCCGGCCAAGGTCAAGGCTGCATTGGGCGACAATGCGCCGGTGGACAGTTGGGATCTGGTGTTCAAGCCGCAGAACATGGAAAAGCTCAAATCCTGCGGTGTAGCGATGCTTGATTCGCCGACAGAAATCCTGCCGCTGGCCCTGCATTACCTGGGCCTCGATCCGAACAGCCAGAACCCGGCCGACTATGAAAAAGCCAAGGAGCTGATGCTCAAGGTTCGCCCCTACGTAACCTATTTCAACTCGGCCAAGTACATGACCGACATCGCCAACGGCGACATCTGCGTGGCCATCGGTTACTCCGGCAGCTTCTACCAGTTCGGCAATCGCGCCAAGGAGGCGAAAAACGGCGTAGTGGTTGACTGGCGCTTGCCAAAGGAAGGCGCGCCGATCTGGTTCGACACCTTCGCCATTCCCAAGAGCGCGAAGAACGTCGCCGAGGCCCACGAATTCCTCAACACTTTGCTGGATCCGAAGGTGATTGCACCGATCAGCGATTTCCTCGGTTACCCGAACGCGAACAAGGATTCGATGGCGCTGATCAACAAGGACATCACCGGCAACCCGAACCTGACACCGACCAGCGAAGCGCTGAAAACGCTCTACGTGGTTCAGCCATTGCCGCAAAAGCTTGAGCGCGTCCGCACCCGCGTCTGGACCAGTATCAAGTCCGATAAATAGCAGCACATAACCTTGTGGGAGCAGCTTGCTCCCACATGGATTTACGGAGATTGTTTTTCCGGCGTTTTTTCTCTGGTCATCATCAGGCTCAACAACACTGAGCCCAGAATCACCACACCCACCACCGCCAGCGACCACTCCACCGGCATGTGGAGCCACGGCATCAACGTCATCTTGGCGCCAATGAACACCAGCACAATCGCCAGCCCGTACTTGAGCAGATGAAAGCGCTCAGCCATGTCTGCCAGCAGGAAATACAGCGCCCGCAGGCCCATGATCGCGAAGATGTTCGAGGTGAACACGATGAACGGGTCGGTGGTGACGGCGAAGATCGCCGGGATGCTGTCGACCGCAAACATCAGGTCGCTCGCTTCGATCAACACCAGTACCAGAAACATCGGTGTGGCCCAGCGCACGCTGTTTTGCAGCACGAAAAAGCGCTCGCCATGAAAGTCCTTGGTGATCCGCATGTGCCCGCGGACCCAGCGCAGCAAAGGGTTTTTTTCCAGATCCGGTTGTTGCTCGGCGAACACCAGCATCTTGACCCCGGTGATGATCAAAAACACGCCGAAGGCATACAGCAGCCACTCGAACTGCGACACCAGCCACACGCCGGCAAAAATCATCACCGCACGCATCACGATCGCCCCGAGCACGCCGTACAGCAGCACCCGGCGCTGCAACTCCGGCGGCACGGCGAAGTAGCTGAAGATCATCACGAAGATGAACATGTTGTCGATCGACAACGATTGCTCGATCAGGTAACCGGTGAGGAATTCGAGGGTTTTCTGCCGGGCGATTTCGCCGCCGAACGTGCCGTTCAGGTACCACCAGAGCAACCCCGCGAAACTCAATGCCAACAAGCACCAGGCAATGACCCAGGACAAGGCTTCGCGCACCGAGACGCGATGCGCCTTGCGCCCCCCGAACACAAACAAATCCAGTGCCAGCATGGCGAGTACGAAGACGATGAAGGCGCCCCACATCCAGGGTTCGCCGATATTGATGTTCGTGGCAGGCATGTCGCGCTCCCTGTCTTTGTTGTACGAGCTTTGTTTGAGTGAGGGTCAGACGAGGCCATGCTAGCGACGAGTTTGCGCCAAAGAAAAATCGTTTATTTCTGGGGGAGAGTTCGTAAAAAACGAAGTGTCGGGTCGCAGCGGCGATCTTCTGGAGTCGCTGGCGGTTCGCTGATTAACGAAAAAACTCCCCTGGCGTTTCGCCGAACTGTTGGCGAAACGCCGCGATAAACGCCGAGGTCGAATCGTAGCCACAGGCCAGCGCGACGTCGGTAACGCGTTCACCTTTCTCCAATGGCGTCAGGGCGCCGAGCAGGCGTAAGCGCTGGCGCCAGGCACGAAAGGTCAGGCCGGTATCGCGCAGGAACAGGCGTGTCAGGGTCTTTTCGGTGACGCCGAATTTCTCGCTCCAGTGGCTTAGTGTGGTTTGCTGTTCCGGATGCTGCTCCAGGCTCTGGTAGATCTGCCGCAAACGTGCGTCCTGAGGCAGCGGCAGCATCAGATCAATCTGGGGTGCCTCGGCCAATTGATCGAGGATCACTTGCGCCAAGCGTCCATGGGCGCCGTTCTGGTCGTATTCCACAGGCACCCGGCTGAACGCGCGGATCAGCTCCCTGAGCAAATCGCTGACGCCCAGCACATGGCAATGCCCAACCGCCCAACCGGCGACACTGCAATCGATGTACAGGCTGCGCATCTCGGTGTGCGGTGAGCTGAATACCCGGTGCGGCACGCCGGCCGGAATCCACACGGCGCGCTCCGGCGGCGCAACGAAACGTCCGGCGCTGGTCTGTACTTCGAGCAAGCCCTGAATGGCGTAAGACAGTTGCACCCAAGGGTGGCTGTGGCGACGGGTCAGCGCACGATTGGGCAGCGATTCGGTGCGCCCGTACAGTGGGCGCGGCAGGCTGGGCAGCCCGGGAATGCTGCGTCGGATGCTCTTTGTGTGTCCTTTAGGCGGCATCTGCGGGCTCTTCGGCGTTAGTCGGTAATGGCCTGTCACGTTAGAGTCGTCGGCACGCACTGGCAACCCCCGGATGAACACACCATGACGCGCCCACGATTTTTGCCCGACAACTTCACCCTGACGCTGATTGGCGTTGTGTTGCTGGCCAGTTTTCTGCCCGCCAGCGGCCAGGTCGCGGTCGGTTTTGGCTGGTTGACCAACATTGCCATCGCGCTACTGTTTTTCCTCCACGGCGCCAAACTTTCCCGCGAGTCGATTATTGCCGGTGCGGGTCACTGGCGCCTGCATTTGCTGGTGTTCGGCCTGACGTTTGTCCTTTTCCCGCTATTGGGTCTGGCGCTGAAACCGCTGCTGTCACCGTTGATCGGTGATCAGCTGTACATGGGCATGCTTTACCTGTGCGCCTTGCCAGCCACGGTGCAGTCGGCCATTGCCTTCACTTCGCTGGCGCGGGGCAATATTCCAGCGGCGATTTGCAGCGCAGCGGCGTCCAGCCTGTTCGGGATTTTCCTCACGCCGTTACTGGTGACGTTGTTGCTTGACGTGCAGGGCGACGGCGGTTCGACCCTCGATGCGATCCTGAAAATCAGTGTGCAACTGCTGCTGCCCTTCATTGCCGGGCAGGTCGCACGGCGCTGGATTGGTGCGTGGGTGGGGCGCAACAAAAACTGGCTGAAATTTGTCGATCAAGGCTCGATTCTGCTGGTGGTTTATGGCGCGTTCAGTGAAGCCGTCAACGAAGGTATCTGGCATCAGATCCCAATCGCCGATCTGCTGGGGCTGGTGGTGGTGTGCTGCATCTTGCTGGCGCTGGTACTGGTGGCGTCGACGCTGCTGGGCAAGGCGTTTGGCTTCAGCCAGGAAGACCGCATCACCATTTTGTTCTGCGGCTCGAAAAAGAGCCTGGCCACCGGCGTGCCGATGGCGCAGGTGTTGTTTGCCGGGAGCACCATCGGCGTGCTGATCCTGCCGCTGATGCTGTTCCATCAGATTCAACTGATGGTCTGCGCGGTGTTGGCGCAGCGCTATGCGAAACGGCCGGAGTCGGTGCCGGAATTGATGGCGCAGGTGGATCCGTGATCAAAACCGAACGCCCTGATTTTCTGGGCGCCGCACTCCGTGAGGATGATGTTTGAAGATAGAGCGTTCGCTTCCTTGCAGGCAGCCGCAAGAACCAATCAGTCTAAAAACACTCATCCGTGCTCGCGTCGCTTTGCTAGGCTACAAAGATGTAGGCGAAGACGCAGACTGATGCGCAAGCGGATAGCAAGGGGACGTGGGGCGCGTTCCGAAGGGTACACGGTTAGAAAGATCTCCGCGCTGAGATCCAGCCCTTACGCCGTGTGAAGCAGCCGAGACCGTACCTTTTCAATTTGGTCCGGTACTGTGAGAAGCCTGATAAACCTTGTAAGCCAGAGACCAGCACTGGCCGCCTACTCGAATACCAAAGCCCGCATCGTGCGGGCTTTGTCGTGCTTGCCGGACTAGATTTTCGTCAGTGCTTGGGCCAGATCGGCGCGCAAGTCCTCGATGTCTTCGACACCGACGGACAAACGCACCAGCCCATCACCAATGCCCAGTTTTGCGCGGGTTTCAGGTGGAATGGTGGCGTGGGTCATGATCGCCGGATGCTCGATGAGGCTTTCGACGCCGCCGAGGCTTTCGGCCAGGGCGAAGATCTTCACGGTTTCCAGAAAACGCCGCGCACCGGCCAGATCGCTGTTCAAGTCCACGGCGATCATCCCGCCGAAGCCGCGCATCTGTCGCTTGGCCAGTTCGTGCTGCGGGTGGGATGGCAGGCCCGGGTAATAAACACGCTTGACCTGCGGCTGATGCTCCAGCCACTGCGCCAGATCCAGCGCATTGCTGCAATGACGCTCCATGCGCAGCGCCAGGGTTTTCACCCCGCGCAACGTGAGAAACGCATCGAACGGCCCGGCGATCGCGCCGACCGCATTCTGCAAAAAGCCCAAACGCTCGGCCAGTTCGGCGTTCTGCCCGACGACCGCGATGCCGCCGATCACATCGGAGTGACCGTTCAGGTACTTGGTGGTCGAGTGCAGCACAATGTCGAAACCCAGCTCCAGCGGCCGCTGGATATACGGGCTGGCGAAGGTGTTGTCGGCAACCGTGATGATCCCGCGGGCCCGGCAGAGGCGGGCAATGGCGGCCAGATCCGACAGGCTCAGCAATGGGTTGGTCGGTGTTTCGACCATGACCATACGCGTGTCCTCCTGCAGCGCCGCTTCGAACGCTGAGAGGTCGGTCAGATCGACGTAGCTGAAACGATGCCCGGCGCTGCGTTGACGCACCTTGTCGAACAGCCGGAAGGTGCCGCCGTACAGGTCGTTGCCGGAAATGACGTGTGAACCCGCGTCGAGCAATTCCAGTACCGTGGAGATCGTCGCCAGCCCGGAAGCGAACGCAAATGCACGGGTGCCACCCTCCAGATCCGCCACGCAGCGTTCCAGCGCAAAGCGCGTCGGGTTGTGCGAGCGGCCGTAGTCAAAACCCTTGTGCACGCCGGGGCTGTCTTGCAGGTAAGTGGAGTTGGCATAGATCGGCGGCATCAGCGCGCCGGTGGTCGGGTCCGGTTCCTGCCCGGCATGGATCACCCGGGTCGCGAAACCTTGGGCATTCTTGTCGTGCTGACTCATGCGAGGGATCTCCGTAATTGGTTAAGCATGTCGGTGCGGGTGATCAGGCCATGAAAGCCTGAAGCATCGGCGATGATTGCCACGAGGCCGCGGCTGAGCACTGATTCCAGCTCAGCGAGGGGCGCACCGGGGGCGAGGGTTTGCAGTTTGTCGGTCATCACGCTGGAGACCGATTGGCTGAAGCGAGCGGCATCTTCGTGAACGGCCAGCAGGATGTCCGATTCGTCGATCACGCCGACCAGTTCCTTGCCTTCAACCAGTACCGGCAACTGCGAGACATCCGCCAGGCGCATGCGCTGGAACGCGGTCAGCAACGTGTCGCCGGGGCCGACGCTGATCACCCGGCCGTCCTCGAAACGCCGTGCGATCAGATCGCGCAAGTCGCCGTAGCCCTTGCGCTGCAACAGGCCCTGATCGGTCATCCACTGATCGTTGTAGACCTTGGACAAATAGCGCGTGCCGGTATCGCAGACGAAACTCACCACGCGTTTCGGTTCGGTCTGTTCGCGGCAATAACGCAAGGCCGCTGCGAGCAGGGTACCCGTCGACGAGCCGCCGAGTATGCCCTCGGCGCGCAGCAATTGGCGGGCGTGATCGAAGCTTTCTTCATCGCTGATCGAGTAGGCGTGGCGGACGCTGGAGAGGTCGGTGATCGACGGAATGAAGTCTTCGCCAATGCCTTCAACCGCCCAGGAACCGGGTTTGGGCAGCGTGCCGTCGCGGCTGTATTGAGCCATCACCGAGCCCACCGGATCGGCCAGAACCATCTCCAGATCCGGTTGCACGCGTTTGAAGAAGCGGGTCAGTCCGGTCAGCGTGCCGGCCGAACCGACGCCGACCACAATCGCATCCAGATCATGCTCGGTCTGCGCCCAGATCTCCGGCGCGGTGCTGCACTCATGGGCCAGCGGGTTGGCCGGGTTGTTGAACTGATCAGCGAAAAACGCGCCGGGAATGTCTTTCGCCAACCGCGCCGCGACGTCCTGGTAATACTCGGGATGACCCTTGCCGACATCCGAGCGGGTGATGTGCACCTCGGCACCCATGGCTTTCAAGTGCAGGACTTTCTCGGTGGACATTTTGTCTGGCACCACCAGCACCACGCGATAACCCTTGGCGCGGCCGACTAGTGCGAGGCCCAGCCCGGTATTGCCGGCCGTGGCTTCGACAATCGTGCCGCCGGGTTGCAGGCGACCATCACGTTCGGCGGTGTCGATCATCGCCAGGCCGATGCGATCCTTGATCGAGCCGCCGGGGTTTTGTGATTCAAGTTTGAGAAACAGCGTGCATGGCCCGGTATTGAAGCGGGTGACTTGTACCAGCGGTGTATTTCCTATCAGCCCAAGGACGGCGGGGCGGGATTCCTTTGACATTCTTCACCTCTTGTTGGTGATGGATCGCGTTCCGTTCGCGAGGAAAAGCCTCGTTTGCAACATAGGCCCGGACAGACTTGCCCGCAACCTTTGAACAGTCTCATCGGGAAAGTGCTGACCGGGCTCAGGCCATAACGAAAAATGCTCCGCATCTTTCGATACGGAGCATTTTTTTGAGCACTTAGCCGATTGCCAGGTTTTCACGCCATCTGAATTGGCGTTTTTTATCGGCTAACCGAAGATCACTCTTCGATGTTGCCCATGGCGGTGGTGTTGAAACCGCCGTCCACGTACATGATTTCACCGCTGATGCCCGACGCCAGATCGGAGCACAGGAAGGCGCCGGCGTTGCCGACTTCGTCGATGGTGACGTTGCGACGCAGTGGGGTTTGCGCTTCGTTGGCGGCCAGCATCTTGCGGAAGTTCTTGATGCCGGAAGCGGCCAGGGTGCGGATCGGACCAGCCGATACGCAGTTGACGCGGGTGCCGTCCGGGCCCAGGGAACCGGCCAGATAACGCACGCCCGCTTCCAGCGAAGCCTTGGCCATGCCCATCACGTTGTAGTTCGGCATGGTGCGCTCTGCGCCCAGGTACGACAGGGTCAGCAGGCTGCCGTTGCGGCCTTTCATCATTTCGCGGCCAGCTTTGGCCAGGGCCACGAAGCTGTAGGCGCTGATGTCGTGAGCGATGCGGAAACCGTCACGGGTGGTGGCTTCGGTGAAGTCGCCGTCCAGTTGATCGCCCGGGGCGAAACCAACGGAGTGGACGATGCAGTCCAGGCCGTCCCACTTCTTGCTCAATGCTTCGAAGACCTTGGCGATTTCTTCATCGCTGGCCACGTCGCACGGGAAGCACAGCTCAGGGCTCGAACCCCAGCCTTGGGCGAATTCTTCGACACGACCTTTGAGTTTGTCGTTCTGATAAGTGAAGGCAAGCTCAGCGCCCTCGCGATGCATGGCGGCAGCGATGCCGGATGCGATGGACAGCTTGCTGGCGACACCGACGATCAGTACGCGCTTACCGGCGAGAAAACCCATGTGTTGCTCCTCTTTCAGGTTATTGCGCAGTGGCTGGTGCCAAAAAAGCGGCTTCCAGCAACTGCTGTGTATACGGATGTTGAGGGGCGGCAAAGATACTTTGCGCGTCCCCCTGTTCGACCACTTGGCCATGCTTGACCACCATCAACTGGTGGCTCAGCGCTTTGACGACAGCCAGATCATGGCTGATGAACAAATACGTCAGGTTGTACTTGGCTTGCAGTGAACGCAAGAGCTCCACCACTTGCCGCTGCACCGTCCGGTCGAGCGCCGACGTCGGCTCGTCCAAAAGGATCAGCGCCGGTTTGAGCACCAAAGCCCGGGCAATGGCGATTCTCTGCCGTTGCCCACCGGAAAATTCGTGGGGGTAGCGGTGCCGGGTTTCCGGATCCAGACCTACCTCCTTCAATGCCGCAATAATCGCCGCTTCCTGCTCGGCGGCGGTGCCCATCTTGTGAATCCGCAGGCCTTCGCCAACGATGTCGCTCACGCACATTCGTGGGCTCAGGCTGCCAAACGGGTCCTGAAACACCACCTGCATCTCCCGACGCAACGGACGAATCTCGTTCTGCGTCAGGCAGTCTAGCTGCTTGCCTTCAAAGCGGATCGCGCCTTTGCTGCCGATCAGCCGCAAAATCGCCAGACCCAGCGTGGATTTACCTGATCCGCTTTCGCCAACAATCCCCAGCGTCTGCCCCTGAGGCAAGCTGAAATGGATACCATCGACTGCCTTGACGTAATCCACCGTGCGCTTGAGCAAGCCTTTCTTGATCGGAAACCAGACTTTCAGGTTCTCGACTTCAAGCAGCGGCGCCCCGATTTCATTGGTCGCCGGGCCTCCGCTGGGCTCTGCGCCGAGCAATTCCCGAGTGTACGGGTGCTGCGGCGAACGGAACAGCTCTTCGCACGATGCCTGTTCGACGATGCAACCGCGCTGCATGACACATACGCGATGCGCAATTCTTCGCACAAGGTTCAAATCGTGACTGATCAGTAGCAGCGACATGCCCAATCGCGCCTGAAGCTCCTTGAGCAAATCGAGGATTTTCAGCTGAACGGTCACGTCCAGGGCGGTGGTCGGTTCGTCCGCGATCAGCAGTTCCGGCTCATTGGCCAGGGCCATGGCGATCATCACCCGCTGGCGCTGGCCACCGGATAATTCGTGGGGCAGGGCCTTGAGGCGCTTGTGGGGCTCGGGGATGCCAACCATCTCCAGCAATTGCAGCGTGCGCTGGGTCGCGACTTTGCCGGTCAGGCCCTTGTGGATGCCCAGCACCTCGTTGATCTGCTTCTCAATCGAATGCAGTGGGTTGAGCGACGTCATCGGCTCCTGAAAGATCATCGCGATGCGGTTCCCGCGGATGTGACGCAGGGCCTTTTCGCTCAGGCTCAGCAGATTTTTCCCGGAGTAATTGATGCTGCCGGCCGGATGGCGGGCCATCGGGTAGGGCAGCAAGCGCAGAATCGAATGCGCTGTCACCGATTTGCCCGAGCCGGATTCGCCGACCAAGGCCAGGGTTTCGCCGCGCTTGATGTCGAAACTCACACCTTCGACGACCCGGTGTACGCGCTCACCGAAACCGAATTCGACGGCGAGGTCGCGCACTTCGATCAGATTGTCCTGACTCATTTCACTTCCTCGGGTCGAAGGCATCGCGAGCGGACTCGCCGATAAACACCAGCAAACTCAGCATCAGCGCCAACACGGCGAAGGCACTGATGCCCAGCCACGGCGCTTGCAGGTTGGATTTGCCCTGAGCGACCAGTTCACCCAGCGACGGACTGCCGGCCGGCAAGCCGAAACCCAGGAAGTCCAGCGCGGTGAGGGTGCCGATGGCGCCGGTGAGGATGAACGGCATGAAAGTCATGGTCGAGACCATGGCGTTGGGCAGGATGTGGCGGAACATGATCGCGCCGTTCTGCATGCCCAGTGCCCTGGCTGCGCGCACGTACTCGAGGTTGCGGCCACGGAGGAACTCGGCACGTACCACGTCGACCAGACTCATCCATGAAAACAGCAACATGATCCCCAGCAACCACCAGAAATTGGGCTGGACGAAGCTGGCGAGAATGATCAGTAAATACAGCACCGGTAAACCCGACCAGATTTCCAGAAAACGCTGGCCGGCCAAATCGACCCAGCCGCCGTAGAAGCCCTGCAGGGCCCCGGCAAGTACGCCGATGATCGAGCTGAGTACGGTCAACGTCAGGGCAAACAGCACCGAGATACGGAAGCCGTAAATCACCCGCGCCAGCACATCGCGGCCCTGATCGTCAGTGCCCAGCAGGTTGTCCGCCGACGGTGGGGCCGGGGCCGGGACTTTCAGGTCGTAGTTGATGCTTTGATAGCTATACGGAATTGGCGCCCACAGCACCCAAGCCTTTTTGGCTTCGAGCAGTTTGCGGATGTACGGGCTCTTGTAGTTGGCTTCCAGCGGAAATTCGCCGCCGAAGGTGGTTTCCGGGTAGCGCTTGATTGCCGGGAAATACCAATTGTTGTCGTAATGCACCACCAGCGGTTTGTCGTTGGCGATCAGCTCGGCGCCCAGGCTCAACCCGAACAGGATCAGAAACAGCCACAGCGACCACCAGCCACGTTTGTTGGCCTTGAACAATTCGAAGCGGCGGCGGTTGAGAGGGGACAGGTTCATCTCAATGCTCCCGGCTTTCGAAGTCGATGCGCGGATCGACCAGGGTGTAGGTGAGGTCGCCGATCAGTTTCACCACCAGCCCCAGCAGGGTGAAGATGAACAGGGTGCCGAACACCACCGGGTAATCGCGGTTGATCGCCGCTTCAAAACTCATCAGGCCCAGGCCATCGAGGGAAAAAATCACTTCCACCAACAACGAGCCGGTAAAGAAGATGCCGATGAACGCCGACGGGAAACCGGCAATCACCAGCAGCATGGCGTTACGGAACACATGGCCGTAAAGCACGCGATGGCGGGTCAGGCCCTTGGCCTTGGCGGTGACCACGTATTGCTTGTTGATCTCGTCCAGGAAGCTGTTTTTGGTCAGCAGGGTCATGGTCGCGAAGTTACCGATGACCAGCGCGGTCACCGGCAATGCCAGGTGCCAGAAATAATCGAGGATCTTGCCGCCCAGGCTCAGCTCATCAAAGTTGTTCGAGGTCAGCCCCCTGAGCGGAAACCAGTCCAGATAACTGCCGCCGGCAAACACCACGATCAACAGAATCGCAAAGAGGAACGCGGGGATCGCGTAGCCGACGATGATTGCCGAACTGGTCCAGACGTCGAAATGGCTGCCGTGTCGTGTGGCCTTGGCGATCCCCAGCGGGATTGACACCAGGTACATGATCAACGTGCTCCACAGCCCCAGGGAGATCGACACCGGCATCTTTTCCTTGATCAGGTCGATGACCTTGGCATCGCGGAAAAAACTGTCGCCGAAGTCCAGCGACGCGTAGTTCTTGACCATGATCCATAGCCGTTCCGGCGCCGATTTATCGAACCCGTACATGTGCTCGATTTCTTTGATCAGCGCCGGGTCCAGGCCTTGCGCGCCGCGATAGGAGGAGCCCGCCACCGACACTTCGGCGCCACCGCCGGCAATGCGGCTGGTGGCGCCTTCGAAGCCTTCGAGTTTGGCGATCATCTGCTCCACCGGCCCACCGGGCGCGGCCTGGATGATCACGAAGTTGATCAGCAAAATGCCGAACAGGGTGGGAATGATCAGCAGCAGTCGCCGAAAAATATACGCCAGCATCTGATTACTCCGTGCCCGCAGGGTCGGCTTGCGGTTGGGTTTCGATTTCTACGGCTGGCTTCGTTTCCGGCTTGACCCACCAGGTATTAATGCCGATGTCGTACTTGGGGGAAACTTTCGGGTGACCGATGTGGTTCCAGTACGCCACGCGCCAGGTCTTGATGTGCCAGTTGGGGATCACGTAGTAGCCCCACTGCAACACGCGATCCAGCGCACGGGCGTGTGCGACCAGGCTTTTGCGCGAATCGGCATTGATCAGGCTCTCGACCAGTTGATCGACGATCGGATCCTTCAAGCCCATGGTGTTGCGGCTGCTGGGCCGGTCGGCGGCGGCGCTCATCCAGAATTCGCGCTGTTCGTTACCTGGCGAATTGGACTGTGGGAAGCTGCCGACGATCATGTCGAAGTCGCGCGAACGCACACGGGTGATGTACTGCGAAACGTCGACGCGACGGATCACCAGATCAATGCCCAGGTCGGCGAGATTACGCTTGAACGGCAGCAGCACCCGTTCGAATTCGGTCTGGGCCAGCAGAAACTCGATCACCACCGGTTTTCCGGTGGCATCGACCATTTTGTCGTCCACGACCTTCCAGCCCGCTTCTTGCAGCAGTTGATAGGCCTCGCGTTGCTGAGCGCGAATCATGCCGCTGGCGTCAGTCTTGGGGTTTTCGAAGGCTTCGCTGAACACCTGGGCCGGCAGCTTGCTACGCAATGGATCAAGAATCGCCCGTTCTTCGGCGTCGGGCAGGCCGGTGGCGGCCATTTCCGAGTTCTCGAAATAACTGCGTGTGCGCACGTAGGCGCTGTTAAACAATTGCTTGTTGGTCCATTCGAAATCGAGCAAAAGGCTCAATGCACGACGTACCCGTATATCCTGGAATACCGGACGACGCAGGTTGTAGACGAAGCCTTGCATGCCGGTCGGGTTGCCGTTGGGGATCTGCTCCTTGATCAATCGGCCTTCGATGACGGCGGGGACGTTGTAGGCGTTGGCCCAATTCTTCGCGGTCATTTCCAGCCAGTAATCGAACTGGCCAGCCTTCAGCGCTTGCAGTGCGACGGTGTTGTCGCGGTAGTAGTCGGTGGTCATCGAGTCGAAGTTGTAGAAACCACGATTGACTGGCAGGTCCTTGCCCCAGTAGTTCTTGTCCCGTTCATAACGCACGGAACGGCCAGCGTTCACTTCGGCCACTTTGTAGGGGCCGCTGCCCAGCGGGATTTCCAGATTGCCCTTGGTGAAGTCGCGACCGGCCCACCAGTGTTTTGGCAGCACCGGCAACTGGCCGAGGATCAACGGCAATTCGCGGTTGTTGGTGTCCTTGAACTTGAACAGGACTTTGAGCGGGTCCTCGGCAATGACTTCGGCAACGTCTTTGTAGTAGCCGCGAAACAGCGGTGAACCTTCCTTGGTCAAGGTCTGGAAACTGAACACCACGTCGTCGGCGCGCACCGGGTGGCCATCACTGAAGTGTGCTTCGGGGCGCAGGTAGAAACGCACCCAACTGTTGTCCGGAGCCTTTTCGATCTTGCCGGCGATCAGCCCGTACTCGGTGAACGGCTCATCGAGGCTGTGCTTGGTCAGGGTGTCGTAGATCTGGCCGATGTCATCGGCCGGCACACCTTTGCTGATGAACGGGTTGAGGCTGTCGAAGCTGCCGAATCCGGCCTGACGGAAGCTTCCGCCCTTGGGCGCGTCGGGGTTCACATAGTCGAAATGCTTGAAATTGGCCGGGTATTTGGGCGGCTCATTGTACAGGGTCAGTGCGTGTTGCGGCGCAGCGCAGGCCAGCCCGGCAAACAACAAGCCGCTGGCCTGCACGATCAGGGCGCGGAAAGGTTTCATTGATCTTTCTCCGAAGATTTCAGCCACCACGCGCTCAGGCCCAGGGTGTAGGGCGGCGTGGTGACGAAGGCCAACCGGCTACGGTAGGCCAAACGGTGATAATTGAGGTACCAGTTGGGAATGCTGTAGTGCTGCCACAGCAGCACACGGTCGAGTGCCTTGCCGGCGGCGATTTGTTCATCGCGGGTGCGTGCGGCGAGCAATTGTTCAAGCAGGTGATCGACCACCGGGTTGGCGATGCCGGCGTAATTCTTGCTGCCCTTGACCCCGGCCTGACTGGAGTGGAAATACTGCCATTGCTCAAGGCCCGGGCTGAGGGTCTGGTTGAGCGTCATCAGGATCATGTCGAAATCGAACTGATCCAGACGTTGTTTGTACTGGGCGCGATCCACGGTGCGCAGGCGGGCGTCGATGCCGATGCTGTTGAGGTTTTCGATGTACGGCTGGAGGATGCGTTCCAGATTCGGGTTAACCAGCAACAGCTCGAAGCTCAGTGGCTGCCCGGCGGCGTTCTGCAAACGCTGGCCATTGAGCTTCCAGCCAGCCTCGGCGAGCAGTGCCAGGGCTTTACGCATGGTTTCTCGAGGAATACCACGCCCGTCGGTCCGCGGCAGCGTGAACGGCTCGGTGAACAGTTTGGCCGGCAGTTGATCCTTGTAGGGCTTGAGCATCAGCCATTCATGCCCGATCGGCAGGCCGCTGGCGGTGAATTCGCTGTTGGGGTAGTAGCTGGCCGTGCGTTTATAAGCGTCGCTGAACAAGGCGCGGTTGGTCCATTCGAAGTCGAACATCAAGCCCAGGGCTTCGCGGGTTTTGACGTCGGCGAACGTCGTGCGCCGGGTGTTCATGAACAGGCCCTGGCTCTGGGTCGGGATCTGATGCGGGATCTGTGCCTTGATCACGTCGCCGCGGCGTACTGCGGGGAAGTTGTAGCCGTTGGCCCAGTTCTTCGCCTGATGCTCGATGTAGATGTCGAACTCACCGGCCTTGAAGGCCTCGAACGCCACGTCGCTGTCGCGGTAGAACTCGACCTCCATGCGATCGAAGTTGTATTTGCCGCGATTGACCGCCAGGTCCTTGCCCCAGTAATCCTTGACCCGCTCGAAAATCAACTGCCGACCCGGCGTCACCGAGGTGATTCGGTATGGCCCGCTGCCCAGAGGTGGTTCGAAGGTGGTGGCCTTGAAGTCGCGGTCTTTCCAGTAATGTTGCGCCAGCACCGGCAATTCACCGAGGCGCAAAATCAATAGCGGGTTGCCGGAGCGTTTGAGCACGAAACGAATGCGCTGCGAGTTGAGGATGTCGACCCGCAACACCTCCTGAAGGGCCGTGCGATACAGCGGATGGCCTTCTTTGAGCAACAAGCGGTAGGAGAACGCCACGTCGTAGGCAGTGATCGGCGTACCGTCGTGGAAACGCGCTTGCGGGCGTAGATTGAATACCACCCAGCTGCGATCTTCGCTGTACTCCACCGATTGTGCGATCAGTCCATAGCTGGACGCCGGCTCATCACCGGACGGCGAGTATTGGCCAGTACCGACCATCAACGGCTCATTCAGCTCGTTGATGCCGTATTGGAGAAAATTCGCGGTAGTGACCGGGCTGGTGCCTTTGAATGTGTATGGATTGACCGTATCGAAGGTGCCGAACGCCATCACCCGCAACGTACCGCCCTTGGGCGCTTGCGGGTTGACCCAGTCAAAGTGGGTAAATCTGGCCGGGTACTTGAGCGTGCCGAATTGCGCATAACCGTGACTTTCGGTAATCGTCGCGCTTGCGGGTGAGCTCAAGGCCAGGCTGATCAGGAGCAGGAGGAGGGGACGCTTCAAGTCAGATCCGATCCAGGCGGCTGGGGCTTTGTGGGCCGTACAGTAACAGCTTGTATGGACAGGAAAAAGATAGCGGCTTAATGCTGTGTTAATACAAAAAAAGATCGCAGCCTTCGTCAGCGCCTGTCGGGGTCAATGCAGGCGCTGACGAAGGCTGCGATCTTTTGATATCAAATCAATGCGGCTGATAAACCGTGAGCATCTGCCCAGGCTTCAAGGCCTTGCCAGTGCCCGGATTCCAGCGCTTGAGGTGCTGCATCTCAACGTTGAAACGCTTGGCCACTCTGTACAGCGAGTCGCCTTGCTTGACCTTGTACTGGGTCCGCTGCTTGCTGGCGTTTTTGCCTTTGGTCTTGCTGTTGGCGGCGACAACGGTGTTGACCCGGCCAATGCTGCGCGAAGGGCTGCGCCTGGTGGTGTCCCGCATGACCAGGGTCTGGCCGATCTTGAGGTTATGGCCGGTCAGTTTGTTCCAGCGTTGCAGGTCCTTCACCTGGACCTTGTTGGCCTTGGCAATGGAACCGAGGTTGTCTCCACGCTTCACGCGATAGGCGCGCTTGAGCTGGGCCACTTCGCCAGGGTCGGCACCGTCGAATACCGGCTTCAACGAACGAGGACTCATCAGCTCTTCAGGTCGCATGGTCTGCAGGCTGGCGGTCAGCAGTTGCGCCTTGGACGTCGGCACCAGCAGATGCTGAGGACCGTCGATGGTGGTGCGCTGCTTGAAGGCCGGGTTGAGCTGGAACAGTTCGTCTTCGTCGATGTTGGCAACGGCAGCGACCTTGGACAGGTCCATGCGGTGGTTGATTTCGACGACCTGGAAATAGGGTTCGTTGGCGATCGGGTTGAGGTTCACACCGTAGGCTTCCGGCGTCAGCACCACTTGCGACAGTGCGAGAAGCTTTGGCACGTACGCCTGGGTTTCCGCTGGCAATGGCAGGTTCCAGTAATCCGTTGGCAGGCCGAGTTTCTCGTTGCGCTCGATCGCGCGGCTGACCGTGCCTTCACCGGCGTTGTAGGCCGCGAGGGCCAACAACCAGTCACCGTTGAACATGTCGTGCAGGCGGGTCAGATAATCCAGCGCCGCCGTGGTCGAGGCGGTGATGTCTCGACGGCCATCGTAGAAGCGGGTTTGACGCAGGTTGAAGTAACGCCCGGTGGAGGGGATGAATTGCCAGAGGCCCACCGCATTGGACCGGGAGTAGGCCATTGGGTTGTAGGCGCTCTCGATCACTGGCAGCAAGGCCAGTTCCAGCGGCATGTTGCGTTCTTCGAGGCGTTCGACGATGTAGTGAATGTAGAGGCTGCCGCGTTCGCCGGCATTTTCGAGGAAAGAGGGATTGCTGGCGAACCACAGGCGCTGCTGCTCGATGCGCGGGTTCACGCCCAGGCCATCCTGCAACTGGAAGCCTTCGCGCATGCGCTCCCAGACATCCTGAGGCGCCTGTTGGCTGGCCTTTTCGGTCAGCCAGATCGGCTTCTGTTTGGCTCGCGCAGCGATGTTCGGCGTATGGGTCGCTTCAGTCTGCGGTGCATGGCTGGAGCAGCCCGCCAGCGTGGCGGACACAGCCACCGCGATGGCTTGCGCCAAGCGGGTCAATGCGTCTGAATTGACGGACTTACGTATTGATGACGACATTGGCTGGAAGTAAGTTCCGGGCAAAAATGTCGGGCGATTCTAGAAAGCACACCCCCTGAGGTCAACCTTTCAGAATTTTTGTACCAAGCGGTGAGGTACTTAGAACTTATCTTTCCAGGCCCGCAGAGCCGCAAAAACCTCACTCGGCGCCCGGTTTTGAGCGCCTTCCCGTTCGTCCACTTTTTGTGTAACCAATCTTTCTCCGGTGCGCAAAAAGGGATTCGTGAGTTTTTCAAGGGCCAGGGTCGAAGGCAGGGTCATGACGTTGTTCTGCCGTTGCTGAATGACTTTTTCCAGACGAGCGGCGATGTCCGGGTTGCTCGGCTCGACCGCTGCGGCGAACTTGAGATTGCTCAGGGTGTATTCATGGGTGCAATAGACCAGCGTATCTTCCGGTAAAGCGGCGAGGCGGCTCAGCGAGTGGTGCATCTGCTGCGGCGTGCCTTCGAACAACCGGCCGCAACCAGCGGCGAACAGGGTGTCGCCGCAGAACAGCAAACCGTGGTGGTAATAGGCAATGTGTCCCAGTGTGTGACCGGGCACCGCGTAGACATCGAAGTCCCAGCCGAGCACGTTGACGGTGTCGTTGTCATTGAGCGCCACATCCCGCGCTGGAATGTTTTCGCTGGCCGGGCCGTAAACGGTTGCGCCGCAGGCGTTCTTCAAGCGCTCGACGCCGCCGACGTGGTCGTGGTGATGGTGGGTGATCAGAATGTCGCTCAACACCCAGCCCGGATGGGCAGCAAGCCACGCCTGGACCGGCGCGGCATCGCCCGGATCGACCACGGCACAACGCTGGGTACGGTGATCCTGTAACAACCAGATGTAGTTGTCGGTGAAGGCGGGCAGGGCACTGATCTGTATCATCGTCGGAATTCGCCAAGCGGAAAACATTGGCGCATCTTAGTGGTTCCTGGCGCGTTGGAGAATGACATGACCGATAAAGCGTTCGCTCAGGCTGATCCGGACTGGCTGGCGTTGATCAGCGCCGCCCGTGAATGGCTGTCGAGCCCGATCGGGCAATTTCTGCTGGATGAAGAGCGGCGCATGCTCGAAGACGAGTTGGGTCGCTTTTTTGGGGGCTACCTGGTGCATTACGGCCCGTCCGCCGACAATCCGCCCTCGGCACCGCAGGTGCAGCGCAACGTCCGTCTTGGTGCGCCATTGCCCGGTGTCGAGATCGTCTGCGAAGAGCAAGCCTGGCCGCTGAGCGAGCATGCCGCCGACGTGGTGGTGATGCAGCATGGGCTGGATTTCTGTCTGTCGCCCCACGGCCTGTTGCGTGAAGCGGCGAGCAGCGTGCGCCCCGGCGGGCATCTGCTGATCATCGGCATCAATCCCTGGAGCTCTTGGGGTTTGCGTCACGTATTCGCCCATGACGCCTTGCGCCAGGCTCGCTGCATCTCGCCCTCACGGGTTGCCGACTGGCTCAATCTGCTCGGCTTTGCGCTGGAGAAACGCCGCTTCGGGTGCTATCGTCCGCCGCTCGCGTCGCCCAAGTGGCAGGCCCGTCTGGCGGGTTGGGAACGCAAGGCCGGTGACTGGCAGCTGTCGGGCGGCGGCTTCTACTTGTTGGTGGCGCGCAAGATTGTGGTCGGTCTGCGGCCGGTGCGCCAGCAACGTCGCGAACCGATGGGCAAGCTGATTCCGCTGCCGATGGCCAAGGTCAATCGTCGCCGTATCGAACCGTAAACCTTCTTTTTCTAAGTGGCCGGACTCGCTCCGGCCGCGGCCATCATCGATCCACGATGGGTGGGGCCACGCATTTTTTTCTGGATAGATTGGTATGAGCGAAAGCGTCGATAGCGTAGAACTTTTCACTGACGGCGCCTGCAAGGGCAACCCCGGACCGGGCGGCTGGGGCGCGTTGCTGGTATGCAAGGGCGTCGAAAAGGAACTGTGGGGCGGCGAAGCCAATACCACCAACAACCGCATGGAGCTGCTTGGTGCCATCCGTGGCCTCGAAGCATTGAAGCGTCCGTGCGAAGTGCTGCTGGTGACCGACTCGCAATACGTGATGAAGGGCATCAACGAGTGGATGGCCAACTGGAAAAAGCGCGGCTGGAAAACCGCTGCGAAAGAGCCGGTAAAGAACGCCGATCTGTGGAAAGAGCTGGATGAACAAGTCAATCGCCACAAGGTCACCTGGAAGTGGGTGCGTGGGCACATCGGCCATCACGGCAACGAACGGGCTGACCAGTTGGCCAACCGTGGTGTAGACGACGTGCGCGGCTACAAGCAGACCTGATTCCACCGAAACGGTGTACCTGAAACACCTTGGTGAGCGTGTTAACATCGCCGCTTTTGCACGATTGCCCCCGTTGAGAGCTGAACACTGATGGCCACCAGATCCGTTGTACTCGATACCGAAACCACCGGCATGCCGGTGACCGATGGTCACCGGATTATCGAAATCGGTTGTGTCGAACTGATCGGTCGGCGCCTGACGGGCCGGCACTTTCACGTTTACCTGCAACCGGATCGCGAGAGTGACGAAGGCGCCATCGGCGTCCACGGCATCACCAATGAATTTCTGGTGGGCAAACCGCGGTTTGCCGAAGTCGCTGATGAGTTCTTCGAGTTCATCAAAGGCGCACAACTGATCATCCATAACGCGGCGTTCGACGTTGGCTTCATCAACAACGAATTTGCCTTAATGGGTCAGCAGGATCGTGCCGACATCACGCAGCATTGTTCGATCCTCGATACCCTGATGATGGCCCGGGAGCGTCACCCGGGGCAGCGCAACAGCCTCGATGCGTTGTGCAAACGTTATGGCGTCGACAACTCCGGTCGTGAACTGCACGGCGCCTTGCTCGACTCGGAGATTCTCGCCGACGTTTACCTGACCATGACCGGTGGCCAGACCAGCCTGTCGCTGGCCGGCAATGCTTCCGACGGTAATGGTACGGGTGATGGCGCGGACAACTCCGCCACGGAAATCCGTCGGCTGCCGGCCGATCGTCAGCCGGCACGAATCATTCGTGCGACGGAAGATGAACTGGCGGCACACCAGGTACGCCTGGAGATCATCGCCAAGTCGGCCGGTGGCCCGGCGCTTTGGACGCAAATCGCAGAAGCGGACGCACAGGGCTGAAAGATCATCGCCTCGTGGAAGTACTGACAAGTGGCCACCCTCGCCACCCTCGCCACTTTCGCTGCAACCCTCTACCCTGAGTGCATGGGTGGATTCAAATCCGCCGCCTCAGGACACTGAGCCTCATGTACAAAGATTTGAAGTTTCCGGTGTTGATCGTCCATCGCGACATCAAGGCCGATACGGTCGCCGGCGAGCGTATTCGCGGTATCGCCCGGGAATTGGAACAGGAAGGTTTCAATATCGTTTCGGCCACCGACTATGCCGAAGGGCGCCTGGTGGCATCGACTCATCATGGTCTGGCGTGCATGCTGATCGCCGCCGAAGACGCCAGCACCAATTCACATCTGTTGCAGAACATGGCCGAACTGATCGGCCTGGCCCGGGTGCGCGCGCCGGACCTGCCGATCTTTGCCCTGGGTGAACAGGTCACGCTGGAAAACGCCCCGGCCGATGCCATGGCCGAACTCAATCAATTGCGCGGCATCCTTTACCTGTTTGAAGACACGGTGCCGTTCCTGGCCCGACAAGTCGCACGGGCGGCGCGCAAGTATCTCGACGGTTTGCTACCGCCGTTTTTCAAGGCGCTGGTGCAGCACACCGCCGATTCCAATTATTCCTGGCACACCCCCGGTCATGGCGGCGGCGTGGCGTATCACAAGAGTCCGGTAGGGCAGGCGTTTCACCAGTTCTTTGGCGAAAATACCCTGCGTTCGGATTTGTCGGTTTCGGTGCCAGAGCTCGGTTCATTGCTTGATCACACGGGGCCGCTCGCTGAAGCGGAAGAGCGTGCAGCACGCAATTTCGGCGCTGATCACACCTTTTTCGTGATCAATGGCACCTCGACGGCCAACAAGATTGTCTGGCATTCGATGGTGGCGCGCGACGATCTGGTGCTGGTGGATCGCAACTGCCACAAGTCGGTGCTGCACGCGATCATCATGACCGGCGCGATCCCGTTGTACCTGTGTCCGGAGCGCAACGAACTGGGGATCATCGGTCCGATTCCGCTGAGCGAGTTCAGTCGCGAATCGATTCAGGCGAAGATCGACGCCAGCCCGCTGACCCAGGGTCGTGCGCCGAAAGTCAAACTGGCAGTGGTGACCAATTCGACCTACGACGGCCTCTGTTACAACGCCGAATTGATCAAGCAAAGCCTTGGCAACAGCGTCGAAGTACTGCATTTCGACGAGGCGTGGTACGCCTATGCAGCGTTTCACGAATTCTTCGCCGGACGTTACGGCATGGCCACTTCGCGTAGCGCCGACAGCCCATTGGTGTTCACCACCCACTCCACCCATAAGCTGCTCGCTGCGTTCAGTCAGGCTTCGATGATTCATGTGCAGGACGGCGGTGCGCGGCAACTGGATCGCGACCGCTTCAACGAAGCGTTCATGATGCACATCTCCACTTCGCCGCAGTACAGCATCATTGCCTCGCTCGACGTGGCGTCGGCCATGATGGAAGGCCCGGCCGGGCGCTCGCTGTTGCAGGAAACCTTCGACGAAGCGCTGAGTTTCCGTCGGGCGCTGGCCAATCTGCGTCAGCACATCGCTGCTGATGACTGGTGGTTCTCGATCTGGCAGCCGCCAGGTGTCGAGGGCATCGACCGTGTGCAAACCGAAGACTGGTTGCTGCAACCGGATGCTGACTGGCACGGTTTCGGCGAGGTCAGCGACGACTATGTACTGCTTGACCCGATCAAGGTCACGTTGGTGATGCCGGGGTTGAATGCCGGTGGCGCGTTGAGCGAGAGGGGGATTCCGGCCGCCGTGGTCAGCAAGTTCCTCTGGGAGCGCGGGCTGGTGGTGGAGAAGACCGGTCTGTACTCGTTTCTGGTGCTGTTCTCCATGGGCATCACCAAAGGCAAATGGAGCACGCTGATCACCGAGTTGCTGGAGTTCAAGCGCAGTTACGACGCTAATGTCGGTCTGGCAACGTGCCTGCCGTGCGTTGCACAGGAGGACACCGCATGCTATCGCGGTATGGGCCTGCGTGACTTGTGCGATCAATTGCATGCCTGCTATCGCAGCAATGCCACTGCCAAACACCTCAAGCGCATGTACACCGTAATGCCGCAAATCGCCATGAAGCCTGCCCATGCCTATGATCATCTGGTGCGCGGTGAAGTCGAGGCCGTACCGATCGACGAGCTGGAAGGGCGGATTGCTGCGGTGATGCTGGTACCGTATCCACCGGGAATCCCGTTGATCATGCCCGGCGAGCGTTTTAGCGAGTCGACTCGCTCGATCATCGATTACCTGAAATTTGCCCGCACGTTCGATAGCAGCTTTCCCGGTTTTGTCGCCGATGTGCATGGACTGCAACATGAAGACCAAGGCAATGGACGGCACTACACCGTCGATTGCGTCAAGGAATGAGGACTTTTCCCAGTATGCAACCGGTCATGAATCCGAAATACCCAGGGCTGTCGGTGCGTGTCGCCGATGAAGGCTTTGCAGCTTATATCTGGGGCAGCGACTTCAGCTTTGAGGTCGCAGCGTATGGCGCCGCGGTGATCGGCAAGCCGGTGGAGCAGTGGTCGATGACGACGATTGTCCCTTACCGCAAGTGTTACGGCATTGATCCGGAGGAGTTCAGCAGCTACCGCGATGCGGCGGACAGCGCGATTTTCATGGCATACCTCGACGACGAACCGGTCGGCCATCTGGTCATCAGCACCAACTGGAATGGCTTTGCCCATATCGATGAGTTGGCGGTGCACGCGCCGGCCCGTCGCCACGGTGTAGCGAAGGCGTTGCTGGATGTGGCGCAATTCTGGAGTCGCAAAAAGAAGCTGCCGGGGATCATGCTGGAAACCCAGAACAATAACCTCGGTGCTTGTCGGCTTTATGAGCGCTGTGGGTATGTGATCGGTGGTGTCGACCAGTTACGCTATCGCGGCATCGACCCGAACACCGCCGAGGTGGCGCTGTTCTGGTATCGACTGTTCGATAATCCGCTGGAAAATTCAGTTAGCTCGTCAGCATCGCCTCGGCTTGTTCCGTGACGATGGCCAGTAAGGTCTGGATCGCCGATGACGGCGCGGCGTGCTTGAAGGTCAAGGCGTAGAGGCTGATCGTTATGGCGGGCGATAGCGGGCAGGTATCAAGCCCGGCGGAGCGTGCGCCCAATGCGGTGAACGGATCGACAATGGCCAGACCTTCGCCGGCCTCGACCATGCTGCGCATCATTTGATGGGTTTGCACGCGGGTCTGGATGCTCGGCGCCGGGCGTAAGGCCTGGAGTTTGTTTTCCAGTGCCGGGCTCAGCGGATCCTCACGTTCGAGGCCGATCATCGCCTGTCCCGCCAGGTCCTGCAGGGAAATGTACTTCTGCTTCGGTTGCAGCCAGCCATGAGGCGCAAGCAATTGCAGCTTGCCTTGGGCCAATGGCTGGCAATGAATGTCGGGATGGTCGGGATCGTGCAGGCTCAAACCCAGATCACATTCACGCAGCAAAAGGCTGCGGACGATGTCCCGGGTCGGGGCACTCAACAGGCTGCAAGGTGCATCCGGCAGGCGTCGACGCAGTGAGGCGAGGCTTTGTGGCAATAATTGCTGGGCCAGCGCAGGGGTGCCGATGATGCGCACCGGCGGGGCGAGGTATTGTTTGAGGCTGCTGGCCAGGCGTTGCACAGGTTCCAGCGCTTCATAGACGTGAGCGATTTCCACCTGCAACGCCCGAGCCTCGGGCGTCGGTTGCAGGCGCCCGCGAACGCTGGCGAACAGCATGAACCCCAAATGACTCTCGGCCTCGCGCAAACGCTCTTCGACCTCGGCCAGCGGCAACTGCAACCATTCGGCGGCAGTGCCCATATGACCGGCCTGCAAAAGCGCCTGAATCACTTCGATATGACGTAAACGCATGCGTGAAGTCCATGTTCAGCAGGTGGGGTCAGTGGCTGAATCCTACCCCAAGTCTGCGCATATGACTTCTGCTCATAACAGTCAGTTATGAAGCGACGGTTGGTTCAGGTTCGCGAGTCAGGGTGACACCCGATTGAACCAGCAAAAACTCGTTGTCACTGACCTTGTTGACGCGATCGCCAATGGCCAGTTTGTATGTGGTGACAGGCTCCGAGCCGGTAAAACCGTCCGCTGACGGAGTGGATTCCTGGAACTCATGCACCGAATAAACGCGGCCTTCCGCATCTCTTGCATGGAACTGACCGACCAGTACTGCTGCCATCTGCTTAGAACCTCTGGAGATAAAACGCTTGATTTGCGGCTTGGTAGACCGTCATCAAGGCCTGTAAGTTTTCCTACAGGAGAAAAATAATCAGCACGCGGGTATTTCCCGAGTCCGCTGGTGAAACTGTCATCGAATCATCTATAACTACTGGCTTCTTCCACTGACAATCGAGAGTCTTCCATGAGCAATGTCTACAACGTCGCCGTAGTGGTCGGTAGTCTTCGCAAAGCGTCGATCAACCGTAAAGTCGCCCTTGCACTGGCCGAGCTGGCTCCGGCTAACCTCAAGCTTGAGATTGTCGAAATCGGCGATCTGCCACTCTATAACGAAGACATTGACGGTGATTCACCGCCGGCAGCCTACAGCACTTTTCGACAAAAGGTGGGTTCATCCGACGCGGTGCTGTTTGTGACGCCGGAGTACAACCGCTCGGTGCCTGCACCGTTGAAAAATGCGATCGACGTTGGCTCGCGGCCTTACGGCAAGAGCGTCTGGGGCGGCAAGCCGGGCGCGGTGATCAGTGTTTCGCCAGGTGCGATCGGCGGTTTCGGCGCGAACCAGCATCTGCGTCAGTCGTTTGTGTTTCTCGACGTGCCCTGCATGCAGCAGCCAGAGGCCTATCTGGGCGGTGCGGGGTCGGCGTTTGATGAGGCGGGCAAGCTGAGTGAGACGGTGAAACCGTTTCTGCAGAAGTTCATCGATGCGTACGGGCTCTTTGTGGCACAACACAAGAAATGAGTTAATCGTTTCTCCGGATGTACACCGGAAACTGTGGGAGCGGGCTTGCTCGCGAAAGCGTAGTGTCAGATAGCAACTTTTTGTCTGACCTGCGGCCTTCGCGAGCAAGCCCGCTCCCACATGTGGATCCCTAACCATTTGATTGTTGAAGGCTGTCGAGAATGCTCGCTGCGTCACTGATTTTCCTGCTGACCATCACCCTTGTCATCTGGCAACCCAAAGGTCTTGGCGTCGGCTGGAGTGCGACGTTGGGCGCCGTGCTGGCGCTGATCTTCGGCGTGGTGCATCTGAGCGACATCCCCCTGGTATGGCAAATCATCTGGAACGCCACCGGCACCTTCGTCGCGCTGATCATCATCAGCCTGTTACTCGATGAGGCCGGGTTTTTTGCCTGGGCCGCGCTGCATGTGGCGCGATGGGGGCGGGGCAGCGGGCGCAAGCTGTTTGCCTTTATGGTGTTGCTCGGTGCGCTGGTGTCGGCATTGTTTGCCAATGACGGTGCCGCACTGATCCTCACGCCGATTGTGATTTCGATGTTGCTGGCGCTGCGCTTTTCTCCGGCGGCCACCCTTGCGTTCGTCATGGGTGCCGGGTTCATTGCCGATACCGCGAGCCTGCCGCTGGTGGTGTCGAATCTGGTCAACATCGTTTCGGCAGACTTTTTCAATATCGGCTTCAATCGCTATGCGGCGGTCATGGTGCCGGTGAACGTTGTCAGCGTCGCCGCGACGCTGGCGATGTTGCTGTGGTTTTTCCGTCGTGACATTCCCAAGGCGTACGCCCCCGAACAGCTTGAACTGCCGCACACTGCGATTCACGACAAAGCGACGTTCTACGCCGGTTGGGGGGTGTTGGTGATCCTGTTGATCGGCTGCTTCTTCCTCGAACAACTGGGCATCCCGATCAGCGCGATATCGGCGGTCTGCGCCGCGCTGTTACTGGGTATCGCCGCCCGTGGTCACAAGATTTCAACGCGCAAGGTGCTGAAAGAAGCACCGTGGCAGATCGTGATTTTCTCGCTAGGCATGTATCTGGTTGTCTACGGCCTGCGCAATGCCGGGTTGACCGGGTATCTGGCGGGTTGGCTGGATGTTTTCGGCGGTCATGGCGTATGGGGTGCGGCAATGGGCACCGGTGTGCTGACCGCGTTGTTGTCCTCGATCATGAACAATCTGCCGACCGTTTTGATCGGGCTGCTCTCGATTGATGCCAGTCAGGCGAGCGGGGTGGTCAAGGAGGCGATGATCTATGCCAACGTGATCGGCAGTGATCTGGGGCCGAAGATCACGCCGATTGGCAGTCTGGCGACGTTGCTGTGGCTGCACGTGCTGGAACGCAAGGGGATCAGGATTGGCTGGGGGTATTACTTCAAGGTGGGGATTGTGCTGACGGCACCGGTTTTATTGGTGACGTTGGCGGCTTTGGCTGTGCGGTTATCCCTTTAGACCGAGTCGGCACCCATCGCTGGTTTGCCAGCGATGGGTGGCGAACAGGCACTGCAAATTTTCAGGCTTGGCCAGGCACATTCGGCCAAAGATCCGAGACCAGAAACAACCGCTCCGCTTCCTCCCATTCCCCGCGCGCATTCTCAATCAGCCGCACCATCAACTGCGCCGGGGCTAGCGGTTCCAAACCCTCCAGCCACATTTGCAAGTGTTCTTCCTTCCAGGTCTGTTCCACCGGGTAGTGCGCCGGTGCCAGCCAGGCATGGCGGGGCAGGGGTTGCCAGCGTCCGGCCGGGCGTTGCGCGACGAACGCCGGCCAATCCTTCTGATGCAACCAACTGCCGCGCAAATGTTGTGGGTGGGCACCCCGCGGCGATTGCGCTTGCCCCGGCCACGGATACAACAGATAACCACCGAGCCACAGCTGCGCACTGAACACCTCGATATCCAGCGCTGCCAGGACTTCGCGACTTTCCGGGCGCGTGGAAATCGGCAGTTGATGCTCGGCCAGATGCGCCAGCTTGCGATCCAGTCGATCATGGCAACCGGGCCCCAGCCATTGCGCCGGATCATGACCATCGCCGTTTTGCGGGCCGAGGTAGAGCTTGATTGCCAGCTCCAGGTGATGCACGCCGTCGCGGTCACGCAGCAACATGTCCAGTTCGCCGAGGGTATGGCCACCCCGGCGAATCGGCAGGTTGGCGGCGATCAGTTCGATACCCGGTGCATGTTGCACAGCAAACTGCCACAACCGCTCGTAATAAAGGCCCAACCGCCGCGTGCGTGCCTGGGACAGCCAGTGCAGCAATCCGTAACTGTCACGGTCGAGCTGACGCAGCCAGTGTTCCAGGCGCTCGGGATCGGCGACCCAATCGCTGCCGGCCAGCGGATGACGCTGCGGCCATGGCGTTGTGGCCAGCATCGGCGGGGCGAGGATCACCCACGCCAGATCGCGCACTTCGGGATGGCGTAACTGGTGGGGCAACTGGAGCAAGTCAGGAAATAGGATCATCTTGCGAGCATAGCCTTAAACACGGGCACACCCTTGAGGCTGAAAGGATTTTGTCTATCGCAGGCTTTCGCCCATAATCGTGCTTTTCGCGTTTTCGATTGTCCGCAGAGGTCCCATGGAGCAATTTCGCAATATCGGCATCATCGGTCGCCTGGGCAGTTCCCAGGTGCTGGATACCGTCCGCCGACTGAAACGGTTTCTGCTCGATCGTCACCTGCATGTGATCCTCGAAGACACCATTGCTGAAGTTCTGCCCGGCCACGGCCTGCAAACTTCGTCGCGCAAGATGCTCGGCGAAGTCTGCGACATGGTCATCGTCGTCGGCGGCGACGGCAGCCTGCTCGGCGCTGCCCGGGCGCTGGCGCGGCACAACATTCCGGTGCTCGGGATCAACCGTGGCAGCCTCGGGTTCCTCACCGACATTCGCCCCGATGAGCTGGAAGTCGAAGTCGCCAAGGTGCTCGACGGCCATTACCTGGTGGAAAACCGCTTTTTGCTGCAAGCCGAAGTCCGCCGCCATGCCGAAGCCATCGGCCAGGGCGATGCGCTGAACGACGTGGTGTTGCACCCTGGCAAGTCGACGCGGATGATCGAGTTCGAGCTGTACATCGACGGCCAGTTCGTCTGCAGCCAGAAGGCTGACGGCCTGATCGTCGCCACGCCCACCGGTTCTACCGCCTATGCGCTGTCTGCCGGCGGACCGATCATGCATCCCAAACTCGATGCCATTGTGATCGTGCCGATGTACCCCCATATGTTGTCGAGCAGGCCAATTGTGGTCGATGGCAACAGTGAGCTGAAAATCGTCGTGTCGAAAAACATGCAGATCTACCCGCAGGTCTCCTGCGATGGGCAGAACCACTTCACCTGCGCGCCGGGCGACACCATCACCGTCAGCAAGAAAGCGCAGAAGCTGCGACTGATTCACCCGCTCGACCACAACTACTACGAAGTCTGCCGCACCAAGCTCGGCTGGGGCAGCAAGCTGGGTGGTGGAGGCGACTGATGCTCGATCCCGCGCGCAGTTATGACCTGATTGGTGACGTGCACGGATGCGCCCTGACCCTGGAACACTTGCTTGACCGACTCGGTTATCACAAGCAGGGCGGGGTCTGGCGGCATCCATCGCGCATGGCCGTGTTCGTCGGCGACATCATCGACCGTGGCCCGCGGATTCGCGAGGCGCTGCACATCGTTCATGACATGGTCGAGGCCGGTCAGGCGTTGTGCATCATGGGCAACCACGAATTCAATGCGCTGGGCTGGAGCACCCCGGCGCCTCCGGGCAGCGGCAAGCAGTTCGTGCGTGAGCACACGCCGCGTCATGCGCGTTTGCTTCATGAAACCCTGACTCAGTTCGAAGATCATCCCGGCGACTGGCACGACTTTCAGCAGTGGTTCTATGAACTGCCGCTGGTGGTGGACGCCGGGCGTTTCCGTGTCGTGCATGCCTGCTGGGACGCCGGCCTGATCGAACCGTTGCGCGGCCTGTTTCCCGATGCGCGTATCGATGAGCATTTCCTCCAGGCTTCGGCGGTGCCCGGCAGCTTTGCCTGCACGGTGTTCGACCGCCTCCTGCGTGGCACCGACATGCGCCTGCCCGGGGGCCAGACCATGACCAGTGGCGACGGTCTGGTGCGTTCGTTCTTCCGCACCAAGTTCTGGGAAGACGATCCGAAAACCTACGGCGACATCGTCTTCCAGCCTGATGCGCTGCCGGAACCGGTGGCACGGACGCCGCTGACCTCTACCGAAAAAAACTCCCTGCTGCGCTATGGCGTCGACGAGCCGTTGCTGTTCGTCGGCCACTACTGGCGCAGCGGCAAACCGGCGCCGATCCGCCCCAACCTCGCGTGTCTGGATTACAGCGCGGTGCTCTACGGCAAACTCGTCGCCTATCGTCTGGATCAGGAAACCCGCCTCGATCCGGCTAAATTCGTCTGGGTCGATGTCGAGCGGCCGGAGGTGCTGCAATGAGTGCGATAGCGGTATTGCGTTTGCCACTGGCGGTGGATTTGAGTGGTTTTGTCCAGTTGCTGCAACGGATGCAAGTGCCACATCGAGTCAGCGAAGAGGCGGGCGAGCAAGTGCTGTGGGCGCCTGCGGAAATCAGCGAAGACGTGCGCTCGCTTTACGAACGCTTCCCGGCCGGCGATCCAGATCAGCAACTGGACATTCCCGTGGCCCAGACACTCAAGCGTCCAAGCTTCGTCGAACAGTTGAAATATGCCAAAGCCACGGGGTTTATCCTGCTGCTGTGCCTGATTGTGGGCGGCCTGACTTACCTGGGCGAAAACCTGCAGACCTTGCGCTGGCTCACCTTTCTCGATTTTCGGGTGGTCGGCGATTACATCCATTTCACGCCGCTGGCTGATAGCTTGGCGGCGGGGCAGTGGTGGCGCTTGTTTACGCCAATGCTGATTCACTTCGGCATTCTCCACCTGGCCATGAACGGTATGTGGTACTGGGAGCTGGGCCGGCGTATCGAGTCGCGTCAGGGCAGCATCAACCTGATCGGCCTGACGCTGCTGTTCAGCCTTGTCTCCAACTACGCGCAATTTGCCTGGAGCGGCGCGACCCTGTTCGGCGGCCTGTCCGGCGTGCTGTACGGCTTGCTCGGGCATTGCTGGATCTTCCAGTTGCTGGCGCCGAACCCGGCCTATCGTCTGCCGCGTGGCGTGCTGGTGATGATGCTGGTGTGGTTGCTGGTGTGCATGTCCGGGCTGATCTCGATGATCGGTTTCGGCGAAATCGCCAACGCCGCCCACGTCGGCGGGTTACTCATCGGATGCTTCACCGGTTTGTTGGGTGGTTTGTATAACCGCCGTAAACTGGCCGCCTGAAATTTTTCTGTAGATAAAGAGCACGGAGACCCTGATGTCCTCTTTTAACGACATGATCAACAACATTACCCCGGACATCTACGAGAGCCTGAAGCTGGCCGTGGAAATCGGCAAGTGGTCGGACGGTGGCAAACTCACCGCCGAACAGCGCGAACTGTCGCTGCAGGCGATGATCGCCTGGGAAATCCAGAACCTGCCTGAAGAACAGCGCACCGGTTACATGGGCCCGCAGGAATGTGCGTCGAAGTCGATCGAAGTGCCGAATATTCTGTTCAAGTCGGATGCCATCCATTGATCGAGATTGGCCGCGGTGCAATCAGCAAAATGTCGGCGCGCCTGGACGGGCCGAACGTGCAATACGCGTTTCGTCTGGATGACGTCGAGGTGCCGGTCAATCCCATGATCGGCACCACGGTGCGTCTTGAATACCTGGGGGCGATCCATTGCACCCATTGCGGGCGCAAGACCAAAACCAGTTTCAGTCAGGGCTATTGCTATCCGTGCATGACCAAGCTGGCGCAGTGCGATATCTGCATCATGAGCCCGGAGCGCTGCCACTATGATGCCGGCACCTGCCGGGATCCGGCGTGGGGCGAGCAGTTCTGCATGACGGACCATGTGGTTTACCTGGCCAATTCGTCGGGGATCAAGGTTGGCATCACTCGTGCTACCCAATTGCCGACGCGCTGGCTCGATCAGGGGGCCAGTCAGGCGTTGCCGATCATCCGCGTCGCCACGCGGCAGCAATCGGGCTTCGTCGAAGATCTGTTGCGTAGCCAAGTGGCTGACAAGACCAATTGGCGTGCACTGCTCAAGGGCGATGCCGTCGCCGTGGATCTGGCACAGGTGCGTGATCAGTTGCTCGACACCTGCGCCGAGGGCCTGCAAGGCTTGCAGGAGCGATTCGGCCTACAGGCCATTCAGACGATTCCCGATGTCGAACCGCTGGAAATCCGCTATCCGGTCGTGCAATACCCGGCCAAAATCGTCAGCTTCAACCTGGACAAGAACCCGATTGCCGAAGGCACGCTGCTGGGGATCAAGGGCCAGTACCTGATCTTCGACACCGGCGTGATCAACATTCGTAAGTACACGGCTTATCAGCTCGCCGTGCATCAGTAAGGACTCCAGCATGCGCACCGAACAACCGAAGATGATTTACCTGAAGGACTATCAGGCGCCCGAGTACCTGATCGACGAAACGCACCTGACCTTCGAGTTGTTCGAGGATCACAGCCTGGTCCACGCGCAATTGGTGATGCGCCGCAATCCGGCGCGTGGCCCGGGCCTGCCGCCGCTGGTGCTCGATGGCCAGCAACTGGAATTGCTGTCGGTGACCTTGGCCGATCAGGAACTGAGCGCTGCGGACTATCAGCTCAGTGAAAACGAACTGACCCTGCAACCGACCAGCGAAACCTTCACGCTCGACACCAGCGTCAAGATCCATCCGGAAACCAACACCGCGCTGGAAGGCCTGTACAAGTCCGGCACGATGTTCTGCACCCAGTGCGAGGCCGAAGGTTTCCGCAAGATCACCTATTACCTCGACCGCCCGGACGTGATGAGCAAGTTCACCACCACGGTGGTCGCCGAACAGCACAGCTATCCGGTGCTGCTGTCCAACGGCAATCCGATTGCTTCCGGCCCGGGCGAAGACGGCCGGCATTGGGCGACCTGGGAAGACCCGTTCATGAAGCCGGCGTACCTGTTCGCGCTGGTGGCCGGTGACTTGTGGTGCGTTGAAGACACGTTCACCACCATGACCGAGCGCAATGTGGCGCTGCGCATTTACGTCGAGCCGGAAAACATCGACAAGTGCCAGCACGCGATGAACAGCCTGAAGAAGTCGATGCGCTGGGACGAAGAGGTTTACGGTCGCGAGTACGATCTGGACATCTTCATGATCGTCGCCGTGAACGACTTCAACATGGGCGCGATGGAGAACAAAGGCCTCAACATCTTCAACTCCAGCGCCGTACTGGCCCGCGCCGAAACCGCCACCGACGCCGCGCACCAGCGGGTCGAGGCGATTGTCGCGCACGAATACTTCCACAACTGGTCGGGCAACCGCGTGACCTGCCGCGACTGGTTCCAGCTGTCGCTCAAGGAAGGCTTCACCGTGTTCCGTGATTCCGGTTTCTCCGCCGACATGAACTCCGCCACGGTCAAGCGCATACAGGACGTGGCGTACCTGCGTACCCATCAGTTCGCCGAGGATGCCGGCCCGATGGCCCACGCGGTGCGTCCGGACAGCTTCATCGAAATTTCCAACTTCTACACCTTGACCGTGTACGAAAAGGGCTCGGAAGTGGTCGGCATGATCCACACCTTGCTCGGCGCCGAAGGCTTCCGTAAGGGCAGCGATCTGTACTTCGAACGCCACGACGGCCAGGCCGTGACTTGCGACGACTTCATCAAAGCCATGGAAGATGCCAATGGCGTCGACCTGACCCAGTTCAAGCGCTGGTACAGCCAGGCCGGCACACCGCGTCTGGCGGTGAGCGAGTCTTACGACGCCGCCGCGAAAACCTACAGCCTGACGTTCCGGCAGAGCTGCCCGGAAACACCGGACAAGGTGGAAAAACTGCCGTTCCTGATTCCCGTGGAGCTGGGCCTGCTCGACAGCAAGGGCAACGCGATTGCCCTGCGGCTGGCTGGTGAAGCCGCTGCCCAAGGCTCCACTCGCGTCATTTCCGTGACCGAAGCCGAGCAGACCTTCACTTTCATCGACATCAGCGAACAGCCGTTGCCGTCACTGCTGCGTGGTTTCTCGGCGCCGGTGAAACTGAGCTTCCCGTACAGCCGCGATCAACTGATGTTCCTGATGCAGCACGACAGCGACGGCTTCAACCGCTGGGATGCCGGCCAGCAACTGTCGGTGCAGGTGCTGCAAGAGCTGATCACTCAACAGCAGAAGGGCGAAAGCCTGGTGCTTGACCCGCGCTTGATTACCGCGTTGCGCACAGTGCTGTGCGACGAATCGCTGGATCAGGCGATGGTCGCGGAAATGCTCTCGCTGCCGGGTGAGGCGTATCTCACCGAAATCAGCGAAATAGCGGATGTCGAAGCTATCCATATCGCGCGCGAATTTGCCCGCAAACAACTGGCGGACAACCTGTTCGAAGCGCTGTGGCTGCGTTATCAGGCCAACCGCGACCTGTCGAAGAACACCCCGTATGTGGCCGAGGCCGAGCATTTCGCCCGTCGTGCGTTGCAGAACATCGCGCTGTCGTACCTGATGCTCAGCGGCAAGCCAGAAGTGTTGGCGGCGGCGCTGGAACAGTTCGACACCAGCGATAACATGACCGAGCGCCTGACGGCGCTGGCAGTGTTGGTCAACTCGCCGTTCGAAGAACAGAAAGCCGTGGCGCTGGCGAGTTTCGCCGAGCATTTCAAGGACAATCCGTTGGTCATGGATCAGTGGTTCAGTGTGCAGGCCGGCAGCGCGTTGCCGGGCGGTCTGGAGCGCGTGAAGGCGTTGATGCAGCACCCAGCGTTCAACATCAAAAACCCGAACAAGGTGCGTGCGCTGGTCGGCGCGTTTGCCGGACAGAACCTGATCAACTTCCACGCGGCGGATGGCTCGGGTTATCGCTTCCTGGCGGATCTGGTGATCGAACTGAACGGCTTCAACCCGCAGATCGCCTCGCGGCAATTGGCGCCACTGACGCGCTGGCGCAAATACGACAGCGCGCGGCAGGCGCTGATGAAAACCGAACTGGAGCGGATTCTGGCTTCAGGTCAGTTGTCCAGCGACGTCTATGAGGTGGTCAGCAAAAGCCTGGCTTAACGCGGATCTAAATGTGGCAGCGGGCTTGCTCGCGAAGAGAGTGTGTCAGGCACAGAGTTGTTACCTGACACACCGCCTTCGCGAGCAAGCCCGCTCCCATAGTTTTTGCGTTACTTCAGATCAAACCGGTCGAGGTTCATCACCTTTGTCCAGGCGGCGACAAAGTCTTTGACGAACTGTTCCTTCGCATCCGAACTGGCATACACCTCCGCCAGCGCCCGCAATATTGCGTTGGAGCCGAACACCAGATCAACCCGCGTCGCCGTCCATTTCACGCTGCCGGTTTTACGGTCGCGGCCCTCGAACTCGTCCGCCGCTTTTGACGTTGGTTTCCACTCAACGCCCATGTCCAGCAGGTGGGTGAAGAAGTCGTTGGTCAACGCTTCGGTCTGGTGGGTGAACACGCCATGACGGCTTCCCCCGACGTTAGTGTTCAACACCCGCAACCCACCCAGCAGCACGGTCATTTCCGGCGCGGTGAGGGTGAGCAGTTGTGCCTTGTCGATCAGCAGCGCCTCGGCCGACACCGTGTATTTGCCTTTGCTGTAGTTGCGGAAGCCATCGGCGATTGGTTCGAGAAAACCGAATGAATCCACATCGGTTTGCTCTTGCGAGGCGTCCGTACGCCCCGGTGTGAATGGGACGGTGACGGAGTGCCCGGCATTTTTCGCCGCTTGCTCGACCCCGGCATTGCCGGCCAGCACGATCAGGTCTGCCAGCGAGACTTTCTTGCCCGATGCACCACCATTGAACGCGTTCTGAATGCCCTCAAGGGTTTTCAGCACGCTGGCCAGTTGTTCCGGCTGGTTGGCGTGCCAGGACTTCTGCGGCTCCAGGCGCAGACGGCCACCGTTGGCGCCGCCGCGCTTGTCCGAGCCACGGAACGTCGAAGCGGCAGCCCAGGCCGTCGAGACCAGTTGCGAAACCGACAGACCGGATGCCAGCACTTTGCTCTTCAATGCGCCAGCGTCGTTTTCATCGATCAGTGGGTGAGTGGCATCGGGGATCGGGTCTTGCCACAGCAGTTCTTCGTTGGGCAGTTCCGGGCCGAGATAGCGAGAGAGGGGACCCATGTCGCGGTGGATCAGTTTGTACCAGGCGCGGGCGAAGGCGTCGGCCAATTGATCGGGATTGGCCAGAAAACGCCGGGAGATCTGCTCGTAAGCCGGGTCGAAGCGCAACGCCAGATCAGAGGTGAGCATGGTTGGCGAGAGTTTTTTGCTCGGGTCATGGGCATGGGGAACGGTGCCTGCACCCGCGCCGTTTTTCGGAATCCACTGATGCGCACCGGCCGGGCTTTTGGTCAGTTCCCACTCGAAACCGAACAGGTTTTCCAGGTAGTTGTTACTCCACCGGGTCGGCGTGGTGGTCCAGGTCACTTCGAGGCCGCTGGTGATGGTGTCGCCGCCCTTGCCGGTGCCGAACGCGTTGCGCCAACCGAGGCCTTGTTCTTCTAGTCCGGCGGCTTCCGGTTCCGGGCCGACATTATCGGCAGGGCCGGCACCGTGGGTTTTGCCAAAGGCGTGACCGCCAGCAATCAGGGCCACGGTTTCTTCATCGTTCATGGCCATGCGGGCGAAGGTTTCGCGAATGTCGTGGGCCGAGGCCACGGGGTCAGGGTTGCCTTCAGGACCTTCCGGGTTGACGTAGATCAGGCCCATCTGCACCGCTGCAAGCGGGTTTTCCAGAGTGCGCTCGCCCTGATCCGTGCGGCTCTCTTCTTTGCCGTGCAGATCCGGTTCGGCTACCAGCGTGCCGTCACCGGGTTCCTGCATGGCGGCCTTGTCCTTGCCATAACGGCTATCACCGCCCAGCCATTCATTTTCCGAACCCCAGTACACGTCTTCGTCCGGTTCCCACACATCAGGGCGGCCACCGGAGAAACCGAAAGTCTTGAAGCCCATGGATTCAAGCGCGACGTTACCGGTGAGGACAATCAGGTCGGCCCAGGAAATGTTGCGGCCATATTTCTGTTTGATCGGCCAAAGCAGGCGGCGGGCCTTGTCGAGGCTGACGTTATCCGGCCAACTGTTGAGCGGGGCGAAACGCTGCTGGCCCGATCCGGCACCACCGCGGCCATCCGCGGTGCGATAGGTGCCGGCGCTGTGCCAGGCCATGCGGATGAAGAGCGGGCCATAGTGGCCGAAGTCCGCCGGCCACCAGTCCTGGGAGTCGGTCATCAACGCATTGAGGTCTTGTTTCAGCGCCTGGAAGTCCAGGCTCTTGAAGGCTTTGGCGTAGTCGAAGTCCTTGCCCAGTGGGTCGGACTTGGGCGAGTGCTGACTCAGGATCTTCAGGTTGAGTTGATTCGGCCACCAGTCACGGTTCGTCGTACCACCACCAGCGGCGTGGTTGAACGGGCATTTCGATTCGTTTGCCATGTTCGGGTCCTTATCAGGTCGTCTACGGCCGGCTCGTGCCGACTTCGGACTTGTAAGGCTAGACCCGACTTGACGAGTCGGCTAATAGCCCGACTATTGGACGCTGATAGGCAGAACCTCTTAACGCGGTGTCAACTCGACTGTGCGGCCTCATCCTCCGGCACTTCATCCAGCAGATCCTCTTGCCCTGGCAGCTCGGTGATCACACTGAAATCCGTGACTTCAACAGCGCCCGAGCCATAACCCAGCAAATGGAAGGAGAAAGCCTTGCGGTCTTGCGGATTATCGAAGCTGAAATCCATCTCCAGCGGCTGATCCGCCGTGGCGACCATTTCTGGCGGCAACCCGATCTGCACCTCTTTTTCGAATTCCTTGGCTTTGAGCTGAATGTACGCGACCTGGTGCGGATCAAGCGAACGGACAGTCATGCGTACGCGGGTGTACGAGCCCTTGGGCATTTCCAGGTATTGCGCGCCGATCAGATTGTCGGCCCAGTCATTATTGATCTGTGCCTGCAGCGCGATGACGTTGGTGCTGCCGAACTGATAGCGGTGATTGAGCGGCGTGCGCAGCAGGGACAGGTCCAGCGCATCGGCGCGCGCCGCGATCTGTCGGGCGCGATGGCCACTGTAGGTGCCCTTGAACGTGGCACTGTCGGCTATGAAACCGGCGCTTTCGTAATAGCGGCAGCGGCGCGGCATGTCACATTCGGAGAACATACCGTGGCCATCGTGATAGCGCAGCTTGCCGTTGGTGAACGACATCATTTCACGACCGGAATCGTAATCGCGAAACAGCGAACGGCCGCTCAATGAGTGAGGTACTGGCAGGGCGAAGTAGTCGAGGATCGAGGTGCTCAAATCAACATGGCCATACACCCCGGCCTTGAGGCGCGGGAGTTGCTCCTGCTCGGGTGCCAACGTCAGATTGAAACCCCATGACGAAGCCAGGCGCACGCCATCAATGCCGTGGGACTCATCGGAGGTGATCACCACCAGCGTGTCTTTCAACACGCCCTGGCGTTCGAGGCCACTGAGGAACTGCTCCAGTGCATCGTCGAGATAACCGACCGCCGCCTGCTTCGGCGTTTCGTAGCGCTCCCGATATTCTTCCGGTGCGGAGTAGGGCTGGTGCGTGCCTACGGTCAGCAATGTCAGCATCCACGGCTTTTTTTGCTTTTCCAGTTGGCCGACATAACTCAGCGCGCCCTCGAAGAATGCCTTGTCATCCTTGCCCCACGGAAATTCCACATAGTTGGCGTTGGTGAACCACTCCAGGCCATGGGTCGCATCGAAACCGATGTGCGGCATGATCTTGTCTTTGGCCATGAAACGCAGGCCGGCGCCTTGCAGATAGTGGGTGCTGAAACCGTGCGCGCGCAGTTGCGCCGGCAGACAAGCCTGATTGCGCTCGTTCAGGGTGAGCATTTCCACGCCTTTGGGCGTGCCGTTGTTGAGCTTGTCGTAATCGCCGCAGAGCATGGCGTACAGACCGCGAATGGTCTGGTGTGTGTGCACAACGTAGTCAGGTGTGTTCATGCCGCGCTCGGCCCAGCGACTGAGATTGGGCATCAGGTCTTCCTGATAATGGCTGCCAATGGCCTCGCGGTTGGCGCGGATGTAAGCGCCGGGAATGCCTTCCAGGGTGATGATCAGCACGTTGCGTGCCCGACCCGGTGCATTCAGCAGTTTCTGCCCGTTGAGGTCGACGTCGGTGAGTCCGGTCATGACCGGTGTGGTTTCCACAACATCGCCGTCCAGCCATTGCTCGGCCCGGATCTGCACATCGGCGACCTCAGTGGCTAGCAAATGGTGCGAAAGGCTGTACAAACGCCAAGGATCGGCCTCGCTCGGCCACAGGTTCTGTGCGCCCCAGTGCACAGCGAACAGCACCAGCGGCACACTCCAGAACGCACGGGGCAGGGCAGGACGGACAATGCCGCGTGCGGCAAACTGCGCCAGCAGCCAAAGCAACAGTGCCAGCAGCAACGAAATGCCCACCGCCGGATGCGCCAGTCCTGCGCCACTGGAGTTCTCGACAAACTGCGGATCGAACAGGTAATGCAGATCGGAAGGATTGGGCAGGCGACCGACGGCACTGACCAGTTCGGCGGTCGCCACCGCGAGCAAGCCCCAGAACAGCAGCAGCGGCAATGCCAGCCACCACGCGCGACGATGCAACAAAATCACCAGCGAACTGCCGATCGCCAGATCCGACAAATAACCCAGCGGAGTCGACCAGCCGAGTGCCGCGCGCAGGCACACTGGCACGATCAGCACCAGAACGATCAGGGAAAAGAGGCGGGCGTGTGGGTGTCGAAACCCGTTCAAAAGAGCGCTCACAAAAAAAGACCTTCCAGTCATCAAATCGTAAAAAAAGTGTGGGTGATGATAGCAAGGGTGGGCGGTCTGATCGTTGTTTTAAACGTGCAGTTGATTGGTTTTCGGAGCCGTTTGGGGTTACGCGAAACGCCATAAGCTCTAGCTGACGTTGGTGTTGGCTGGCAATCGGCGATGTTGATGCAGTATCTCGGCAGCAGATTTATTGTTTCATCTTATTTAGTGCGCCTTAGAACCGGCATGACAGCATGTGTTAAACGCTGCGATTCACACGACCACTTCGGCGTGGTGGTTGCCACGCCGTTCTGCAGAGTGCCTGTCTTTTGTGCGAGTTATCGGCTCAAGCTTCATCATCAAAGATGCTTTCAATCGTCATCTCGAACGCCCGGGCAATCTGAAACGCCAGCGGCAGGCTCGGGTCGTAGCGTTCATTCTCGATGGCGTTGATCGTCTGACGCGACACGTTCAGGCGCTCCGCCAGATCGACTTGGGACCATTTGCGCTGGGCGCGTAATTGCTTGAGGCGGTTTTTCATTGGTAGCGACGCTTGGCGAAGCGCAAACCGATCATCCACATCAGGCCCATCACCGGCCAGACCCACAACCAAGGGATGTGCGGTGCACCGACGGTCTCCAGAAAGCCGTAGGTAAAGGTCAGCAGGGCTGAGGCGGCGAAAGAAAAGCCCAGGGCTTCGAACTGGATGCGCAGGTACATTTCGTCGAGACGGCGCATGTCACGCACGATAGTCCAGCAGAACAGACCGACCGGAATAATGGGCAACAGGGTGATGACGGTACGCAGCCAAAAGCTGGCGTCGGCGAAATACAGCAAGGCAAATTGCGATGTCAGCAATACCAATATGTACAGCGCCATCGCAGCGGCCATTTCGCGATTAAAACTCTTCATGCTTCACTTCCTGTGTAAAAGACCCTTTACATCCTCTCTGATGAATTCTTTGGTGTAAAGCACGCTTTCCATAAACTTTACATCCGCAAAAAAATGGGCGGCATGATCGTCTATCATGCCGCCCCGTTTTTTATTGCCGTAAAGTCAGATCAATGCATCTTGCTGTGATCGTGACCTTCCATGTTGGTCAGCGCGCGTACCGGCGCTTTAACCTCGATGGTTTCTTTCTCGCCCTTGGCGTTCTCAACGGTCAGGGTCAGCGGCACGCTTTCGCCTTCTTTGAGCTGGCCGTTCAGGCCCATCAGCATTACGTGGTAGCCGTTCGGATCAAGCTTGACGGCTTTGCCGGCCGGCAGTTCGACGAACTTCACCGGGCCCATGCTCATGACGTCGTTCTTCATGGTCATTTCGTGGATCTGCACGTCGTTGGCCACGGGCGTTGCGACGCTGAGCAGCTTGCTGTCGCTGTCGGCGGTGAGGGTCATGAACGCGCCACTGGCGGTCTGGGTTGGCACGGTCGCACGTACCCAGGCGTCGTCGACCTTGGTCTGCGCCGAGACCTGAAACGCCAGACCCATCAACGAAAGGGCGAAAACGGTGCGTTTGATGTTGTTCAGAACGGGGTGCATCAGCAAACCTCCATAACAGTTAGCAAATCTTCCGTGCATTCTTCTGCCGAAAGTGAGGTGGACAGTCCCAGGCGCAGTTCGCCGCGCGAGTCGTAGACATAACTGGTGGCGGTGTGCGAGATGGTGTAGGTGTCGCCGGCCGGCACCTTCTCGAAGAACACGTCGAATTCCTTGGCCGTGGCCTTGGTTTCTTCAAGCGTGCCGTACAGCGCGACGAAGGTCGGGTCGAAGGCCTTCATGTAGGCATCGAGAATCTCTGGCGTGTCGCGCTCGGGGTCGAGGCTGATGAAGATCACCTGCAAGCGATCGCCGTCCCGGCCCATGAGTTTTTTGATTTTTGCCGCACGGGCCAAGGTCGTCGGGCAGACTGCCGGGCACTGGGTGAAACCGAAGAACACCATTGGCATCAGGCCGCGAAAGCTCGACAGGGTCATGGTTTCGCCGTCGGTGTTCTTCAGTTTGAAGGTGCGTCCCATGATCTTGTTACTCAGATCCTTGCCGTACTTGTACGACAATTGGCCGCGGGTGTCGCAGCCGGCGAGCAGGCCAAGCCCGAGCACGCCCATTCCCGCAAGCACCTTGCGGCGAGTCAACAAAGCCGTCATCTAATACCGCCTTTTGCAGCCCGTCAGTCGGCAGGACTGGCGGGGGGTTAACCGTAAAAGCGGCGCATCATACCAAACTGAAGGCAGACGCCGGCTGCGGATCGGCGGACAGGGTGTCGCAGGGTGACAAAAGGTGTAAGAAAAAGTGACGAGAGATAGCGCGATAGCCTCCTGCAGATTTGACGTTGCGAGGTCGTCGCTGAGGACGGGTCCGTGACAGGAGTTCGAATAGATTGGCTCTGTAGTCACCGCCCTTTATCCAATGCCAATTGTCCTTTCTGAGTTGACAGTTAAACGCTTTTCAGCCGATTTATCTCGCCGCGGTGCGTCAGTAATCTGTGCCCATCTTGAACGCAACAAGACCCCCCACAACTAAAAAGGAATGCACAGATGAACACTCCAACCTACAACCGCCTCAACAAAGACGACGCCGTAGTGCTACTGGTTGATCACCAGACCGGTTTGATTTCTCTGGTGCAGGACTTCTCGCCGAACGAGTTCAAGAACAACGTGCTGGCGCTGGCCGATCTGGCGAAGTTCTTCCAGTTGCCGACCATCCTCACCACCAGTTTCGAGCAAGGCCCGAACGGTCCGCTGGTACCGGAGTTGAAAGAGATGTTCCCTGATGCGCCTTACATCGCTCGTCCAGGGCAGATCAACGCCTGGGACAACGAAGACTTCGTCAAAGCAATCAAAGCCACCGGTCGCAAACAGATCATCATCGCCGGTGTCGTGACGGATGTGTGCGTAGCGTTTCCGACCCTGTCGGCGCTGGCGGAGGGGTTTGATGTGTTCGTGGTGACTGATGCGTCCGGCACGTTCAACACCACCGTGCAACAAGCCGCGTGGAGTCGCATGACCCAGGCCGGCGCGCAGATGATGAACTGGTTCTCGGTGGCCTGTGAGCTTCACCGCGACTGGCGCAACGACATTGAAGGCCTGGGTCATTTGCTGTCGCAGCGGATTCCGAACTACCGCAATTTGATGAATGGCTATGCGGCGCTGACGGCTCAACAGAAGTAAGCGAGCCGCGTCACACGAAAAGCCTGCCCTGAAAAGCAGGCTTTTTACGTCGCAATGTCTCGTCCTGAATAAGGTTTACACCTTCTGGCTTCTTATCAGGAGGGTGCAATGGATACGGGCGCAAAACGTAGTCAGCGCGATTACACGCTGACTTTTAAATTGTCAGTTGTCGACCAAGTAGA
>NZ_CAXAPL010000047.1:0-45540 GCF_963970845.1 Pseudomonas sp. RA_105y_Pfl2_P56
TACCCAAGCACTGGTCGCACTAGCCCGCAAGCTTGCCCGGGTGGTATTTGCTCTGTTGAAAAACCAGAGCGAATACTCACCTAAAGCGGTTTAGGGGCTAGGCATGAACCATAGAATCTCCCACATTGGTTTTGTGGTGAAAACAAGAATATCCACAGGAGCGTGGAACATGCGTTGGGCGACGTATTTCGCCGTGTTGGCGTCTGTCTTGAGTGTCGGTCTGGCCCTGGGGGTCAGCATGCCGCTGGTGTCGTTGCGTCTGGAGGGGTGGGGTTATGGCGCCTTCGCCATCGGCGTGATGGCGGCGATGCCGGCGATTGGCGTGCTGTTGGGGGCGAAGATCTCCAGTCATCTGGCGGCGCGCTTCGGTACGGCCAATCTCATGCGCCTGTGTCTGTGGGCCGGGGCGCTGTCGATCGGTTTGCTGGCGTTGTTGCCCAGCTATCCGATCTGGCTGGTGTTGCGGCTGATGATCGGCGTAATCCTGACCATTGTTTTCATCCTCGGCGAGAGCTGGATCAACCAACTGGTGGTCGAGCAATGGCGCGGACGGCTGGTGGCGCTGTATGGCAGCAGCTATGCGCTGAGCCAATTGTCTGGCCCTTTGCTGCTGGGAGCGCTCGGCACCGATCACGATTACGGTTTCTGGGTCGGTGTGGCGTTACTGACGATTTCGCCCTTGCTGTTGCTGGGCCGCAGTGGTGCGCCGAGCAGTGAAGCAAGCAGCGTGACGTTCAGTGACCTGTGGCGCTTCGCCCGTGAGCTGCCGGCGATTGCCTGGGCGGTGTCGTTGTTTGCGGCGTTCGAGGCGATGATCCTGACACTGCTGCCTGTTTACTGTCTGCGCCAAGGCTTCACCGCAGAAATCGCCCTGGCGATGGTCAGTACCGTGGTGGTTGGCGATGCGTTACTGCAATTGCCGATTGGTGCGTTGGCCGACCGTTTATCCCGCAGGACGCTGTTTACCGGGTGCGCCGTGGTGTTGCTGCTGTCGAGCCTGGCAATTCCGTTGCTGATCGATACGCTGCTGATCTGGCCGTTGTGGGTGCTGTTCGGCGCCAGTGCTGGCGGACTGTTCACGCTGTCGTTGATCCTCATCGGTGAACGTTATCGCGACGATGCGCTGGTGCGTGCCAATGCGCACATCGCGCAACTGTGGGGCGTTGGCTGCCTGGTCGGGCCATTGGCGGCGGGGGCGGGCAGTCAGTGGATCAGTGGTCATGCGCTGCCGTTGTTGATGGCGGCAGGGGCGTTTGGTCTGGTGATTCTGGTGTCGCGCCAAGGCGCGTTTGGCGCGGTGGCCGAGCCTGCCTGAATGCGTGCGGGGGAATACCTCTGGCCGGGCTACAGCATTCGCTCAAGACCGACGGTGGTGCTGAACCACGCATTGAACCGTCGCCACCAACTCCCCGGTTCTTTGGTCAGGGTGTGCATCTGGCCGTTGTCCTCGGTCACCCAGACAATCTGCCCGTTCTCAAGCGTTGCCTCGTAACTCAGTGCCGGTGCCATGCCTTGCAGGGCCAGTTCGCGCACATGCCCGGCGAGTTCGGGGCTGTCCACCAACACCCCGACTTCGGTGTTCCAAAGCACTGAGCGCGGGTCGAAGTTGAATGAGCCGATGAACGACTTCTGTCGGTCGAAGATCATCGCTTTGCTGTGCAGGCTGGAGTCCGAGCCGCGAAACGATTTGCTGTAAAAAATATGCGGGCCGCTGCCGCCGCCATCACCGGGCTGGCGACGCAGCTCGAACAGTTTCACGCCATGCTCCAGCAACGCTTTGCGATAGGGGGCATAGCCGCCGTGCACGGCCGGCACATCGGTGGCTTCCAGCGAATTGGTCAGCAGGGTCACTGAAACGCCCGCGTCGGCGCGTCCGGTCAGGTACACCAGCCCCGGCTGGCCGGGTACGAAGTACGCCGAAACCATGATCAGTTCTTTGCTGACGCCCTTCAGCTCCGGCGCCAGTTGCGTGGTCAGCAACAATTGCGGATCAGGCTCAGCTTTGGCCAGCACCTTGCTCGGCGCATCCCACAGCGCCTGGTTCCAGGCCCAGATCAGCTCTGTGCGCCAGATGTCCATGCGTGGTTCGGTCTTGAACTTCATCAACTGCTGATACAGCGCGTGATTCTGCTTGCGGGTGTCCTCCAGCGATTCTTCCAGGCGTGTGCGGGTGTTCTGCAGATCCTTGGCTGAGGGTTTGCTGGTTAGAAATGCTTCGATCGGTTTGCTCAGCGCGCTGTTCCAGTACTGATCGAAGCTGTGCCCGAGTTGCTCAGCCACGGGCCCCATGCTGAGCATGTCGATGTCGGTGAAATTCAGGTTTGGCTCGGCATCGAAATACTCGTCGCCCAGATTGCGCCCACCCACGATGGCCGCGCTGTTGTCCGCCAGCCACAGTTTGTTGTGCATTCGCCGGTGTTGCAGCGACAGATTGAACAGGCGCCCGGCCGCCCGGGTCACGCCCGTGCTGCGCCCCAGATTCAGCGGGTTGAACAAGCGAATCTGGATCTGCGGATGCGCCGCCAGCGTGGCGATGATCTGGTCCAGGCCGTCGCTGGTGGTGTCGTCAAGCAGGATTCGTACGCGCACGCCACGGTCGGCAGCCTTGAGCAGTTCCTCAACCAGCATCCGCGTGCTGATGCCGTCGTGGACGATGTAGTACTGCAAGTCGAGACTGGTTTGCGCGTGGCGGATCAGTTCGGCGCGTGCGGTGAACGCTTCGGTGCTGTTGGACAACAGGCGGAAACCGGACTGTCCCTGATGGGGCGCTGCCTGCGCCTGAATTGAACGACCGAACGCAGACTCCTTCGCCGGCAGGGCCTGGCTTGGCGTCCGGGGAGCATCGAGCGTGGTGCACCCGCTCAGCGGCAGGACGACCAGCAGTGCAAGCGTAAGGGCGTGTCTGGAACTCAAGTCAGATGTTTCCGAATGTGGGCGGGCCTGGAGTATGGCACGGCGGGCGTGACGGGTTATTCGGCGGAGCCGACGCGCCGACTAGAGCGGCTTGTAGCCTATGACTGTCGGCAGGAGGGAAGTTCTTCAACAGATTGAGGAATTTTCCGGCTCACATCAGCTACGTCTTGTAGCGAATTTTCCGGTGTCGATTGTTACTTCGCCTTACATCACTCCTATACAGCAATCGGAATAATGACGGCGCTGATTCTGATGCAGGATCTTTCCTGTTTTTACTCAGAAAAAGCGCAGATGAATGTCATCTTTCGATTCTTATGGAGTGAGAATTTTCATGCGTAATACCTTTCGTGCAATGGCTGTTGCAAGCGCGCTCTGTCCAGCGCTGGTCATGGCTGACTCAACAGATCTGACCATTACCGGGACGATCATCCCGACCTCCTGCACCCCCGCTTTTTCCGGCGGCAACTTGGTAGACCTGGGCAACATCTCTGCCGCATCGCTGAACCGCGATTATCAGACCGAACTGACCAACCGCAATATCACCTTGAGCGTCAGTTGCTCGGCGTCCGCGCCGATGGCCATCAAGGTGCATGACAACCAGGCCCATACTCAACGGCCGGGCATCGTTGTCGATGGCACCGATTGGAAAATGTACATCTTCGGAATCGGTGAGGTGGGCGGCAACAAGATCGGCGGCTATGGCTTGCGATTCGGCAAACCCTCTGTCGATGGCGAGTTGTCGAGTGTGATGTACAAGCAAGGTACCAGCGCCAATTGGAGCGAGCCGGATACTGCCACGCTCCTGGGTAAAAACTATGAGGGCAACCTGCGTTATTCCTGGGGGCGCAGTACGGCCGCAGGCCCTCTGCCCGGAATGGTGCATACCTTCCCCATAACGCTGGTGCCCGTCATAGGCCCGACGTCGAGTCTGCCGATTACCTCTGACATTTCACTCAACGGTTCGGCGACGTTCGAACTGCTCTACCTCTGAGGACAAGGCACTGCCGCGAACCGTGGTCGGGCAGTGCCGCATGAGCCGCAGAACCCCTCGACGGGTTTGGGTGGCGTCCAGGCTTGTCATTTCCAATCAACACAATCGGCTGGCTCGTTGTCCGGCGCTGCTGGCGTCTGCGTGCTTGTCTGTGGAGCCTTACATGAACGCCTTTGTGCGCAACACCATCGCCAGCATGCTGCTGGTTTCTTTGTGGGGGCCCGATCCTGTTCGGGCGGCGGGGATGGTTCCCGAAACGCCCGTCGTCGTGCTCGATGAAGGCGTCGGTGAAGCAGGGATCAATGTGCTCAACAGCGAGTCACATCCGGCGCTGCTGCACACTTCCATCGAAGACGTGCCGCAAGACACTGAGTCACTGTTATTACTGACGCCGCCGGTGGCGCGCGTCGAACCCGGGACCACGCAGCGTGTGCGGTTCATCCTGCGCAGCGCCGAACCGCTGCAAACCGAGCGCCTCAAGCGTGTGGTGTTCGAGGGCATCGCGCCGCAAGACTCGACCGGCAAAGCCCAGGTAAGCCTGAGCGTGCGGCAGAACATTCCCGTCATCCTGCGTCCGGCCAAATTACCGGTCGACCGCGAACCCTGGAAGCATCTGGTCTGGACGCGCCAGGGCAGCGTGGTCCAGGTGCGTAACCCCAGTCCGTATGTCGTGCGTCTTGGCCACGCGGTGAATTTGCTGCCGGGAGAGCAGGAGATCGATCTGGGGCGCACGTACGTGTTGCCCGGTGAGCAACTGACGTTGAGCGGTGCCGTCGACCCGGGCCGTCGGCCGACACAAGTGCGATTGTTCCCGGTGACCACTTACGGATTTGCCATCGGGCACGTTGACGCGCCGTTGGTGCCGGACTGATGCACGGGAGGCGCTGGGCTGGCGTTTTGCTGGTCATCACTTGGGTTTGTCCGCCGATGCACAGTCATGCCGTTTCAAGTGACACCCGGGCAGTGCCGGCCGCGGTGCAGTTCAATCAGGATGTGCTCAGGTCTCGCGGGCTGGATCCGCATCTGGCCGAGTATTTCAGCCAGGTACCGCGTTTTCGCGAGGGTGCGCAAACCGTAACGCTGGCGGTCAATGGTGTGCCCAAGGGGCGGTTGCGGGTGACGTTCGATGCTGCAGGTGATCTGTGTTTCGCGCCGCCTTTGCTGGAGCGTGGCGGCATCAGGGCAGATCACGTCGAGTCGGAGCCCGGTTCGGGATGCGAACTGTTTGCCCGACGGTTTCCGCAAGCCGTGGTGCAAGCCGATCCTTCTCGGCAACACATCGATCTGCTGATGCCGACCGATACGCTGCTGCCCGATCATCCGGCGCAACGGCGTTTCTTCAACGGCGGTACGGCGGGGCTGTTCAACTACGATGCCTTGCTGCTCGGCAGTCGGTTCGCCGGGCAATCCAGCCAGTACCGCAGCCTCAACAGTGAACTGGGTTTGAACACGGCTGACTGGTCCTTTCGCAGCCGCCAGGCTTACAGCGAATTCGCCGGACAGGGCAGCCTCGAACACCTGTATGCCTACGCTTCACACACCTCGGAACGCTATCAGGCCAACCTTCAATTGGGGCAATTGAACATGGTCTCGCCGCTGTTTTCCGGTGAGGCATTCAACGGTTTTCAGTTGCAGCCCGAAATGGCACTGATGGAACTGGACGAGGACAGCGCCGGTGCCAGAGTCGAGGGCATTGCCTACTCCGCCGCGAGAATCGAGGTCAACCAGAACGGTGCGCTGATCTATACCACCCTAGTGCCCAGCGGCCCCTTCACCCTGGTGGGTTTGCCGCTGCTCAGTCAGAGCGTGGATCTTGAGGTCACGGTGCACGAAGAGGACGGTCAGCAGCGGCGCTTTATTGTCCCGGCGACGCAACTGCTTAGCACGTTGCCGGGCAGGGTGGCGGGCTATGGACTGGCCGCGGGAAAGGTGCGGCGTTACGCCGGCGACGAGCGTGATGCACCGTCGTTTGCTGCCGCCAGCAAGGACTGGCGCCTGAGCCCGCGCTGGCAAGCCACGGCCGGTGCGATGTTCGGCAACGGCTATCAATCGTTGGGCTGGGCGATGCAGGGCGTGGTCGGTGAGCGCCTCGTACTGAGCGGTCGGCAGGTGATGTCGCGGGCCCAGGATCAAGCACTGTCCGGCACCCAGGTACAGTGGGCGGCGAATGGTTTGTTAGGCGAAAGGCTATCGGCCAGTCTGGCGCTGACTCAGCAGACCCGGGATTTCCGCACGCTGTCGGACATCGCGTGGAATCCGCGCGATGACCAGCCGTTCCAGCGCGTGCGCAATCAACTGAGTGCGAGCCTCAGTGCGGGCAGTCTGACTCTGGGTGGTTTCTCTGGGAGTTACTCGCGGTTCTCAATGTTCGACGGGACGGTGACCTCACGGGTCGCCGTTGCCTGGTCGCAGATGATTCGTCGGGCCAATGTTTCTTTCACCCTGGAGCGGGATATCGCCGGGGTAGCGGACGATGCCCGAGGTACGGCAGCATATCTGAGCGTGAGTGTGCCGCTGGGATCGCAGCGGACGTTGCGCGGTTACGTGCGCAATGACTCGGTCGGCGGCACGCGCAGCGGCCTGCGATTCAACGAACAAGTCAGCGATACCCTGGCCTACAGCCTCGGTGCGGAGCGGCCGGATAGTGGCCAATCGGGTTTCAACGGGCGGGTCAATCTGTTGCCCCGATACAGTCAGCTGGATGCGGGTTACTCGCGCAGCGGTAGCGGCGACGAGAGCTATGACGTCGGCCTGCGCGGCGGTGCGCTGGTGCATGACGCCGGCGTGACGCTGTCGCCTTATCCGCTGCGCGAGACCTTCGCATTGCTCAAGGCGGGCGACAGCGCCGGGGTGCGCCTGATCACCCCGCGAGGCCCGGTCTGGACCGACCGTTCCGGCCATGCGGTGGCAGCCAGCCTGCCGGCCTACAGCAAGGGCCGGGTGGAGATCGACACCGCCAGCCTGGGACACAACGTCGATGTGCATAACGCCTATCAGGAGGTCGAGGCTGGACGCGGCGCGGTGCCGCGTCTGGCGTTCGACATGGTCACGGCTCGGCGGGTGCTGTTAGAGGTGCGCACGGTGGATAACGTGTTGGTCGACAAGGGGCTCGGCGTGTTCGACGCACAGGAGCAATACATCACCAGCGTGCTGGGTGCCGGACAGATTTTCCTGTCCGACGTACAGCCTGACCTCGAACTGTATCTGCGGCTTGCGGGCGGTCAGCGCTGTCGACTGGAGTTCGCCATGAGCGAGGCGCGTGACCCTTATGCGCTGTACGAAACCGCGCAGGCCCTCTGCCGGACTGTCTGAAAAAGGAAAGCACCATGCACGGCATCAAAAATCGGGTGGCAGGCGTTGTATGGCTGTGCCTGTTGACGCACATGGGCTGGGCGCAGGCCCGGCCCGACTGCAGCGTCAGACTGGGCCCGGCCGTCGTCGATTTTGGCCGCACGACACGCGGGCAATTGCTGGCGCAGTCACCGCCGGGTGATCCATTGAGTTTCGGATTGCGTCGTGCTCAGGCCAACGTCCAATGCGAACAACCAGGCCCGTTGCGCCTGACGCTGGTCGCGCCAGCGGCTTATGCCGGGCAATACCGCTTTGGTGCGGGCACGCTCAGCGTGCGGGTGCTGACCGTGCGGGTGGACGGTAAAACGGTCGACTGGATCAGTGACGGGCAGGCTCCCGCGGCGGATGCGCGCACTCTGCAACCTGGCGTCAGCCTGATACCGGCGGTCGCGGGAATGGGTATTGAAGGCCGAAGCCTGGAAGTCGAACTGGAACTGGAAGCGCACGTCACCTCGGCAGCCACCCGGGTCAGCGACCTGACCCGATTTGAAACCCGGCTGAGTTTTCGTCAGTAAGGCCATGCTGTCAGGTTGAAAAATGGGGGGAAGTGAAACGTCAGGTGTGGTGAGGGGGCGTGCTCGCGCTTTTACGGAGAACCAGAGGGCCCAGTGGGCGCAAGGTCCCTCGCCACAGCCTGTGTGTCAGTTGCCGTCCTCGGCGAGCAGCCTGGTGGCCGCTGCGCCGACCTTGCGCACCGCCTCTTCGATCTGCGGTGTTGGTTTGGCAGCGTAGTTCATTCGCAGGCAATTGCGGTACTTGCCCGAGGCGGAAAAAATGCTGCCGACCGCAATCTGCACGTTCTGATCATGCAAGGCACGATTGAGTTTCAGCGTGTCAAAACCTTCCGGCAATTCGACCCAAAGAATGAAGCTGCCTTGCGGGCGACTGGCGCGAGTACCTGCCGGAAAGTAGCGCGTGACCCAGTCAATCATTACGTCGCGACTGCGCTGGTATTGTGCACGCATCCTGCGCAAATGCGGTTCGAAGTGGCCTGCTTTGAGAAACTCGGCAATGGCAATCTGTGGTTGCGTCGCGGTGGAGCCAGTGCTGATGTATTTCATGTGCAGCACCCGTTCCAGATAACGACCGGGCGCCACCCAGCCAATACGCAGCCCGGGTGCCAGTGTCTTGGAAAATGAACTGCACAACAGCACGCGGCCGTCTTCGTCGAAGGATTTGATGGTGCGCGGACGCGGGTAGGTATAGGCCAGTTCGCCATATACATCGTCCTCGATGATCGCCACGTCAAAGCGTTGCGCCAGCGTCAACAACGCACGTTTGCGCGACTCCGGCATGATGTAGCCCAGCGGGTTGTTGCAGTTTGGGGTGATCTGGATGGCTTTGATCGGCCATTGCTCCAGCGCCAGTTCCAGGGCTTGGAGGCTGATGCCGGTGAGCGGGTCGGTGGGGATTTCCAGGGCTTTCATGCCCAGGCCTTTGAGGGTCTGCATGGCGCCGTGAAAGCTCGGCGAATCCACCGCGACGATGTCTGCGGGTTCACAGATCGCGCGGATGCTGGTGGACAGCGCCTCGTGACAACCGGTCGTGATGACGAGGTCGCTGGCGTTCAACTGGCAACCCGAGTCGAGCATCAGCCGAGCGATCTGTTCACGCAGTTCGAGGGTGCCGTGGATGTTGTCGTAATACAGACCGGGCATGTCCTGGCGGCGACTGATCTGCGCCAGTCCGCGCAGTAGCGGTTTCATGGTCGGCGTTGTGACGTCGGGCATCCCGCGTCCGAGTTGCACCACATCCTTGCGCGGCACCGCGCGAATCAATTCCAGCACCTGATCCCACTGCGAGATCTCCACCGGGCGCTGCGCCGGACGCCCGACGGCGGGCAGCTCCGGCAACTCGCGACCGACCGGCACGAAATACCCGGACTTGGGTTTTGGTGTGGCCAGGCCACTGTCCTCGAGCACGCGATAAGCCTGCTGCACCGTGCTGAGACTCACGCCATGTTCTACGCTCAAGGCGCGTACCGACGGCAGGCGATCACCCGGACGGTAGAAGCCTTGTTCGATGCGCGTGCCGAGCAGTTCGGCGAGATTCACATATAGCGTCATGACACTGCCTCGATGCAGATGATTCGATAAACCAGTACAGATGCGGCGTAAATCGACAATTCAGTGGCAGAAACAGCAAATCTGTATGGATTTAATGCAGGTTGTTTGGATCTGTAATGCTTTTGCCGGCCCGCGCATCATGGAATCTCTGGCGACCCAAGTAAACAGGAGCGACAAAAATGAACGGCTTGAGCGATGTGCGGCTGACGTTACACAGTCAGGAACTGGTGGCTGGGCAGGAGGACAGTACGTGGAATGCGGCCATGCGCAACGCGCCGTCAGGCCTGAGTCGCTGGGGTCTGTTCTGGCATCGTCTGCACACGCGCAAGGTGTTGCTCGGCCTGACGCCGGAGCAACTCAAGGATGTGGGGCTGACCCGCGAGCAGGCGCAGGAAGAAGGGTTGAAGCCGTTCTGGCGAATCTGAAATCTGTATTGTTTTTGCGGGCCTCTTCGCGAGCAAGCCCGCTCCCACAGGGAATTGCAGTCCTGGTGTGGGAGCGGGCTTGCTCGCGAAGGCTTATAAAAAGATCAGACCAGCTCTTTAAGCCGATGCCACAACATCCCCAGCGCCAGCAGCGGCGAACGCAGATGCTTGCCGCCCGGGAAAGTGATGTGCGGCACCTTGGCAAACAGATCGAAGCCATCGCTGTGCTGCCCGCTGATCGCCTCTGCCAGCAGTTTGCCCGCCAGGTGCGTGGCATTCACCCCGTGGCCGGAATAGGCCTGGGCGTAATACACATTCGGCTGGTCATTGAGCCGGCCAATCTGCGGCAGACGGTTGGCACCGATGCCGATCATCCCGCCCCACTGATAATCGATCTTCACCCCGGCCAGTTGCGGAAAGACGTCGAGCATCTTCGGCTGCATGTAGGCGGTGATGTCCTTCGGATCGCGCCCCGAGTAATGGCAGGCGCCGCCGAACAGTAGACGGCGATCGGCCGAGAGGCGGTAGTAATCCAGCGCTACCCGCTGATCACAGACCGCCATGTTCTGCGGCAGCAAGTTGTGCGCCTGCTCCTCAGTCAAAGGCTCGGTAGCGATGATGTAGCTGCCGGCGGGCAAAACTTTGCCGCTCAGTTGTGGGTTGAGGTTGTTGAGGTAGGCGTTGCAACCGAGCACCAGCGTTTTCGCGCGTACCGAACCCTGCGCTGTGTGCACCTTCACTTCAGAGCCGTAGTCGATGCGGGTCACCGCCGAATGCTCGAACAGTTGCACCCCCAGTTGCTGCGCCGCTGCCGCTTCACCCAACGCCAGATTCAATGGGTGAAGATGCCCGGAACCCATGTCGATCAGCCCGCCAACGTAGCGTTTGGAACCGACCACGGTGTGCATTTCATTGGCTTGCAGCAAACGGGTTTCGTAGCGATAGCCCAGACCGCGCAGTTCTTCGGCGTCTTGGGCAAAGCCTTCGAGGTCGGCGGGTTTGTTGGCGAGGTCGCAGTAGCCCCAGGTCAGGTCGCACTGGATCTGGAAACGCTCGACGCGCTGGCGGACGATTTCCACCGCTTCCAGGCCCATGAGCTTCATCTGCCGCACGCCGTCGGCGCCGATGACATTGGCAAATTGATCGAGACCGTGGCCGACCCCGCGAATCAACTGCCCGCCGTTACGACCACTGGCGCCCCAGCCAATCCTGTGCGCCTCCAGCAACACCACGCGCAGACCGCGTTCGGCCAGTTCCAGCGCCGTGTTCAGCCCGGAAAACCCGCCGCCCACCACGCACACGTCGGCAATCACTTCGCCTTGCAGTCTTGGGTGATCGGGCTGCGGCAGGCTGCTGGCGGCATAGTAGGAGGCAACGTGGGGTTGGCTCGCGAGGTTTCGGGCGCGGGCATTCATGGGCATCATCCAACGGCTAAGTGTCGAGAAAATTTGACGGAGCATAAGCCGCCCGCCCGAAGACGGGCAACACGGGTCGCCCGTTGCTGTCTGGATCACGGCTTTTGCGGCACAATTGCCGCCTATTCTCCGTAGGTCACTGTTTCGATGAGTTGCAACAGCCAGAAAATCCGCACCCTGCGTCAGCAGATCCCCACGTTCGAGTGCGTGCCGGGCTGCCATGACTGCTGCGGGCCAGTGACCACGTCACCCGAAGAGATGGCCCGCCTGCCGCGCAAGACCCGCGCCGAGCAGGATGCGGCGATGGAAGAACTGAACTGTGTGCACCTGGGGCCGAATGGCTGCACGGTGTATGGCGAGCGGCCGCTGATTTGTCGGTTGTTTGGGACGACGAAGACCTTGCCATGCCCGAATGGACGGGGGCCGGTCGAGTTGATTCATCCGCGCGCTGAAAAGCAAATCTTCGAGTACATGGCGGCGAATCGGCAGGTTCTGGTTTAACGGGTTCACTGTTGACCTGGTCGAGCAAGCCCGCCCGCACATTTGGAGTGCATTCCAGCGCGGGCTTGCTCGCGAAGAGGCCGGTACAGGCACCGTCAAATTCAGTCCGGAACCGGCAGGCTCAAACTCTCCTTCACCTCTTCCATCACGATATAGCTCTTCGACTCCCGCACATGCGGCAGCTTGAGCAGGATGTCGCCGAGCAACTTGCGATACGAGGCCATCTCGGAAATTCGCGCTTTCACCAGATAATCGAAATCCCCTGATACCAAATGACATTCCAGCACATGGGGCAATTTCAGCACCGCACGTCGGAACTCTTCGAAAGTATCGCCGGATTTGTAGTCGAGGCTGATCTCGACGAAGACCAAAAGACTACCCTTCAAGTGCTGAGGATTGAGCCGGGCGTTGTAGCTCATGATGATCCCTTCGCGCTCCAGACGTCGTACCCGTTCGGTGCACGGCGTGGTGGAGAGGCCGACTTTTTCCCCGAGTTCGGTAAAGGAAATCCGCCCATCCGCCTGCAGGATCCGCAAGATGTTGCGGTCGATCTTGTCCAGCTCACGTTTGGTCTGAGTGTTGGTACGCATAGGGGATGCGCCTCCGTGAAAAGGGTTTTTGCCGAGAATTGTCGCCAAATATAGGCGCTTATATAGTGAAAAGCACTGGCATTTATTTTTTACACTGCGCTCATCATTGCTCTAACAACACGTCGGCGGTCAGCCGCGATGAGGGATACAAAAATGCGCGTCATGGTCTTGGGTAGCGGCGTCATCGGTACCGCCAGTGCTTATTATCTGGCCCGTGCCGGGTTTGAAGTGGTGGTGGTCGACCGGCAGCCCGCCGCGGCCATGGAGACCAGTTTCGCCAACGCCGGCCAGGTGTCGCCGGGTTATGCCTCGCCGTGGGCCGCGCCGGGTGTGCCGCTCAAGGCCATCAAATGGCTGCTGCAACGCCACGCACCGCTGGCGATCAAGGCCACCGCCGACATCGACCAATACCTGTGGATGGCGCAAATGCTGCGCAACTGCACCGCCAGCCGATACGCGGTGAACAAAGAGCGCATGGTGCGTCTGTCCGAGTACAGCCGCGATTGCCTCGACGAATTACGCGCTGAAACCGGCATCGCTTACGAAGGCCGAAGCCTCGGCACCACCCAATTGTTCCGCACCCAGGCACAACTCGACGGCGCCGCCAAAGACATCGCCGTGCTGAAAGAGTCCGGTGTGCCGTTCGAAGTCCTGGATCGCGCCGGCATCGCCCGGGTCGAGCCAGCGCTGGCTGGCGTTACCGACATCCTCGCCGGCGCGCTGCGCCTGCCGAACGACCAGACCGGCGACTGCCAGATGTTCACCACCCGTCTCGCCGAAATGGCTGTGAAGCTGGGTGTTGAATTCCGTTTCGACCAGGACATCCAGAAGCTCGACTACGCCGGTGATCGCATCAACGGCGTGTGGATCGACGGCAAGCTGGAAACCGCCGACCGCTACGTTCTGGCGCTCGGCAGCTACTCGCCGCAGTTGCTCAAGCCGTTGGGCATCAAGGCGCCTGTTTACCCGCTCAAGGGTTACTCGCTGACCGTGCCGATCACCAACCCGGCAATGGCCCCGACCTCGACCATTCTCGACGAGACCTACAAGGTCGCAATCACCCGTTTCGACAACCGCATCCGCGTCGGCGGCATGGCCGAGATTGCCGGTTTTGACCTGTCGCTGAACCCGCGTCGACGCGAAACCCTGGAGATGATCGTCAACGACCTTTATCCTCAGGGCGGCAATCTGGCCGAGGCGAGTTTCTGGACCGGCCTGCGTCCGACCACGCCGGACGGCACGCCGATTGTGGGCGCCACGCCGTTCAAGAACCTGTTCCTCAACACCGGTCACGGCACGCTCGGCTGGACCATGGCGTGCGGTTCCGGTCGTCTGTTGGCCGACCTGATGGCGAAGAAAAAGCCGCAGATCAGTGCCGAAGGCCTCGATATTTCCCGTTATGGCAACAAATCCCAGGAGTCGACCCAGCATGTCAATCCATCGCCAGCTCACCAATGAGCGCATGAGTCAGATCGTCAGCCACAACGGCACCGTGTTTTTGGCCGGGCAGGTCGGCGACGATTTCGATGCCGGGATTGAACAACAGACCCGCGATGTCCTCGCCAACATCGAGCGCTTGCTGGATCTGGCCGGGACCGACAAACGGCATCTGCTGTCGGCGACGATCTACCTGAACGACATCGAAGCACACTTTGCCGCAATGAACTCCGTGTGGGATCAGTGGTTGCCCAAAGGCGCCGCCCCGGCCCGTGCCACTGTCGAGGCGAAGATGGCCAAGCCGAGCATCCTGGTCGAGATATCCATCGTCGCTGCGTTGCCGTAATCGTTTCAAAGATCCCTCTCCCGGTGTTGTTGGCGGTTCACGCCGTCAGCCAGCGCCGGTTTTTATTCCCATGACCGCCTAGAAGTCTGCCGCCATGCGTCCTGCCCGTGCCCTGATCGACCTTCAAGCCCTGCGTCACAACTACCGAATTGCCCGCGAAGTCACCGGCGCCAAGGCGCTCGCGGTGATCAAGGCAGATGCTTACGGCCACGGCGCGGTTCGTTGCGCCCAGGCGCTGGAAGCTGAGGCTGACGGTTTTGCCGTCGCGTGCATCGAAGAGGCTTTGGAACTGCGCGCCGCCGGCATTCGTGCCCCGGTGTTGTTGCTTGAAGGGATTTTCGAGGCCGATGAGCTGGCGATGATCGTTGAGCATGATTTCTGGTGCGTGGTGCATTCGCTGTGGCAGCTCGAAGTGATCGAGCAGGCCGCGTTGAGCAAACCGATCACCGTGTGGCTGAAGCTCGACTCGGGCATGCACCGTGTCGGTCTGCATCCCAAGGATTACCCGGCGGCCTACCAGCGACTGCTGGCCAGCGGCAAAGTCGCGAAGATCGTGCTGATGAGCCACTTCGCCCGTGCCGATGAACTGCATGCGCAGACCAGTGCTGATCAGGTGGCGGTCTTCGAGGCCGCGCGCCAGGGCCTCGCCGCCGAAGTCAGCCTGCGCAATTCGCCCGCTGTACTCGGTTGGCCGCAGATCCACAGCGACTGGGTACGCCCGGGCATCATGCTTTACGGCGCCACGCCGTTCGAAGAAGCCAACGCTGTGGCCGAGCGCCTGCAACCGGTGATGACTCTCGAATCAAAAGTTATCTGCGTACGCGAATTGCCGGTCGGCGAACCCATTGGCTACGGCGCCAAATTCGTCACGGATAAACCGATGCGCATCGGCGTGGTCGCCATGGGTTACGCCGATGGCTACCCGCGTCAGGCACCGACCGGCACACCTGTGCTGGTGGCCGGCAAGCACAGTCGCCTACTCGGTCGGGTATCGATGGACATGCTGTGCATCGACCTGACGGATGTGCCGGAAGCCGGGCTGGGTTCAACTGTCGAGTTGTGGGGCAAAAACATCCTCGCCAGCGACGTCGCGAAGTGGGCCGACACCATTCCTTACCAGATCTTCTGCAACCTGCGTCGGGTGCCAAGGCTCTATTCCGAGGGTTGAGGCAGCTGCGGGGCCCAAGTGTTGTAAATACTGAACGCTGTCGCCATGATAACGCTCAATATTCTTACAACATCAGGAGGCTCCAGCCTTGGACGTCGGTGAACGACTGCAATCGATCCGCAAGCTCAAAGGGCTTTCCCAGCGTGAACTCGCCAAGCGCGCGGGCGTCACCAACAGCACCATTTCGATGATCGAAAAGAACAGCGTCAGCCCTTCGATCAGTTCGCTGAGGAAGGTTCTGGGCGGCATTCCCATGTCGATGGTCGAATTCTTCTCCGAAGAAATCCTGCAGGAACAACCGACTCAGATCGTCTACAAAGCCAACGAGCTGATCGACATTTCCGACGGCGCCGTGACCATGAAACTGGTCGGCCGTGCACACCCGAGCCGGGCCATCGCATTCCTCAACGAAATCTACCCACCGGGCGCCGACACCGGCGAAGAAATGCTCACCCACGAGGGTGAGGAAACCGGGATTCTGGTGGAAGGTCGTCTGGAACTGGTGGTGGGCCTCGAAACTTTTATTCTCGAAGCCGGCGACAGCTACTATTTTGAAAGTACCAAGCCCCATCGTTTCCGCAATCCGTTCGACTTGCCCGCGCGACTAATCAGCGCAGCCACGCCGGCGAATTTTTAAACAAAGAGGCGCCAGGCCACTATGGCGAAGGCACCCGAACCGTTTTAGCGATGTGCAACAAGACCCCTTTAACTTTGGGGTTGTTTCAGTGTGGCGGGCTACCCGCTATACTTGCGCCCGCCTGCGAACCGTGGCCGCAGGCGTGAATAGCCACCATTGAGGGTGAACGCGTGAACCTAATTATGAAAATGCTGGCTGCACCAGCAACCGTACTGGCCCTCTGGGCTGTCAGCGCTCAAGCTGCGACGAATGACGACATTGCCAAGCGCCTGGAGCCCGTAGGCCAGGTGTGTGTACAAGGTCAGGAATGCAAAGGGATGGAAGTGGCAGCGACCGCCGGCGGTGGCGGCGGGGCGAAAACCCCGGACGAAGTGATTGCCAAACATTGCAACGCTTGCCATGGCACAGGTCTGCTGGGCGCACCGAAAATCGGTGACACCGCCGCCTGGAAAGAACGCGCCGATCACCAGGGCGGCCTCGACGGCATCCTGGCCAAAGCCATCACGGGCATTAACTCGATGCCGCCGAAAGGCACCTGCGCTGATTGCACGGATGACGAGCTCAAGGGCGCTATCCAGAAGATGTCCGGCCTGAAGTAAGGCGCTCTTTTGATGAAAAAAACCGTCTTCGGACGGTTTTTTTGTGCCTGCGATTCTGACCCTGGGCTGTTCATTGCAGCAAAGTAGCGGCAAGCTCGGTCTACCTCTATTCACGCAAAGGGCGGGAGGCTTCAGATGGTGCAGTTGTGTTCAATCGAACAGGCAGTGGACGACGTGCTCACGCGGTTGCCGGCGCATATTCAAATGGGTTTGCCGCTGGGGCTGGGCAAACCCAATCATTTCGTCAACGCGCTATACCGGCGAATCAAAGGGCTGCCCGAGCGGCAACTGACGATCTACACCGCCCTGTGCCTGGGGCGGCCGAGCCTTGGCGATGGCTTGCAGAAACGCTTCATCGAGCCCTTCGTAGACCGCGTCTTCGGCGATTACCCGGAATTCGATTTCCTCGCTGACCTGCACCGCGACAGCCTGCCCGCCAACATCCGCATCGAACAGTTTTTCATGCAGCCCGGCAGCCTGCTCAATAGTCCCCCGGCCCAGCAGGACTACGTCAGCAGTAATTACAGCCACGCCGCCCGCGACATCAACGCCGCCGGCCTGAACCTGGTCGCGCAGTTGCTCGCCAGCAGCAGTGAGCATCCCGACCGCTTGAGCCTGAGTTGCAACCCGGACATCACCCTCGACCTGTTGCCGATGATCGCCAAGCGTCGCGCGGCGGGGGAGACGATTTTGCTGGTCGGCCAAGTGCATACCGATTTGCCGTACATGCCCGGCGATGCCGAGGTTGATATCGATACCTTCGACTTTTTGATTGACGAGAAGGACAGCACCACGTTGTTTTCCACGCCGAACATGCCGGTTGGCTTTCAGGATCATTTCATCGGCCTGCATGCCAGTACGCTGGTGCGTGACGGCGGAACGTTGCAGGTCGGCATTGGTTCTATGGGCGATGCACTGACGGCTGCGTTGCTGGCACGCCAGGCGGATAACGCAGGATATCGGGCATTGCTGGCAGACGTGAATGTCAGCCAGTGGGCGCAATTGATCGAACGTGAGGGCGGCACCGCACCGTTCGCCAAAGGCCTTTACGGTTGCAGCGAAATGTTCGTCAACGGCTTGCTGGTGCTAGCGGATGCGGGGATTATCCGGCGCAAGGTCTACCCCGATGTCCACACGCAAGAGCAGGCCAACGCCGGCACCCTCGATGAGGCCGCGCAGCCTGACGGCATCTCGGTGCACGGCGGCTTCTTCCTTGGCCCGCGCAGTTTTTACCAGCGTCTGCGCGAGTTGCCGCAGAGCAAGCGCCTCGAATTCAACATGACCCGCATCAGCTACATCAACGAGTTGTATGGGCAGGAAGAACTCAAGCGTTTGCAGCGTCTTGATGCACGGTTTATCAACACCGTCTTCACCATGACCCTGCTTGGCGCCGGCGTGTCGGATCAGCTCGAAGACGGACGGGTGCTCAGCGGGGTCGGCGGGCAATACAATTTTGTCGCCCAGGCCCACGCGTTGCACGATGCACGCTCGATTCTGATCCTGCGCAGCTGGCGCGAATCGGGGGGCGACGTCAGCTCCAACATCGTCTGGGAATACGGCCACTGCACGATTCCACGGCATCTGCGCGATATCGTCGTCACCGAGTACGGCATTGCCGATCTGCGCGGCAAGACCGACGCAGCGGTGATCGAGGCGTTGCTCAATATCAGCGATTCGCGCTTCCAGGCGGGGCTGATCGAACAGGCGCAGACAGTCGGCAAACTGCCGAAGGATTTCCGCATTGATCCACGATTTGCCGATAACACGCCGCAACGCTTGCAGGCGATTGCCGCGCGACACCCGAACCTGTTTCCGGAGTATCCGTTGGGCTGTGATTTCACGATGATCGAGCGGGATCTGTTGCGGGCGCTGAACTGGTTGAAGAGCAAGTTCAAGCTGACTGAGATTCTGGAACTGGGCAAGGCCGCGCTGGATGCGCCAGACGCTTCAACATTCCCTGAACACCTGGAGCGGATGCAGCTCAAGAATCCGGAAGGGTTAAAGGATGACCTGTTCCAGCGCCTGCTGCTCACGGGCCTCAAAGCCACTGCGAACTAACGGCCTGCTGCAAAACCAACTGTGGGAGCGGGCTTGCTCGCGAAAGCGGTAAATCAGTCAACCAGGATCTCGACTGACACTACTCATTCGCGAGCAAGCCCGCTCCCACAGGGGGCGGTGTGGCTTTATTCGATGAAGGTTACAACGCCGTCCTTCAGCGATTTAACGCGAGCCAGCGACTCAACGCGATAGCCCTGCGAATCCAGCTCGGCACGGCCGCCCTGGAACGACTTCTCGATGACGATGCCCAGGCCGGCGACGGTGGCGCCTGCCTGCTTGATGATCGAGATCAGCGCTTGCGACGCCTTACCGTTGGCCAAAAAGTCGTCGATGATCAGCACGCGGTCGCTGCTGGTCAGGTGACGCGGGGAGATGGCCACGGTGCTTTCGGTCTTTTTGGTGAACGAGTAAACGGTCGCCGACAGCAGGTTTTCGGTCAGGGTCAGGGACTGTTGCTTGCGGGCGAAGATCACCGGCACGCCGAGGTTCAGACCGGTCATGATCGCCGGGGCAATGCCCGAGGCTTCGATGGTGACGATTTTGGTGATGCCCGAATCCTTGAACAGCGTGGCGAACTCGTCGCCAATCAGCTTCATCAGGGCCGGGTCGATCTGGTGGTTCAGGAAGGCGTCGACCTTCAGGACCTGGTCGGAAAGCACGATGCCTTGTTCGCGGATTTTCTGGTGCAATGCTTCCATGAAGCTGTCCTCATTTGGCGTTTTGTGCGCCGAAGGTCTAGTAAAAAAAGTGGTCAATTCTAGCGCTTTAGCATCGCGCGTATATCGGCCAATGCGTTGTTGCCCCGCACGGCTTTGACTTCGGTCGGTGTGTCGTCGTTGCCTTCCCACGCCAGATCGTCCGGTGGCAGCTCATCGAGGAAGCGGCTGGGCGCACAATCGATGATTTCGCCGTACTGCTTGCGCTTGGCGGCGAAGGTGAAGGCCAGGGTCTGACGAGCACGAGTGATACCCACGTAGGCCAGACGGCGTTCTTCTTCGATGGTGTCGGCTTCGATGCTGGAGCGGTGCGGGAGGATTTCCTCTTCCATGCCCATGATGAACACGTAAGGGAATTCCAGACCCTTGGACGCATGCAGCGTCATCATCTGCACGCCTTCGGCGCCATCCTCCTCTTCCTGCTGACGTTCGAGCATGTCGCGCAGGACCAGTTTGCCGATGGCGTCCTCGACGGTCATTTCGCCTTCTTCGTCCTTCTCGAGGGTGTTTTTCAACGCCTCGATCAGGAACCAGACGTTGCCCATCCGGTAGTCGGCCGCCTTGTCGCTGGAGCTGTTGGTGCGCAGCCAGTTCTCGTAGTCGATGTCCATGACCATGCTGCGCAGGGCTGAGATCGGGTCTTCGCCGGCGCACTGCTCGCGCACCTTGTCCATGAAACGCTTGAAACGCGACAGGCGATCGGTGAAGCGGCTGTCGAGATGTTCGCCCAGACCGATTTCGTCGGTGGCCGCGTACATCGAGATCTTGCGTTCGGTGGCGTAGTTGCCGAGTTTTTCCAGGGTGGTCGAGCCGATTTCGCGGCGCGGCACGTTGATCACCCTCAGGAAGGCGTTGTCGTCATCCGGGTTCACGATCAGCCGGAAGTAGGCCATCAGGTCTTTCACTTCCTGGCGGCCGAAGAAGCTGTTGCCGCCGCTCAAGCGGTAAGGCACCTGATGGTGCTGCAACTTCAGTTCGATCAGTTTGGCCTGATAGTTACCGCGATAGAGGATCGCGAAATCGCTGTAGGGCCGGTCGGTGCGCAAGTGCAGGCTGAGGATTTCCATGGCCACGCGCTCGGCCTCGGCGTCCTCGTTGCGGCAGCGGATTACGCGGATCTCGTCGCCGTGGCCCATCTCACTCCACAGTTGTTTTTCGAATTCGTGCGGGTTGTTCGAGATCAGCACGTTGGCGCAACGCAGAATGCGGCTGGTGGAGCGGTAGTTCTGCTCCAGCATCACCACTTTCAGGGACGGATAGTCGTCCTTGAGCAGCATCAGGTTTTCCGGGCGCGCACCGCGCCAGGCGTAGATCGACTGGTCGTCGTCGCCCACCACGGTGAACTGGTTACGCTTGCCGATGAGCATTTTCACCAGCAGGTACTGGCTGGCGTTGGTGTCCTGGTATTCGTCGACCAGCAGGTAACGCACCTTGTTCTGCCACTTTTCGAGAATGTCGGCGTGCTCTTCGAAGAGCTTCACCGGCAGCAGAATCAGGTCGTCGAAGTCCACCGCGTTGAACGCCTTGAGCGTGCGCTGATAGTGGGTGTAGACGATGGCGGCGGTCTGCTCCTTGGGATTACGTGCGTTCTCCAGCGCCTGGGGCGGCAGGATCAGGTCGTTTTTCCAGGCGCCGATCATGTTCTTGATCTCGTCGACGCCGTCGTCGCCTGCGTATTCCTTCTGCATGATGTCGGTCATCAGGGCTTTGACGTCGGTCTCGTCGAAAATCGAGAAACCGGGTTTGTAGCCCAGCCGCGCATGTTCCTTGCGGATGATATTCAGGCCCAGGTTGTGGAAGGTGCAGACCGTCAGGCCGCGACCTTCACCGGCACGCAGCAGGGTGCCGACCCGTTCCTTCATCTCGCGCGCGGCCTTGTTGGTAAAGGTCATGGCGACGATGTACTGGGCGCGGATGCCGCAGTTCTGGATCAGGTGCGCAATTTTGCGCGTGATCACGCTGGTCTTGCCGGAGCCAGCACCGGCGAGCACCAATAGAGGGCCGCCGACGTAGTTCACGGCTTCTTGCTGCCGGGGATTGAGTCGGGACATACGAAAATTCGGGAGTCGTTGACGAAATGGGCCGGCATTTTAACAGGCTCAGCGATTTGTGCTGCTCTGTCCGACTTGTGACGCACCACGCGATTCGAATTTGCCGGTTTTGTTACTTTCACGCAGGATGCGCGGAGATTTTGCGGCTAATGTTCTCATTCGTGACAAAAAATAACGTTCTGATAACCGTTGTCATTTGGTCATTGAACGGCGCAACGGCATAATGCCCCGCCCACATCATTGCAGAGTCTAGGGAGCTAGCTTGTCTACGCCTGTCGAACCCTTGCGTTTGCTGCTACTGGCCGAAGAGCCAGCGTGGACAGCGTTATTGCGTGAGTGTCTGGCTCCGATGGGGAGCGCGGCGGTGCTGATCAGCGCGCCGAGCTGGGAGTCGGTCCGCCGTTTGTTCGAAGACAACCGCCACGCGGTGCTGTTGACCGTTCCCGCGTTGCAACCGCTCCCCGGTCGTTGCTGCCTGCCGACGGTATTGTTGCTGGACCAAGAGCCAGCCACCGCGCCCGTTGGCGTCAGCGACTGGCTGGTGTTCGATGCCCTTGACGCCGGCATGCTGCGTCGTTGCCTGCGCCATGTGCGCGAACGCGGCCTGCTGGAAAACACCCTGCAACGCCTCGCCGAACAGGATCCGCTGACCGGTATCGCCAATCGTCAGGGTTTTCAGACCTTGCTCGCGGCGCGCCTCGCGGAAAACGACGGCCGTGGTCTGGCGCTCGGGCATCTCGATCTCGACAACTTCCGCCACGCCAACGACGCCCTCGGCCATCAGGCCGGCGACCGCTTGATCCTGCAAGTGGTGTCGCGGCTGAAGAATCAGCTGGAGGCCGGCGATCAGTTGGCGCGGTTGGGCAGCGACGAATTTGCCTTATTGATCGACACCCGCCGGGCCCCGCAACGCGCCGAGTGGATGGCCGAACGGATCACCGAAGCCTTGGCCGAACCGTATTGGGTCGATGGCGAAAGCCTGCTGATCGGCTCCAGCCTTGGTATTGCACATGCCCGCGCCCAGGGCGGCGCCGATCCGCTGATGTGGCACGCGCACATCGCCATGCAGCAAGCCAAGAGTACCCAGGGCTGCACCTTTCATATCTTCAACGAGCGCATCAACCGCAACGCGCGAAGCATGGCTGACCTGGAAAGCGAGTTGCGCCGGGCTTTGCGCCGCGATGAACTGGAGCTGCATTACCAGCCACGTTTGAATCTTGCAGACGGGCAGATCGTCGGCCTCGAAGCTCTGGTGCGCTGGCGTCATGGCGAGCGTGGTCTGTTGCCGCCCAGCGAATTCGTGCCGCTGGCTGAGCAGAGCGGTCTGATCGTGCCGCTCGGTTACTGGGTGATTTCCCGGGCGCTGCGGGACATGCAGGCGCTGCGCGAGCGCGGACTGCCAGCGCTGCACATGGCGATCAATCTGTCGTTCCGGCAGTTTCAGGACAGTCAGTTGCTGCCGACCCTCAGCCGTTTGATCGCCGAACGTGGTGTCGAGGCGCAGTGGCTGGAATTCGAACTCACCGAAACGGCCGTCATGCGCCGCAGCGATCTGGTCAAACAGACCATGGACGCCCTCGGTCGCCTCGGCGTGCGCTTCTCGCTGGATGATTTCGGCACCGGTTTTTCGTCGTTTGTGCACCTCAACAGCCTGCCGATCACCTTGCTGAAGATTGACAAGAGTTTTGTCGGCGGCATGGAGCAGCGCGAAGAGAACCGCAAACTGGTGCACGCAATGATCAACCTCGCGCACAACCTGCATCTGGAAGTGGTGGCCGAAGGGGTGGAAACCCCGGAACAGCTGGAGTTGCTGCGCGGCTTTGCTTGCGATCAGGTGCAGGGTTATCTGATCAGCCGGCCGCTGCCGTTGGCGGAGTTGGTTGAGTACCTGACGTTCGGTTCCAGCCAACAGCCAGTAATGGAAATCGTGAGCTGAACACAAAACCCAATGTGGGAGCGAGCAAGCCCGCTCCCACAGGGGAATTTTATTCAGCCTGAGCGATATTGAAGCCTTGCGATTGAGGCTCGCGCCGAATCATCCGCTTCATCTTCCACTCAAACGCCAGTGTCAGGCTCACTGCCGCACACGCCAAGCCCAGCGCCAGGCCCCACCAGACGCCCGTCGGTCCCCAGTTCAGGTGAAACGCCATCCACCACGCAGCCGGCGCACCGATCAACCAATAGCAACCGAGCCCGACCAGAAATGTAGTCTTCGCGTCCTTCAAGCCGCGAATGCAGCCCATGGCAATCGTCTGGGTGCCGTCGAACAGCTCGAACCACGCCGCCACTGCCAGCAGGCTCACCGCCAGCCTGATCACCTCGGCGAACGCCGGATCATTGTGATCCAGGAACAGGCCCACCAACTGATTTGGCAGCAGCCAGAAGACCATCGCAAACCCGAGCATGGCCACCGCGCCGAACACGATCCCGACCCGCCCGGACATCCGCGCATCGTTCAGTTGCCCGGCGCCGTAATGCTGGCCGATGCGCATGGTGATCGCGTATGACAATCCCGCCGGCACCATGAACGCCACCGAAACGATCTGCAGAGCGATCTGATGCGCGCCCAATTGCGTACTGCCCATGGTGCCCATGCACAGCGCTGCGAAGGCGAACAACCCGACTTCCACCGCATAGGTGCCGCCAATCGGCAGGCCGAGGCGCCACAGCTCTTTGAGGTATTGGCGGTTAGGCCGCGACAGGCCGGCGCGCAACGGATAAGCGTCATAGGCCGGGTGCCGACGAATGTGCCAGGCCAGTGCCAGCGCCATGCAGTTGGCAACAATCGCCGTGACCAGACCGATGCCCATCAGCCCGAGTTTCGGCAGGCCGAACATGCCAGTGATCAGTGCGTAATTGAGCAGGAAGTTGGCCACAGTGCCGGCCAGACTGATGACCATGACCGGGGTCGCCCGGCCAATCGCGCTGGTGAAGCCGCGCAGGGCCATGAAACTCAAATAGCCGGGCAGGGCGAATGGCAGCGCAATCAGGAACTGGCCCGCAGCGTTGACGTTGGTTTCGGTCTGGCCGAACAGCAGCAGCACCGGTTTGAGGTTCCAGAGCAGCAGCCCGGCGCCCAGTGCCATCAGCCACGCCAGCCATAACCCGGCCTGGGTCAGGCGTGCGGCACCGATGATGTCGCCCGCGCCCTTGCGGATCGCCACCAGCGTACCGACCGCAGCGATAACGCCGATGCAGAAAATCGACACGAACGAGTAAGTCGCCGCGCCGAGACCGCCGCCAGCCAGAGCCTCGGGACTCAAGCGCGCCATCATCAAGGTGTCGGTCAGCACCATCAGCATGTGTGCCAACTGTGAAGCAATCAGCGGCCCTGCCAGCCGCAGGATGGCCCAGAGTTCGGTACGCACAGGATGCTGCATGGTCATCACCACTCGATTGACAGAGGGAACTGGAGACCGTCGATTCTCGGCGCATGCACGCGATTGCACAAAGGGATAAAAAGGATGGGTGGCATGATTAAAACTCATCCTGAGCGGATTCTGCTAAGTTGCTCTCGTCCCGCTATAGGAGCTTTATGAATGTCTCGTCGTCTTCCTCCTTTGTATGCCCTGCGCGCATTTGAAGCGGCGGCGCGGCATAGCTCGTTTACGCGCGCCGCTGAAGAGCTGTCGATCACCCAAAGTGCAGTGAGTCGGCACATTCGCACGCTTGAGGATCATTTTGCCTGCCGCTTGTTTCACCGCAGCGGGCGCCACCTGCAACTCACCGAGTCGGCGCGCATGTTGTTGCCGGGCATCCGTGAAGGTTTTACCGCCCTTGAGCGGGCCTGCAACACCTTGCGCGCCGAGGACGACATCCTGCGCATGAAAGCCCCGTCAACACTGACCATGCGCTGGCTGCTGGCACGGCTCAGTCGCTTCCGCCATTTGCAACCGGGCAACGAGGTGCAACTGACCAGTGCCTGGATGGATGTGGATTCGGTGGATTTCAACGATGAGCCCTTTGACTGTGCCGTGCTGCTGAGCGACGGCCATTTCCCGCCGGACTGGGAAGCCAGTCTGCTGTTTCCCGAAGAGCTGATCCCGGTGGGCGCCCCCAATCTTCTCAACGACCAGCCGTGGGACGTCGCGCGACTGGCGTCCACCGAGTTATTGCACCCGACCCCGGATCGACGCGATTGGCGCAGTTGGCTGGAGTGCATGGGGCTGTCCGATCAGGTGTCGCTCAAGGGCGGGCAGGTGTTCGATACGCTGGAGCTTGGCATGATCGCGGCGGCTCGGGGTTATGGCGTGTCGATGGGGGATCTGCTGATGGTCGCCGAAGATGTCGCGCAAGGTCGCTTGAGTTTGCCGTGGCCGACCGCGGTTGCCAGTGGACTCAACTATTACCTGGTCTGGCCCAAAACCCGTCCGGGAGGTGAACGTTTGCGCCGTCTGAGTGATTTTCTGCAAGGTGAAGTCCGCGCCATGGAATTGCCGACCGTCGTTCGCTTGAGCTGAAACGTTCGAGCCCTCACAATGCCGGCCTTGTGCCATAACCTTGCTAATTGCTCAAGTATTGGGTTTTTCCGCCGAATACGTGCTTGTGGAACCGTCGTGCCGGTGTCCGCGATTCACCCCATTCTTAGAATTTTCCGAGCAAGTGCTGCGATCAAGGAGGATCCGGTGGCTCGGCCAGGAGCTATCCATGTCTCAACCTCGCGCCCGGATCGCCTCACAACTGGGCCTCGCGCTCGCTGTGATATTGGCGATTGTCATCAGCGGCAGTACGGTTTTCGCCCTGCGTTCGCTGGATACCGCCAACCTCGCCACTCGTGAAGAGCATCTGGCCAGTGAGGCCCGCCTGCTGGCTGACCAACTGAGCACTTTCCACGGCACCTTGCGTGAAAGCACGCAGCGCCTGAGCGGGTTGTTCGAAAAGCGATTCAGCACAGGTTTGAGCATTCACCCGAGTGAGCCGGTGACCGTTGCCGGCACCCAGACGCCGGGCCTGCACCTGGGCGGCGAAGTGATGAACAACAACTTCAAGGAAGTTGACGAGTTCCAGCAGATGACCGCCGGCGTCGCCACGCTGTTTGTGCGCAGCGGCGAAGATTTCGTGCGGGTCAGCACCTCGTTGACCAAACAGGACGGCACGCGCGCCATCGGTACTTTGCTTGATCACACTCACCCGGCCTATGCGAAGTTGATGGCAGGGCAGGGCTACGTGGGTCGTGCCGTGCTGTTCGATCGCTCCTATATGACCCAATACACCCCGGTGCGCGACGGCAGCGGCAAGGTGATTGCGGTGCTGTTCGTCGGTTTCGACTACACCGACGCGCAAAACGCCCAATTTGAAAACCTCAAGCGCTTCCGCATCGGCCAGACGGGCTCGCTGGCATTGCTGGATGAGCATAACAAATGGCTGGTTCCGCCAGCCGGCGTGCAGGCGCAGGATCAAGCGATTGCAGTGATCAGCGGTTTGGCCAAGACGCCGGGCAAGGGCCAGTTCTGGAGCGACAAGGCTGAAGACTTCTACAGCGTATCGGTGCCGTTCGACGGCGGGCCGTGGTCGGTGGTGGCAAGCATGCCGAAAGCCGAGATTCGCGCGGTGTCCTGGAGCGTCGGCACCCAACTGGCAATCGGCAGCCTGCTGGCGATGTTGTTGGCGGTCGGTTCCGTGGTCTGGTTGCTGCGCAGCAAACTCGCGCCATTGAGCGACCTGGTACGTCAGGCTGAAGCCCTGGGCGCCGGTGATCTGAGCGTGCGTTTGAATGTGTCCAGCAATGATGAAATCGGTCAGCTGTCTCGCGCGTTCAACCAGATGAGCCAGGCGCTGTCGACCATGGTCGAGCACATCCGCCGTGCCTCGGAAGAGGTCAACAGCCGTGCGCAGGCACTTTCCGGCCTGTCCGGTGGCGCATACGACGGCATGGAACAGCAGTCCGGCGAAATCACCAGCATGGCCGGCGCGGTTGAAGAGTTCAGCGCAACCTCGCTGGACATCGCCGACAACATGGGTGCCACTCAGCGTCTGGCTCAGGAAAATGCCCAGCAAACGCAGATTGGTCGCAGCTCGATGGAAGAGGCTTCGTCGTCGCTTGAGCAAATCGCGGGCGCCCTGAACAGCACCGCCACGGTGATCAACACCCTCGGCCAGCGCTCCCAGGAAATCGGTGGCATTGTCGGCGTGATTACCTCGATTGCCGAACAGACCAACCTGCTGGCGCTCAACGCGGCGATTGAAGCTGCCCGCGCCGGTGAACAAGGTCGCGGCTTTGCCGTGGTGGCTGATGAAGTGCGTAGCCTGGCCTCGCGCACGCGTCAGGCCACCGATGAAATTTCCAGCATGATCCACAGCATTCAGCAGGAAACCGGTAATGCGATCAGCACGATGGAACAAGGCAATGTGCTGATGCAGGAAGGTTTGTCGCGCAACGCCAATGTCGCTTCGGCACTGGCGCGGATCGATGAGCAGAGTCGCTCGGCCGGGCAACAGTTTGCCGCGATTACCACCGCAACCCAGGAGCAGAGCAGCACGGCGACCTTGCTGAGCAGCAACTTGCAGAGCATCGCGTTGGCCAACAGTGAACAGCGTGAGGTTGTTTCCAACCTTGCGGTGACGGCTAAAGAGCTTGAGAAATTGGCGGCGGACTTGCGTTCCGAGGTTGATCGTTTTCGTTGATGCGCCTCTGAAACAGCCATCGCGGGCAAGCCCGCTCCCACAGGTATATCGGTTGTGCGCAAAAATTGTGCTCGCCGTTGAACCGTGCGGGAGCGGACTTGCCCGCAATTGCTTGCGCGGATCAATCGCAGCTCTACTTCCGTCATTACACTTGCTGAATCGTTTCCGCAGCGCTATAAAAATGGCACAACTCCAATAAAGGCTGCTGCCATGACCCTGCTCAAACTCGTTGCCGCACTCGGCGCGCTGTCCGCTGCTTCCCACGCCATGGCTTGGGATTACGTGCTCCTCGATACCAATAAGCCCGCGCAAAACTGGAGCATCACCAGTGAACAGCTCGGTGTGAAAACCGACAAACCCTTCTCCGTCAGCTTGCGTACCCTCCATGGCGGGCGGCAGGAAGGTGTCAGCATCGTTGATATCGACAATGGCACGATGAAACTCTCGGTGGTGCCGACCCGTGGCATGAATGTCCTGCACGCCTCCGTTGGCAACGTGCGCATGGGGTGGGACTCGCCGGTCAAGGAGGTGGTCAACCCGGCATTCATCGAACTCAATGGCCGCGGCGGATTGGGCTGGCTGGAAGGTTTCAATGAACTGGTGACCCGCTGCGGCTACGAATGGGTCGGCCATCCCGGCATGGACAAGGGTGAGTTGCTGACCCTGCACGGACGCGCTGCCAACATTCCGGCCAGTACCGTTACGCTGCACATCGACGAAAAACCGCCTTACGCCATCAGCCTGCGTGGCGAGTTGAAAGAGCAGGCGTTCAAGAAAGTCGATTTCTCTGTAGCCACCGAACTGGTCACCGAGCCCGGCAGCGTGCGTTTCGCACTCAACGATACGCTGACCAACAACGGCGATTATCCGAAGGAATACCAGGCGCTGTATCACAGCAACTTCAGCACGCCGTTCCTCGAACAGGGCGCACGTTTTGCTGCGCCGGTAAAACAGGTGTCGCCGTTCAACGACAAGGCCAAGGATGAATTGGCGAGTTGGCAGACGTATCGCGCACCAACCAAGGACTACGACGAAACCGTCTACAATGTCGTGCCCTATGCCGACGCCAAAGGCGAGACCCTGGCCGTTTTGCACAACAAGGCCGGCAGCCTTGGTGTCTCCGTCGGCTTCAATACCCAGCAATTGCCGGTGTTTTCCCTGTGGAAAAACACTGACACCCAAGGGCAGGGCTATGTCACGGGGCTGGAGCCAGGCACCAGTTTCTCCTACAACCGCCGCTATCAGCGCCCGCTGAGTCTGGTGCCGACCATTGCGCCGAAGGAACACAAACAGTTCCAGATCAGCTACAGCCTGCTGGCGGACAAAGGGGCTGTGGATAACGCCTTGAAACGCGTGACCGAGATTCAGGCCGGGCGTGCAACCGAAGTACGGCAGACACCGCTGGTTGATCTGACCGAGCATTAAGGCGTCGCCGGCCGGTATTGCAGCGCTTCGGCGAGGTGTTCACGCCTGATTGCATCGACTTGCTCAAGGTCAGCCAGGGTTCTGGCGACCTTGAGTAACCGATGGGCCGAGCGCAGCGATAGCGTCAGCCGTTCACAAGCTGATTCCAGCCAGGATTCGTCGGCTGTGGATAACGTGCAGTGCCTCTTCAGGCCCGGAAGATCAAGAAATGCATTGGCGCAGCCTTGACGCTTTTGCTGTCGTTCACGCGCCTCGGCCACCAACGCCGCTGCGCTGGCACTGTCCTCTCCCGGCTTCACCTGTGGGTTCAGCGCCGTTGCTTCCCGCGCCACCGTCAGGTGCAAATCGATCCGATCCAGCAACGGCCCCGACAGTTTATTGCGATAACGCTGCACCATGTCCGGTGTGCACGAACACTTGCCGCTCGGCTCGCCAAGATATCCACAGGGGCACGGATTCATCGCCGCCACCAACTGAAACCGCGCCGGGAAACGCACGCGATCCTTGGCCCGCGCAATCACGATATGCCCGGACTCCAATGGCTCGCGCAGTACCTCCAGTACCTTTCGGTCGAACTCGGGCAACTCATCGAGGAACAGCACGCCATGGTGGGCGAGGGTGATTTCGCCGGGCTGCGGTTTGGAGCTGCCACTGTAAAACCCATAAATAAATGAGAATATGTAGGAAATTCTAGAGATATCTGCGAATGAAGCGCGAAGTCAACAATCAGCCTGTACGGGACATCGGGGTGAGGCAGCGGAGCGTTAGGGGTACTGTTCCTAAAATGGGACAGTATGAGTCCACGTTGGAACGCGATTTGATGGAGCTCATTCGATTTAATCCGAGCGTTCACAGCTTCCTTGCCCAGCCTCTAACCATCGAATATAGAACTGCTGAGGGCGAGAAACGCAAATTTACGCCAGATGGGCTCATCCATTTCAAAGAGGGTAAATCACTAGAGCCATCCGTGCTTTACGAAGTTAAGTTCAGAAGTGATTTTCGTAAGCAATGGAAAATCCTGATGCCCAAATTTCGCGCAGCCAAAGCTTATTGTGATCTGCGAGGGTGGCGTTTTCAGGTCTTCACCGAACGTGAAATCAGAACCCCCTACCTCACGAACATAAAATTTCTCTGGCCATTTTTGGATCGGATTCCTTCTGCGAGCGCGTCGGACCGATTGATCTCCGCTCTAGAAAAGCTGGGAGAGGCCACCCCTGAATCTATATTGACCCATCTTGCAGAAAGCGTAGCTCGTAGAGTTGAGCTAATACCGGTTCTATGGCATCTGATTTCCGTAAACAAAATAGGGTGCGATCTGGAAACGCCGTTATGCATGGCTTCCAGAATTTGGAAGCTGGAGGATTGATATGAAGACTCTCGTCCCTGGGCAACTGGTGTACCGGCTTACAGATGCAGCGGTGCTGGTAGAGATCAAGGGGCTCACCGAGGCAGTTGTCCGCATTATAGAATCTGGAGCAACTGAGCTAGTTCGAGTGAGTGATTTATCACTTAGCCTGCCAAGCGCAAGATCAGTAAAGTCGCCCCTGTTGCTGAATAAAAATGAAGAATGGAATAGAATTGTTCGACGATTTGAGATAATACGCCCTCTTTTGAATAGTAATGGGCGAGTAGCTGCGGATGTTAAAAAAGTTGCAGACGCCTCCGGTGTCAGTGTTCCCACGATTTATCGATGGTTAAAAAAATATAACGATCAAGAATTGGTGTCTTCCTTAGCTCGTGCGGAACGCACGGATAAAGGCGGGCAGCGTTTGGGTGAAAAAGTCGAAGCTGTTATACAAGATAAAATTCAGAATTTTTACCTTACGAAAGAAAGACCGAGAGTACCAGATCTGTGTAATGAGATAGGTGTAGCTTGTCGTGCAGCTGGGTTGCCGTCTCCACATTTGAATACTATATATTTTAGAGTCAAAAATATCGACAAGGAAACGCTGACCCGAGAGCGTTTTGGCTACGAAAAAGTTAGGGATGATCTTATACCACATCGCGGTGGTTTTCCTGGCGGGGATTATCCCAACGCAGTTGTTCAAATCGACCATTCACCAATGGATGTCATTGTTGTTGATGAAGAACATCGATTGCCGATCGGTCGTCCGTATTTAACAATTGCGATCGATGTGGCGACTAAAATGCTTACAGGATTTTATTTAACCCTCGAAAGCCCAAGTGCTATGTCCGCTGGTTTGTGTATTGCTCATGCTGTTTTGAGAAAGGAACACTGGCTAGCCAAAAGAGATATCTTTGCTGATTGGCCTATTTACGGGAAAATGACTAAAATTCACGTAGATAATGCTAAGGAATTTCAAGGTAACATGCTCAAGCGAGCTTGTGATCAACATAATATCATCCTTGAGTTTAGGCCTAAAAAACAGCCAAACTATGGCCCGCATGTGGAGCGTGCATTCAGAACGTTTATGCAAGAGGCCCATACTATACCGGGCACGACTTTCTCTAATGTCCAGTCGAAATTGAAGTACGATTCTGAAGGCCGCGCTTGTATGACGTTAGAGGAGCTCGAGCTGTGGTTTGCCGTATTTGTCGTATATCGATATCATCATAAGACTCACGCCGGTATAAATGATATCCCTCCGATAAATCTTTATAACCAATTTGTCCACGGTACGGATACTCAGCTTGGAGTGGGCTTGCCAGCTCCTGTGCAGGATGAGGAGAAATTCCGACTCGATTTCACTCCTTACTTAGAGAGGACGGTTCAGCAAAACGGGGTTTTGATCAATTATATAAATTACTACTCTCCTGTTTTGCGCAAATGGATTGGTATTATAGATCCGGTTACAAAGAGATCCCGTAAATTCATATTTGCTTACGATCCTAGGGATATTAGCTCAGTTTATTTTCTTGATCCTGATACGCATGCATATGTGCAGATTCCGTATCTTAATAGCGCACACGCGGCTATAAGTCTTTGGGAGTTGAAGGCGGTTGTAAAAAAGGAAAAGGAAAATCCGCATGCACATATCAATGAAGACATGATATTCAAAGGCGTCAAAATCATGCGAGATATGATTGATGAGGCTATCGAAAGAACCCGTTTGGCCAAACAGAGGCGCACGTCCGAAAAAAGAAGCTTAAGGCGTAAAGAAAGGATGAAAAGTTGGACTGTTGTCCAGCAAGGCCGAGCACCGGTGAATTTAGTAGCTGACGAAGTTATCGAATCAGATTATTCTGAAGAAAATATAAAACCATTCGAAAATATTGAAGTTGAGAAGTTTTCAGGATGACTACTTACTCCCACCTACACCCTAACACTCTGGGGTGTATCGAGCTTGACGCGCCGTCTCGCCTTCGTTGGCTTGATCAGCCTCGCTGGATTGGTTATCCCCGTGCGCTAGAAACGTTGAATAAGTTGGAGCGCTTGTTGAACTTTCCTCGGCAAACACGAATGCCGAACATGCTTTTGATTGGGGGTAGTAATAATGGAAAATCAAATTTAATTAACTATTTTTATGGCCAGAACCGCCCTCAAGAGAACCCGGGTGGTGAAAACATTATTTGTCCGGTTTTGAGAATTGAGTCGCCGTCGACTCCGTCGGAAGCAAGCGTGTACTCTGAAATACTTGTTCACTTGTTTGAGAGTGTGCCGCGCTCATCACTAGATGTTAAACGCCTGCGCGCAATTAGGATAATGAGAAGAGTACAGCTCAAGATTTTGATTATTGATGACTTGCACAATATGTTAGCGGGTTCGTCCGTAAAGCAGCAGCAATATCTCAACATGCTTAAATATTTGAGCAATGAGCTGCAAATCTCAATTGTTGGTTGTGGGACGGGTGATCTTCTGCGAGCTGTGAGTATCGATCCTCAGATCCAGAACCGCTTTCATCCAGAATTTTTGCCAAAGTGGGAAATGAACAAAGAGTTCAGGCAATTGCTGGCATCGTTCGAGCGGTTGCTTCCCTTGCGTAAACCTTCTGGTTTGCATGAGAGTCGTCTAGCGGCTAAGGCGCTGGCAATGAGTGGCGGCACCATTGGTGAACTCTCATTACTGCTTAACGCTGCCACTGAGTATGCCATCGTGACAGGCACCGAGCAGATTACGATGGAGGTCATGAACGAGTGTCGCTACATCCCGCCGGATGAGCGAACCCGATTAGCTTCGAGGGTCTGATGATACTCCCTGTTCATCCTCAGCCACGTCAGGGCGAACTGCTCTCGTCCTGGATGGTGAGGTTGGCGTTTTCAAACGTATTTGCGCTACACACCTTCTATTTCAGTCTGCTGGAGTACAAGGCGCCGATTTGGAGTCGGGATATCGACCGGCACCCTCCGTTAGCGCTACTGGAAGTTTTGAAGAGTCACACCCACCAGTCGGAGCTTGCTATTCAATCCCTGACCCTTAGCTACTACGAGGGAATGCTGTTTGAGACGCTACCGGTCTTTGGCGATGCAATCTGGTTGTTGCCGGCGGGCATCTATCATCGGACTCGACGCCGGGAGGGTATGCAATTCTGTCCTTTGTGTCTTTTAGGTGATACGGAGCCCTACTATCGGCGTGCTTGGCGCCTCGCGTTTTGCACTATCTGCCGAGAGCATCATTGTCTGATGTTGCGGCACTGCCCTTACTGTGAGTCTCCAGTGGCATTTCACCGCCATGGAATGGGATGGCTCAAATCCCCTGCGCCGTTTTCACTTCGTTTGTGCCACCACTGTGGTTTTGATCTGGGGACGGCCGAGCCTACAAAAGTTAAATGGCCCTATGCTCAGTCCCGCGAACTCATGTGCGGCATGCTGAATATGCTCGAAGCAAACGAGTGGAGCGGGTGGCCGCTTTCTATTTGCTCCAGCCTCTCTTTCTTCAACGGACTGCGAATTTTGCTCGGCGTCATTGGAGGGCGTCATGGCGAAAGGGTCCGGGCGGCTCTTAGTGAGCGCCTGGACGTGAGCTTCGACATCGAGTCGAATCGAGACTTTGAGTACCAGACCACGATTAGACGCTTTAACCTGCTGGCAGCTGGTTTGTGGCTGATTTGGGACTGGCCATTGCGTTTTCTAGAGGTTTTCAAGGAGGCGCATTTCACTCGGTCACGCTTTGACGACAGCCTTCGGATGTATCCGTATTGGCTGCAACGTCAAGTTGCACTTCATCTGGATACCAGGCCATACCTTCCGTCGTACGAGGAGGTGGAGGCGGCTGCTAATCACCTACTCATCACCAACATTGATGTCACCACTGACTCCTTAGGTACATTGATGGGCATCAAAAGGGATGTTGCTCGTAGGGCGGTTGGACTCTGGAAGGACAACCACAGACGTGTCCTCTAGCTCCAGGCGTTTGGCAGTTAAGCACGATGATCTCTTGGTCTGATTGAAATGCTTAATGCGTGATTGGAATTAGACGGGACTCATGCCCTCTATTCGCTACTAGAACGTGTACAAGATGCCTGCCTGTACAGTCTGCGGTTGCTATCAGCTGCGTAATTGCATGGACTTGACCACCCAGTTGCATTCGACTTGACCAGTGATCGGGTTACTAGGCTGCCCGAGCTCCGCATTTGTCTAAAAATCTTCTTCACCCGGAGATTGGGCGGCTTGCCTTGTAGTGGTCAACCTGAAGTTGATAGACGTGCGTGATGTGCCGTCCAGTCATGAGTGTGATGTGAGGATAGAGGAGTCACTACCTGATTTCAAAGCTTTTGTCGTCGCGCGTCGGGCAGCTTAAAACGCCGCAGTTGAGGCTGAGCTAGAGACGGCTCCGTCGCTTAACACCTGCACCATGTCGAGGTGGAGAACCGGGAAGCACTATGTTGCAGCGCACCCATCAGGGCGGCTTGACTATACCGGCGGTCGTTTCGAAGATAGGAAAGCAATTCTGGAGCCCCTATCGACACGGTCATGACAGCCTTGAATATCGCCCGCCGCTAGCGGCCCAAAGTATTAGTGTAAGTTTTTCCGAATTCTGCAGGCTTCCCCATTACACGCCACAGATTTGAGATTCAATCGGATAATGGCCTTTTGCCTTTATGCGCAACTTCTTGCGCACTCAAATGTGGATAACCGTGTGGACACATCCCTACAGCCCACGTAATCCCTTCTGTACAGACGAGTGCGCAACTTCTTGCGCACTACTGCGCAAGAAGTTGCGCACTTGAGACCTCAAATCCGCACGAAAAACAGTCAAAAACCCGATCAGGTGCAGCTTAACTCCCGGCTCCCGGGCACTTCGCAAAACCTGGCACGCTACTTGATATGTCTTCGGCACCCACCGGGCGATTTCGCCTCCCGGGCACCTTAAATTTATCCGCAAGGAGAGCACCCCATGGCAACACCAGCGTACATGTCGGTTACCGGCGAAAAACAAGGCCTGATCACTGCCGGCGCCTTCACAGCCGACTCCGTTGGCAACACCTACCAGGAAGGCCACGAAGACCAGGTCATGGTTCAGGCTTTCACCCACGACGTGATCATCCCGCGTGACCCACAATCCGGTCAGCCAACCGGTCAGCGCGTGCACAAGCCTGTTGTGATCACCAAGGTCTACGACAAGGCTTCGCCTCTGCTGCAAGCTGCCCTGACCTCCGGCGAGCGCATGAGCGAAATCGTTATCCAGTGGTACCGCACTTCGGCTCAAGGCACCCAAGAGCACTACTACACCACCAAACTGGAAGACGCGATCATCGTCGCCATCAACAACAAAATGCACAACTGTCAGGATCCAGGCAACTCGCACTTCACCCACCTGGAAGAAGTGCAGTTCACCTACCGCAAAATCACCTGGACCCACGAAGTATCCGGTACTTCGGGTTCCGATGACTGGCGTGCTCCAGTCGTTTAATTACGGCTGGCCGCTTCACACATCGGCCAGCTCTGCTGGTCGATGTTGCTTTGCCCTTCAAGAATCTTTGATCTGCTGATGAGGCTCGCGCCGCAGCACTGCACGAGGAACAACGGATGTTCAGTTCAGCCAATCAGACTCACTTCAGCCTGACTATCGAAGGGGTTCAGAGTGATCTCCAGGTGCTCTCCTTTTCCGGCAAGGAGGCTATCAGCGCACCCTATACCTTCGATGTGGAGCTGGTCAGCGAGCGACACGAACTGGACCTTGAAAGCTTGCTCCACAAGCCCGCTTTTCTCGCTTTCAGTGATAGAGGGGACGGAATTCACGGGATCATCCATCGAGTGGAACAAGGCGCCAGCGGCAAACGTCTGGCCCGCTACAGCCTGACGTTGGTTCCGCAACTTGCTTATTTGAGTCACCGAATCAACCAGCGCATTTTTCAACACCTGCCGGTCAACAAGATCATCGCGCAGGTACTGGAAGAGCACGGCATTTTGAGCAATGCCTATCAGCTCCAATTAAGTACGGTTTACCCCGAACGCGACTACTGCGTGCAGTACGACGAGTCAGACCTGCAGTTTGTCCAGCGCCTGTGCAGTGAGGAAGGTATTCACTATCACCATCAGCACAATCAAACGGGCCACCTGTTGGTGTTTGGTGATGATCAGACTGTGTTTCCCAAGTTAAGTCAGCCAACCGAGTATCAGGCCGGCACCGGTATGGTCGCGGACAAGCCAGTGGTCAAGGGGTTTGATTTGCGGGTGGAGGCTCGTACCAGCCGTACTACGCGGCGTGACTATGACTTTGAAAAACCGAGCATGCTGCTGGAGGCAAAGCACCAGACTGAAGGTCAGGCGCAGCAGCCAGACCTTGAAGACTATGACTACCCAGGTCAATTCATCAGTCGTGAACGTGGCAAGTTACTGAGTCAGCGTGCACTGGAGCGTCATCGCACGGATTACCGTCTGGTGAGAGGTAACAGCGACGAGCCGGCTCTGGTCAGCGGTCACTTCCTGACACTGGCTAACCATCCACGTACCGCGTGGAACGATCTCTGGCTGCTGACCGAGGTCTGCCACGAAGGTCTGCAACCACAAGTGCTCGAGGAGTCGATCACCAGTAATGCGCAGCCTGCGGATGGTTTTGTGCAGGGCTATCGCAACACTTTCTCCGCCACTCCCTGGGACACGTTGTTCCGCCCCTCCATGACGCTCAGAAAACCGGTTCTGGCCAGCCAAACGGCGAAAGTAACTGGACCTGAGGGTGAGGAAATACATTGCGATCAGTACGGCAGAGTCAAGGTTCAGTTCCATTGGGACCGCGAGGGACGTTTCGATGAAAACAGCAGTTGCTGGGTGCGTGTGGCATCCAGTTGGGCGGGCCCGGGCTTTGGCCAAGTGGTGATTCCGCGCATCGGCATGGAGGTATTCATCACCTTCGTGGAAGGCGATCCTGACAAGCCGTTAATTACTGGTTGTGTCCCGAACAAAATCACACCTGTGCCATATCCGCTACCGGCAAACAAAACCCGGAGCGTTTTCAAAACCAACAGCAGTCTTGGGGGCGGCGGCTCCAACGAGGTTCGGGTAGAGGACCGCAAGGGACAGGAACAGATCTACATCCATGCCCAGCGCGATCAGGACTGCACCGTCGAAAACAATGAAAGCCATTGGGTCGGAGTCAATCGGGTTCATTCGGTTGGTCAGGACGAAACCATCACCATAGGCCAAAACCGCGTCAGATTCGTCAAGGTCAATGACACGCTACAAGTTGGCGGCGCCAAACAGGACAGCGCCGGAACTCAATACCTGATGGAGGCTGGGATGCAACTGCGTCTGGTCTGCGGCCAGAGTGTTTTCGAGATGAATGCCAGTGGAGAGATCAATCTGTATGGCACGAAGTTCAACTTCTCCGTAACAGGCGATGCACAGATCAATACCGGGGGCAATCTCGATATCAACATGCCTGGCGGGGCTGCCGCTACGGACCCTGGTGCTGATGGCGCAAAAGGCACCATCGATGGCAGGGTCGAAAGTGTTTTCTCCAATCCGCCACAACCAGCCTCTTGATCCCGCAACCCAACAAAATAGAGTCGAGTAAATGGATTATTTTATTCAGGAAGGCAAACTCACTTTGCCAACAGGCTTTCAGGACCGCAGCGTCAATATGTTTGTGCCGGGTGTCACCCTGCCGGCGCCATTTAGCCTGACCGTCTCACGTGATAACACACTTCCGAGCGAAGCCTTGCCCGACTACGTCGAACGTCAGGTCAGTTTGATTGCGGCGAAGCTGCGCAAATACCAACGCCAGAGCACCGTCCATGTCGAACTTTCTGCGCAATCGCCGATACCCGGCCTGCAAGTCGATGCGCACTACCAAAGCGATGGTCGCCCGGTTTACCAGCGCCAGGCCGCTTTCTTTGTCGGACCTGACCGGGCGCTGATTTTTACCGCCACCAGTCAGGTGCCATTCGACGATCAGTTGAATCAGCTATGGGTGAACGTTCTGGCAAGCTTTGAGCAGCACTCTCCTGTCACCGCAACACCCTAAGGACTCCCGACATAAAAGGTCGGCAAGACATGGAAGTTTCCGATGTTTGAAGCAGCACGGTTTGATGATGAGGTTGCTCATACCAACGCTCTCTTGGGTTTTTTGGTAGGCGCCGCCTTGGGCTTGGCACTTGTCGCGGTTGCATCGATCTTTGTTGTTGCAACCTGTGGATTCGGTGCCGGGTTATTGGTCGGGATTTTGGCGGGCCTGGGAGGTTCCGGGCTGGTGATGGCGGGTGAAGCCATAGGGCGAATGTGCAAGGCGCCCGCCGGAGGGATCACGAGTGGTTCCAGTAACGTCCGTATCAATGGCCTCAAGGCTGCCTACGTGCAAGGCAGTTTCGGTATCTGCAAAAAACACCCGGCGCCACCGATGGTGGCGGAGGGTTCTGGCAAGGTATTTATCAACGGTCTGCCAGCTGCCCGTAAGGGCGACAAGCTGACCTGTGGCAGTGTGATCGACAGCGGTTCAGAGAACGTCTTTATCGGTGCTGAAAAGGAACAGTACCTACCGATCGACGATGAGGTACCCGAATGGCTGCGCAATACGGTTGATATCCTCATGATCGTAGCTGGCCTTGCCGGCAGCCTTGGGCAGTTAGCGCTCAAAGCTGGCCAGGTGGGTCTTAAAAAAGCGGCCCCCTGCGCACTGCAATTCGCCGCTGGTTTTGTGGCGGGTGAATTGGCTTCTCGGTTTGTCATCGGCCCGGCTATTAGCCGAGTGGCCGGCGGCTTGTTTGGTAACCCGGTGGATGCAATCAGCGGGCGCAAATTGCTCCTGGAAGAGAGCGAAACAGACTTTGCTCTTCCGGGCCTCATGCCTATTGTCTGGTCGCGTTTCTATGCGAGCGACATCAGTCACGAAGGCCTGCTAGGGCGTGGCTGGACCCTGCCGTGGGAGCAAAGCCTGCGCCTGGAAGATGACCAGCTTTACCTGCGCGACAACCAGGGGAGAGATCTGAACCTGCCAGGCCTTGAGCCTGGGGAGCGGTTTTTTCTGGCCAGCGAGCAGATGTTTCTGGTGCGCTCCGAAGGCGGGCACTACCTTATTCAGACGCTCGACAATACCTTCTTCTATTTCGGTGAGTTATCCGAAAGCGGCCAATCCTCGCCGCTGCGCCGCATCGAGAATGCACTGGGTCACTTCCTCACGTTCCACTACGACACACAAGATCGTCTGAGCGATGTCTGTGCTTCCGGCGGCATTCGCCTTCACTTGTGTTACGACCACCATGCACGACGCCTGAGTCGAGTTGAACGGGTGGTGGACAACCGGTCAGTGGAAACCCTGGTTCAGTACCATTACGACGCCGCGGGACAACTCCAGAAAGTCATCAATCGCAACGGCGACCGGGTGCGTAATTTCGCCTACGAACACGGGTTAATGGTTGCTCACGAAAATGCGCTGGGACTGGTTTGTAATTACCGTTGGTCAACACGCTTCGACGATCATCAGCCTCGTGTAGTCGAGCACTGGACCAGCGACGGCGAGCGTTACCATTTCCAGTACGACCTTGCCCAGCGGCAAACTGAAATCCGTGACGTACTCGACCGAGTCGCCCAGATTCAATACAGCGAAGGCCGTCGGGTGGTTGCCAGTCGTGATTTCGGTGGCGAGCAATACGGCTTCGAGCTGGACGCCTCGGGCAATATGACTGGCCTGGAGTTGCCCGATGGCAACAAACTGGCATTTGCCTACGACGACTATTCTCGCCTGGTCGAGGAGATCGATCCGCTGGGTCGCAGTACCTGCTACAGCTACCACCTTAACACCAGCCTGATAGCCAGTATCCAGCGCCCTGATGGCAGCAGCCAAAGCTGGGTCTACGACCGCAGCGGTACGTTGCTTGACAGTATTGACCCGCTGGGTCAGATCACCCGGTACTTCAACACCAATGATGGCCTGCCCCATAGCTGTATCGACCCAAAGGGGAATACCACCCGCCTGTGGTGGAACGGGCTAGGCCAAATTGAGCAGTATCAGGATTGTTCTGGTCATCGCAGTCACTATGCCTACGATGAGAGGCTGCATCTGGCGAGCATTACGGATGCCCTAGAGCGCACGACTCGATTGACCCGCAAGTCCAGTGGTGAAGTGACTCGCATCGAGCATCCTGATGGTAGCCAAGACAGTTATAGCTACAACGTCCTTGGTCAATTGCTCAGCCACACGGATGCTGATGATCGCACCACCTACGTGACCCGTACCCCCCGTGGCTTGCTCAGCAAACGCCAAGACCCGCGCGGTCAGTACGTTCATTATGAATACGATCAATGCCAACGCCTGATCGGTTTGCTCAACGAGAACAAGGTAGCCTATCGCTTCAGCTATGACGCCAGCGATCGTCTGAAAGAAGAAGTCCGAGTCGATGGTCTGCGCCGGCGTTTTAGCTATAACCTCAGCGGTACCCTCACGCAGTTGGAAGAGCTGGCCCGCCAGGGCTTCAGCGAGGTTTCGCGCCAGCAATACTTCGAGCACGACGCCGCCGGGCGCTTGGTTAGTTGCATCACCGACGATGCGCGTCTGGACTACCTCTACGATGAAGTCGATCGCCTGATTGCCGTCGACCGTCAGCCCAGTGCAGCAGGCAAGGCCCTGGGAATCAGTAGTGATCATCTGGCATTCAGCTACGACGCCGCCGGCCAACTATTGAGTGAAGACAGCAGCACCGGCAACCTCGGTTACAGCTACGACGAATTGGGTAATCTCAACTGTTTGGCGTTACCTGACGGGCGTAAGGTCAATCACCTTTACTATGGTAGCGGCCACCTGCACCAGATCAACCTCGACGGTCAACTGATCAGCGATTTCGAGCGTGACGCCTTGCACCGCGAGACTCTGCGTACTCAGGGCTCGCTCACCAGTCGCTATGGCTACGACACCAAGGGCCGCAAGTTGTGGCAGGCGGCAATCCACCTTCCTCACGAGCAACTCAGCCAGCTTCAGGAAAAAACCGACAGCTTGCTCGGCCATCCACAGCATCCGGCCACATCCCTGCACCGTCGCTACCACTACAGCCCGGGCGGCGAAGTACAGCGCGTGACCGACAAACAGCGTGGGGTGACTAACTTCACGTATGACGCCAGTGGCCAACTGCGCAGTCGTCAACCCGATCATCCGCAATTGCAGACGGAAGACTTCTCCTTCGACCCCGCCGGCAACCTCAGTGGTAGCGGTCGCTGGCAATTTGAACGTCTGCCGGACAACCGCTTGGTTGCCTTCAAGGACTTGCGCTTCAGCTACGACACCTGGGGCAACCTCAGCGAGAAAAGCAGTGCGGCCGGAGGCATGCAACGCTTTCACTACGACAGCGAAAACCGTCTGATCCGCGCGCAAACCTGGCAGGGTACAACCTTGAGCAGCGAGGCTCGTTACCACTACGACGCCCTCGGCCGGCGTATTGGTAAACAGGTCACGCAAGACGACCAGACTCAAGAAACAACGTTCCTCTGGCAAGGCTTTCGCCTTCTCCAGGAGAAGCATTCGCAACTACATAGCCTGTACCTCTACGAACCCGGCAGCTACGCTCCGCTGGCCCGTATCGACAGCGATCCCGAACTGCCGGAGCGAGAAGCCAAGTACTACTACTTCCACACCGACCAGATCGGTACGCCGCAGGAAATGACCAACGCTGAGGGGCAAGTGGTGTGGCGCGCCTATTACAAGGCATGGGGTGGGCTGGAGGCATTGTCGCCGAATCTGATTGAACAGAACCTGCGCTTTCAAGGGCAGTACCACGACCGGGAAAGCGGGCTGTACTACAACACGTTCAGGTACTACGATCCTGCGGTGGGGAGGTTTACCACGCAGGATCCGATTGGATTATATGGTGGTGAAAACTTATATCAATATGCGGTTAACCCAACAATCTGGGTAGACCCTTTGGGGTTATGCGGAGATAACGTTAAGTGGGGGCAACATCTTCGTAAAATCGGAGGTGGAGAACCACCAGCTGGAATGGTTAACCCTCACGCCCACCATATTGTATTCAAAGAAGGGCGAGGAAAAGTCATGCAAGGTTTCCTTGCAAAAAGCAAGGAAATTCTAGAGCGCCATGATATAGACTGGTTTAAGGGGAAAGAAAACTTGATTTGGGCTCCCAATAAAAACCATAGTACTGCCAACGCTAAAAAAGTTTACGAAGCGTTGGCTAAAGCCGATGCGGGGGGGACTGGTAGCACCTCGGATGTAGTATCTGCGTTGAGAAAAATGGGTCAGCACTTTGCTGATGAAACAATTAATTTGTTACCTTAAAGTTAATACTATGACTACTCTAAATACTGATGACCTTCGCATAAAAATCATAACGGCTACTTCCAAGGCTATAAAAAAAATTAAAGAGCAGATGCCACAATCTGAAATTTGTGGTTTGGCATTGTACTCCGACTCTGAAGCGTCATCTTTAGCACCAGCGTTTAATTGCAAGAATCATCTCGAAAGTTTGCAAGCTGAATATCCTGAAGACGCAGTCTATTTTAAGTGGAGTCCGAACGAATGGAGTCACGAAAGCTATGGGGAGGAGTTTTTCACTGAGATTTCCTTTGCTTTGAGGCAGTTGAGTGAATCGACCCCAGAAGGAGAAGCCCTCAAAAAACATCGGAAAAATGTATTTGATGTATGTATCAATGCCCTAAAAGAGCTACGCAAGAGCGAACTGAAAGAGTCAATTTTTGTTTTTTCTGCTACGGACTATAGCTCTCCTCAAGAAGAAGTTTTTTGGATAAAGGCAATAAACTCTCCGCTGGAGGCGGCTGAGTTTGAGGACTGGCTTACCCAGAATTAGCTTTTGTAATGTGCTATGTTGTTAGAGAGTAAATGGTTACCACCAGAGGGACCTCGCTCGTCGGGTATCTGTTGTCGTTACTGAGTGAGGCATACCCTTTGAGGACACCAAAAGATACTCCGAGCCCCCTCATTGTGGGCGCTGATTGTAAACTGTGAATCGCCACTAACATTGATGTCACCACCGAATCCTTAGGTGCGTTGATTGGCATCAAAAGGGACGTCGCACGGAGAGCGTTGCTCTCTGGAGAGACTGCCGCCTATAGTGTTTTGCTTGCCTGCAGGACATTGGAGACAACTCGAAAGGAACGCTGGATAGGCAGTTGGGAGGGGCTAGAAGCAGAGGCGAATTTGAAGAAGTACAGCTACCACCTAGGTACGTTCAATTACCGGCGCGGAAGGGAGCGCATGTGCATGCACACGGTTTCCCATTGCCCAAACCGGAAACGGTTGTACTGGCGAACCAGGACAACTTTCCCATGATCGGTCATGGCGTAGTCTCCAACTGATCTCAGCGGGCCGCTGATAGCCTTTACACGCCACGTGCAAAGCGAGCAGTTGAGTGCCAGGCAGGAAGGAGAGTCCTTGGGTGGTAGCTGCAGGCGCAATGCTATCAGCGGATGCCGAGTATGGAAAGGCTAGCCCGTAACACGCCCCTTTGACCGTATCCCTCAAGGCACGTCCAGCCTGAGTTGCTCCTGTTTACGACATCATCTTGTCGAAATGGGCTTCGAATTTCGTTTTGACGAAAACATCCCTGAACCGATCGATGAAGGTCGCCGGATCAATCTCGCCGAAGTCAGTGAGATTAACCGAGTCAGTGTGTGACTCGCGATTGATATAACGGTAAAGCGCTCTGAACTCCGGCTTGTCCTCACTGAGCTCCATCAACGCATGGCGCAGCGTGGGCGCCTGATGCACGAAGCTAAAGTAGTACTCCAGAATGTTGCGCATCATGTGTAGGCTTTCAAAATTATTGAGACGTTTTCGAAATTAATGAGACAAAAGCCCCTCTTTCACTCGCTGTTTTTTTTGGTTTAGCTCGTTGACGCTCGAATGCTTGCAAGATCTGATTAACCACTCTGGTGTGCTTCAGCTGTGTGACACTAGGCATGAGCAGCGTAGGCATTTTGGGAGCAGGTGAGCTTTCAGGAAAGGTCGTTCGAGGGCTTCGTTTTGGCAGTTAACGATTTGGTTCAGCAGCTCTTGGGCACGCTCGGAACGTCAGTATTACTGGATGATGAAAGCGCTTTCGATTTTGCTACTCGCTGCGTGCATGAATGGGTGGTTCTATTTCTGGCTTCAAGATCTGCAGAGTTGGTTCATCGACAAGCAGTGTCAAAGGAGCAGGCAAAACAGCTGGTGCTGAGTAATTTGCAAGATTATCTAGCCAGCGCAAATCACATTCCGAATATGAGCCTTGAAATGATAGGACTCTCGATTGCGACGCCCATTTACAAGTCAGTGGCTCAATGTTCTGCGCGATAAAAAGGTAGCTTCACCTTGGATCGCGGCCTGCGAGGCTGTTTTGGAGAACTGAAGCGCAAGCTCTATATTTTGTAGAACGCTCCGTTCCTCACCCTGAGCGGCGCATGATTTCTGTGGATTTTGGAAATTAATTGGGACATAAAACCACGCCTCAGGCGCTGCTATGCTAGGTATTTGCGGATGGAGTCGCGCCATGTCTCACGAATATTCAATATCCGACGTGTTGGAGAGAATGTACAAAAATCAGTTGGCGCTAGAAGCAGCAGTCATGGAACTGGCGCTTCAAGTTGAAAAGCAAGGTGCGACCGAGGTCGGCGAGAACATTCGCGGAGCCATGTGGACGGTTGGAGAAAATGCAGGCTTTATCAAGCAAGGCTTGGCGAAGCTGCGGAGCAAAAAGCTCTGAGCCTTCTATTGTCGCCTCAATTCATCTGCATGCAGGTGAGTGACGATGATGTCCCCGTGATGTTGGCGCTGATTGAAAACTGACCCACCCTGCCGATTGAAAAATGACCCAGGACGGATTGCTGATTTTTGCCACAGCAATTGTGGATAAGCTTAGCAGCAGTGTTCCGGTTGACGACGCATCGGGC
>NZ_CAXAPL010000048.1:0-44848 GCF_963970845.1 Pseudomonas sp. RA_105y_Pfl2_P56
GGGATAGGAGCTTCGTTGGCGCATGGAAATCCTGGCGATAAGGGTGATCGCGTCCGCTTAAAAATAGGCGGACACCATCGCCCTTAATTCCGGATTTCTGAAGGTGTGTTCGCTGGCCGCTTACGGTTATGCGACTCACGCTCTCTATAATGAGTCACCGGCCATGCCTAGAGCGCTTGTTGTGTCAACTTCCCCTGATCAAGAATTTGCTGTCGTTTTACGCCGTGCTTCAAACTGCGATCTAGAAGATCTGGTAGCCATTCGGATTGAAGCCATGCGCGAAAGCCTGGAGCGGCTTGGGCGGTTTGATCCTGATCGCGCGCGCGAACGGTTTCATAGTGGTTTCGACGCTAGCAGCACGCGCCGCATAGAAGTATCAGGTGATATGGTCGGTTTTGTTGTTCTCAAAGACCATCAAAGCGAGCTTCTGCTTGACCACTTGTATGTGATACCTAGCGCCCAAGGAGCAGGGATAGGCACCGAAGTTCTCACTCAGATTTTCAGAGAGGCGGATGAGATCGGACGCCCTATTAAGGTTGGCGCTCTCAAAGAAAGCGCTTCAAATCGCTTTTATATTCGCCATGGTTTCGTATTTGTCGAAAGCGGTGAATTTGATAATTATTATGTCCGCGCCAACAGTAATACCGTTAGTTTGGGTAACTAGGCGAATCTTGATACGGTGACCAGTCAAAGGTTGTACAGCCAGATGGGCATCAACCTGTGCGGCAACAGGTCGGAAATATCACTCGCCCGCTGCGTCGGCAGACGCGTGAGAACGTCTTTCAGATATCGACCTGAGTCATGCATCGTGACTTCGGTGTACGCTTACGCATCGGGCATGTGAAATTGAAGAGCTGCTGCCGCATAAATGGCAACTCGGTTACGTTCCAGTTATCGCCTTCATATCGCTCGTAATCCCATTGGTGACCCGTCTGGCGGAACAAGGATTAGACCGGGTCGGCCTAGTGAAGCTAACTTGAGCGGCGTCCAGTCAGCGCCGGGGCGACGCGATCACGCATGTTCCGCTGCCAACATTAACCTGAACTGAGAAATGATCTTTGAAGATAGCCCGGCCCCTTCGAACACTGCGCAGGTGAAGCTAATGGGTGCAGGGCCTGGAGCAGTTATGATGCGGTCTGCAACCACAGCGACCGGACTGCTTCGATAAAGCGTGCGCCCTTCATAACCTACGGCATTCTGTTGTAAGAAGTCAGCGCTGTTCGAGGTATGAGGAACCGTGTCGAGAAGCCCGGCCCTGGCAAGTGCCAGCGTTCCCCCACAGATACCTGCAATTGTCGCCCCACTTGAGCGACTGGCATGAAGAAAGTCTCGAATATCCGGTGCTTCTGCACGCTCCCAGATCGTTCCTCCAATGATGACAACAACGTCCGGTTTCCAGTCCAGACATTGCTGCAAACTGCTATCAACCGTTACAGCCAATCCGCCCTGCGAGCAGAACTGCCCCGTAGCAGGAGCGAAAAACCTGACGTCGATCCCGTAAAACGGTGACGCAGTTCCAGCAATGAAAGCATATTCCCAGTCCGCAAAACCGGGTGTCAGTATCAAACCCACACGTGCCATCAGTCAGAATCCTCCATGAATGCCAATAACGAATGGCGACAATAAACAGACATCAAGGCTGCTTCGGGTCGGTTGCTGCGCCTTATGATAGGCAGCAATCGGCCAAAAACGGCCTGTCGATAACGCTTGATCAGAACGCCGTCTTCACAACCCTACGCTTCTAGACGGCGAGCAAGTGTACCGCCTTCAGTTTGTCATTGATGCTGCGTTTCACGTACAAACTCGATGAGCGCCTGTAGCGCCGGCGGTACGTGATGCCGGTTGGAATAATGGATAAAAAACCTGCTTGGCAGGGCTTTCCAGTCTTCAAGAATTTCCACCAACTGCCCCTGCGCTATGTACTCCCTTGCCATCTCCTCATACACGTACGCGATCCCGGTACCGTCCTTCGCGGCCTGGATCATCATGGTGTCATCTCCCAGTATCAACGGCCGCGTCACGGCCAGGCGCATGGGCAGGCCTTCGGCAAGACACTCCCATTTGTACAGTTTGCCGCTGGGAAAGCGTCTGCCAATGCAAGCGTGTTCAAGCAGCCTCTGTGGCGTTTCCGGTGTCCCGCACCCCACGAGATAACCGGAGGCAGCAACTGTGACAAATCACCTGGGGAGAGCCCTCCGGGACAGCGACCAGTTCACCAGTGAGGATTTCGCCGAAGTGCACGCCTGCATCGAACCCTTTGTCGATGATGTCGCTCAACCCATCGTCAGTCACCAGCTCCACATTGATGCGTGGGTATTGCCTCCCTTCAACCGCCGTATTCAGCCTTGATGCGCGATATCGAGGATCAAAACCTGCCTTATTGTGCAACGGCGCAGGTTGGAGTGATTGCCTACTCGACTTTACAATCTGGCCTACCGACCGCAAGCCTGACCCGTGAGCGGATTGCACAGTTGTCCGACGACGACTGGCGAAAATCGCGTAGCGCCGACTTCCAGGAACCTCGCCTCAGCAATAACCTCGCTTTGGTAGAAGTCATGGCAAAAATTGGGGCCAGACATGAGGTCAGTGCGGCGGCCGTAGCCATCGCTTGGGTACTACGTGATCCGGCAGTCACCGGCGGTATCGTAGGCGTACGTCGGCCCGACCTAGTCCATGAATGGATTGAACGATGCCACCAGCATTCGTCTTAGCCACGCTGAAATAGAAGAAATGAGCCCCTATTTACCTGAAGGTAGAGGGACAAATGTACCCAGCAGCGCGGCCTGAGTAACCAATGTCAATCAATTGATACGTTGCTGACATAACCTCTATTGCGGGAGGTAAGGGATGACCGCGAGCGATAGGGATCGCGGCCGACAAAGCAGACACCGCCGGCCCCTTCTGCTTGGCAGCGTGTGATCTCAGGAGTCAGCTGATGGCTCCTGGAGATCCTGCCGGTTACCTGGCAGCAACAAACAGTCGAGCCACGAAGATAGCCAGTTGATTCAATAGCTCGCGTCTAGCGGTCTGTAGTTGTTCACACATGACGCTTAAATCTACGTTGGGTACTTCTTCAAAAACCACAAGTACATCCTGAAGGTTGGCATCAATTAGACCTGTGGTCATCGGCTCAAAATACTCGCGAACTCAGATTGGGCCGCAACTCCTGCGCGAGTTCAATTAACGCGCGCAGTCGCGCCGGCACGAAGCGATGGCCCGAGTAGTAGAGCCTCAACCCACCAAACGACGGGCACCACGGGATCAATACCGGCACCAGGGCGCCGCTTGCCAGTTCTTCCTGGATGAACCACTCGGAAATGAAACCAATGCCAAGGCTCAACAACACGGCCTGTTTGATTGCCAGCATTTCGTTGGAGGCGAAGCACACTGGCAGATCCATCTGTACTTTCTGGCCATCGCGCTCCAATTCCCACTGGTATAGGCCACCATGGGTCATGCGCATACCGATACTCCGGTGGGTGAGTAGATCTCGCGGATGCTCGGGCACGCCGTGGCGTTCGAGGTACTCGGGCGTTGCTACCACGAGCATCCGGACGTCACCCGACAGTGCCATGGCAATCATGTCTTGCGGCACAGACTCTGCCAGGCGAATCCCGGCGTCGAAGCCACCGGCGATGATGTCGACCATGCTTGATTCGCTGACGATGTCGATGCGTACTTCGGGATAGCGCTGCGCGTACTGCTTCAATAACGGCTCCAGCAACAAGTAGGCCGCGCCATGCGGTGCATTGATGCGCAATGTGCCGCTGGGTTCATCGGGGCCGACGCTGGCCTCTTCGCCGGTACTCTTGATCTGTGCCAACGCAGGTGCGATGCGTGCCACATAGCGTTGGCCGATGTCCGTGAGGGCAACACTGCGCGTCGAGCGATTGAACAGACGTACCTTCAGGCGTGCTTCCAGACCAGCCACCGCGCTGCTCACGGCGGTAGTGGACATGCCCAATTCCTGTGCAGCGCCGCGAAAACTGCTGCGGCGCGAAACGGCCAGTACGACTTCCAGCTCGGTCATTCCTGATCTGTGCATGGATTGTCCTGAATATAAGGAAGGTTCATATGCCAAAGGATGGCTTATCGGATTAATGAACCCTTCATAGACTTCATCACAATGGCTCGATTCAGGCGAGTCATTTTGAGCGAGGAGTCATCATGCAGCGCATTGAACACATCTACATCAACGGCGAGTTCGTTACGCCACACGGCCAGGAATGGTTCGACCTTCATAACCCGAGCACCGAGGAAGTCATTGGTCAGGTTCGGTTGGGCGATGCATTGGACGCACAGCGTGCCATCGCAGCAGCCAAGGCGGCGTTCCCGGCGTGGGCTCGTACAAGCCGGGAAGAACGCATTTCGGTATTGCAACGCATGCACCAGGCCGTGGCGGCAAAAGAGGAAGAACTGCTGGAAGCCATCCTCGTGGAATACGGCGCACCTGCGAATCGCGCGCGCTCGATGGCGACTTACCCGGCCGATGTGATCGCGCAAGCAATCGATGCACTGGAGGCGTTCGATTTTGAGGAGCAGGTTGGCATGGCCAGGGTCATTCTGACGCCCGTGGGCGTTGCCGGTCTGATCACGCCCTGGAACAGCAATGCGGGTTTCATCTGCAACAAGCTGGCCACCGCGCTGGCAGCAGGCTGCACTGCCGTCATCAAGCCAAGCGAGATGAGCGCGTTACAGACGCAGGTCGTGGTCAGTGCGTTGCACGAAGCGGGGCTGCCACCGGGTGTATTCAATATCGTCAACGGGCGAGGCGATGTAGTAGGTGAGGAAATCGCCCGTCATCCCGATGTTGCCAAGATCTCGTTCACGGGGTCGTCCGCTATCGGGCGACATCTGGTAAAAACCGGTGCTGACACCATGAAGCGTGTGACGCTCGAACTTGGCGGCAAGTCGCCCACCGTGGTGCTTGACGATGCGGATTTCCACGCAGTGATGCCGTTAGTATTGCAAACCGGATTTCTCAACAGCGGCCAGGCTTGTATCGCGGGCACTCGCATCCTCGTGCCACGCAGCCGGTTGGCAGAGTTCGAGCGGATTGCGAAGGAGGGTGTCTCACAGATTCAATCGGCTGATCCGCGAAACGCCAACACCGACATAGGCCCGATGGTGAGCCTGAAACAATGGGAGCGGGTGCAGCGCTACATCCGCACTGGCCACGAAGAAGGCGCGAGGTTGTTGGCAGGTGGCGAAGGTCGCCCGGAAGGCTTGCATGCCGGATGGTTCGTGAAGCCCACGATCTTCACTGATGCCAACAACCGGATGCGCATCGCGCGTGAGGAAATCTTCGGCCCCGTGCTGACGATCATCCCCTACGAGGATGATGCCGATGCGATCAGCATTGCCAACGATACGGACTATGGGCTGAGCGCCCTGGTGCTGGGAAAAAGCTCCGAACGTTGTATGAACGTCGCCCGTCAGATCGATTCGGGACGCGTGCTCATCAACACCTTGGCCCACGAACCACGTGCCCCCTTCGGTGGATTCAAGCAATCAGGGCTTGGGCGCGAAATGGGCAAGTGGGGGATGAGCGCGTATCTGGAGCCCAAGACATTACTCAGGTACGACCCGTTGGAATGACTGGGCCAGTGGGGTCCGAAAGGCAGGGTTGCGCAAATGGCAGAAAAGATGCGGAAACGATCCGTGTAGGTCGAAGCAGAAGTCTCAAACCCCATAAACGACAAAGCCCCGAATAATCGGGGCTTTGTCGTACATAAGATGGCGGAGGCGATGGGATTCGAACTCATGGACCTGTTACAGTCGACGGTTTTCAAGACCGTTGCCTTAAACCACTCGGCCACACCTCCGTTGCGTTGCGGGCGCCATAATACCTGAATGAAACACACTGTCAAACTCTCTGCATGGCTTGTTACAGAGCGTCTGTTATGATCTTTGCGACTGAACGTTTCAAACCAACAGGAGTGTCGCCATGCGCGAACAGGATTACGCAGTTAATAACAGCGTGCAGGCTGAGCAGCTAGAGGTTAGCCGCGTCCTGCGCAACACTTATGGCCTACTGGCTCTCACCCTCGCATTCAGCGGTGTGATGGCTTTCGTTGCCCAGCAGATGCGCGTTGGCTACCCGAACATTTTCGTGGTGCTGATCGGCTTCTACGGGCTGTTCTTCCTCACCAACAAACTCCGTGATTCCGCTTGGGGCCTGGTGTCCGCGTTTGCGCTCACCGGTTTCATGGGTTTCCTGCTCGGCCCGATCCTCAACCGTTACTTGGGTATGCAGGGCGGCGCTGAAGTGGTCAGCTCGGCGTTCGCGATGACTGCACTGGTGTTCGGTGGTCTGTCGGCTTACGTACTGATCACCCGCAAGGACATGAGCTTCCTCGGTGGTTTCATCACCGCTGGGTTCTTCGTGTTGCTGGGCGCAACGCTGGCCAGTTTCTTCTTCCAGATCAGCGGCCTGCAACTGGCGATCAGCGCAGGTTTCGTGCTGTTTTCGTCCGTCTGCATCCTGTTCCAGACCAGCGCCATCATCCACGGCGGCGAGCGTAACTACATCATGGCGACCATCAGCCTGTATGTATCGATCTACAACCTGTTCATCAGCTTGTTGCAGATCTTCGGCATCATGAGCCGCGACGACTGATCGCAGCCCGCTTCAACAAGAAACCCGCTTCGGCGGGTTTTTTGTTGCCCGAGAAAAAGGGTTGTGGCTATTGACTCTCGAAATGCCGGGAAAGGCTGGCATCTTTTGAAATGACCTGCAGCCTTGAGCATGCAAGAACGGCTGCCAAAACTCAGGCCCGCCTTCTGAAGCACCAACACGAGCTGCGCCAGTGGTACTAGAGGCTGTGGCAGCATTGCGGTCCGTTAGCGGCCAGACCTACACATCAGGTATCGACATCGACCTCGGCGCCTCCACCATCGGCAGGTCTGGAAAGATCCGAGCAATTGCGCCCCAGGCCTGCAACAACTGCTCGAATAAACAGCTGTAGCCTCTGGATGTCTTGGCGTCCGGAGGTTTCAATCAGTTGACCACGATGCTGCCGTCGGCCTGTTGTTTGTAAATCGTATAGGGCAACAGCAAAGTGTCGAGGATGCCCGAGGCGGCCGCATCGACTAACAGGCCGAACGAGGCGTTGTTGTGGCTGAACGCATCGACGTCTTCCGGCTTTTCTGCGTGCAGCATGCAGAAGTCGTAGGTCACGCCGCTGTAGATTCGGGGGACGGCGCCGCAGTAGGTTTTCTTGGTTTTGAGCTGCTCGGTCGCACTCTTATCGCTCAAAACAACGGTCTGTACCGTGCCGCACCCGGTCAGCAACATCGCTACCAGCATCAATGCCTGAATTTTCATACCGCCAATCCTTGCCGGAAAAACCTCAATCTACCCCGATCTTGCGCCCAATGCACTCAAGCCATCGGTGGCAAACGACGCTTGACCGGGGTCTTCTTGACGATTGCCGTATTGGTTTCGGCCAGGGTATTGAGGCGATCGAGCAGGGTGTCGAGTTGCTCCATCGAGCGCACATGCAGTCGGGCGATAAAGCAGTCCTCGCCCGTCACCTTGTCGCACTCGGTGAATTCTGGAATCGACATGATCTGCCGCTCAACCTCTTGAAGCTGCCCCGGCAGCGGACGGACGCGGACGATGGCCTGTAATTGATAACCGAAGCACTTCGGATCAATCTCCACGGTAAAGCCCTTGAGCACGCCGCGTTCTTCCAGGCGCCGCAAGCGCTCGGCCACGCTGGGCGAGGACAGGCCACTGATCTGTGCCAGCGCCTTGAGCGAGCGCCGGGAATCTTCCATCAGTGCGCTGATGAGTATCCGGTCGATATCGTCGGTCATGAATTCAACTCCAGTATTAGGCTGTTTGCGTAAATAACCCGCGATAAGAAAGGCAGAAATCGAGTTTAGCCTGTTTATTGCGCTGGAGCGGCCGCGTGCCTGCTTGGCATACTTTTGCCACGCTTTCCTCCAACGTAAAGGAGATTTGATGATGGACAACACACTTCGTCGTGGCTCAATCGAGATGACCGCCGCCATGCTGATATCCGGGACAATCGGCTGGTTCGTGCTGATGTCCGGGCAGCCGGTGCTCGATGTGGTGTTCTGGCGCTGCGTGTTCGGTGCCGTCACCTTGCTGTTGATTTGCGCGGCGTTCGGTCTTCTACGCCCGGGCATTGTGACCCGCGCCACGTTCTTGCTGGCGGTACTCAGCGGCGCGGCGATTGTCGGTAACTGGGTATTGTTGTTCGCCTCGTACTCTCGGGCTTCGATTGCCATCGGCACGGCGGTGTACAACGTGCAGCCGTTTATGCTGGTCGGATTGGCAGCATTGTTTCTCGGCGAGAAAATCACCTTGCAGAAGCTGTTCTGGCTGGGGATTTCATTTATGGGGATGCTGGCGATTGTCAGTGCCCACGGCCAGCAAGGCGAGGGCGGTGATGACTATCTGATCGGCGTCTCCCTGGCGTTAGGCGCGGCGCTTCTCTATGCGATGGCAGCGATGATCATCAAGCGCCTGACTGGCACGCCGCCGCACCTGATCGCACTGATTCAGGTGTGCACCGGGGTACTGCTGCTCGCGCCGTTCGCGCATTTCAGCGAGTTGCCGCAAGCGCCGGGTGCGTGGGCCAGTCTGCTGGCGCTGGGCATCGTCCACACCGGCCTTATGTACGTGCTGTTGTACGGCGCGATTCAGAAGTTGCCGACCGCACTGACCGGCGCACTGTCCTTCATCTACCCGATTGCCGCGATTTTCGTCGACTGGTTCGCCTTCGGCCATCGCCTGGAAGTGCTCCAGTGGGGGGGAGTGGCCGCGATCCTGCTGGCGGCCGCCGGTATGCAAAGGGGGTGGGGGTTCAAGAGTCGGCGACTGGTAACGCCGTAGCCCTCAGATGTTCCAGCGCGGCGCGGTTTTCGCCAAGCGCTGGCGCATCTCAGCGACGTTCGCGGCGAGTTGCCGGGTCAACAAGCGATAGCCATCCAGCGGGCTGTAGACGGGGGCGTCAAGGCTGGCATCCGGCAACTCCAACGAGCGATCCAGTCGCTGCGTTGCGCCGGATTTCAGGGCGCGGGCCATGCCGATCAATTGCACGCGAATCTGTCGGTGCTCGGCCTGCAACGCCGATTGCAGGTGCGCCATGGCGTGCGGGTCGTTGGCATCCGGGCGGGTGTTGCCGAGGATCTCCAGCGTGCTGATGCACATGCGCAGGTTGCGCTGAATCGCATCGAGCTCTGTCATCGAGACTTTCACTTCCTTGGACACCGACGGCATCAGAGAGCGCAGTTGCACCATTACACCGCTCAAGCGCCCCATCAGTTTCAGATGCTCATCAGCGCTGACCGCTTGGCCACTGATGATCCGCCCATACACGGTGGCGCAGTCGCGCAAGGCGTCGGCCAGTTTGTAGCGCCAGGAATACACCGCGTACAGCGGCAGGGCGAAGGAGAACGCCAGGGCCAGCGCAATGCCGATCAGAATATCGACCCCACGCCATAACCCGTCAGTGATCGGATTGTCGCCGTGCCCGGCGACAATGAAAACGGTAATCGCCGAGAGCAGGGCGGTGTAGCCACCCTTGCCGATGGCGTGATAGGAGAAAAAACCGCAGACCACCGCCATGGCGAAGTACGTCAGCCACGGCATCCCAAGCCACGCCTGCTGAGCCACCAGCAGCAAACCCACACCGGCGCCGATCAAGGTGCCGGTGGCGCGTTCGGCGGCTTTCTTGCCGATGTTGCCGTGGTGCTGCAAACCACCGATCACCACCAGCATGGTCACGGACGCCCACTCGCCGTGGGGCAGGTTGATGCCGGTGGTCAGCAGGATGGTCGCCAACAACCCCAATGCCACCCGCACCGCGTGGATCAGTCGGGCGTGTCGGTAGCGCCGATACGGGTCCAATAACGGACGCAGGATTCGGCGCAACAGCGGTGGCAGTCGGTGGTTGCTGAACGTACTCAGTGCATGGCCCTCGTCAGAAGATGTAATCGGTGGTCAGGAAGCTCGAATCGCGTCCTCGAATGATTTCGCTGATCAGATCCTTGTTGCTGTCCTGGTACTTGGTCGCCACCAGTGTGCGGATCGAAAACACCCGCAGTGCATCGTGTACCGACAACGTACCTTCGGCGGAGTTCTTGCGACCGTTGAACGGATAGGTGTCCGGGCCGCGCTGGCATTGGGCGTTGAGGTTAATCCGTCCGACCTGATTGGCGAAGGTGTCGACCAGACGCCCGACCGCTACCGGGTTGGTGCCAAAGATACTCAGTTGCTGACCGAAGTCCGATTCCAGCACGTAATCGATCACGGTATCGAGATGGCGGTACGGCACGATCGGCACCACCGGGCCAAACTGCTCCTCCTGATAGATGCGCATCTGCGGATTCACCGGGTACAGCACCGCCGGGTAGAAGAACGACTCGCGGGATTCACCGCCGTTGGGGTTGACCACCTCGGCGCCCTTGCTGCGCGCATCCGCCACCAGAGCATGCAGATAATCGACCTTGCCCGACTCTGGCAGTGGCGTCAGCGACACGCCGCTGTCCCACGGCATGCCGGGTTTGAGCGTAGCCAGTCTGGCGTTGAATTTCTCTATGAAGCTATCAACGACATCCTCATGGACAAACAGGATCTTCAGCGCCGTGCAGCGTTGGCCGTTGAACGACAGCGAGCCGGTGACGGCTTCGCTGACCGCATTGTCCAGATCGACTTCCGGCAGGACGATGCCGGGGTTCTTTGCATCCAGCCCCAACGCGGCACGCAAACGGTGAGGTTTGGGGTGCAGTTTTTTCAGGTCGCTGGCGGCTTTGTTGGTGCCGATGAACGCGAAGATATCGATTTTGCCGCTGGCCATCAGCGCACTGACGGTTTCGCGGCCGCTGCCGTAGATCACGTTGATCACGCCCGTGGGGAAGCTGTCGCGAAACGCTTCGAGCAAGGGACGAATCAGCAGGACGCCGAGCTTGGCCGGTTTGAACACCACGGTGTTGCCCATGATCAGCGCCGGGATCAGCGTGGTGAAGGTCTCGTTCAGCGGATAGTTGTAAGGCCCCATGCACAGGGCCACGCCGAGCGGCACGCGGCGGATCTGGCCGAGCGTGTCCTGTTCCAGCTCGAAACGGCTGGAGCGGCGGTCGAGTTCTTTCAGGGCATTGATGGTGTCGACGATGTAGTCGCAGGTACGGTCGAACTCTTTTTCCGAGTCCTTGAGGTTCTTGCCGATCTCCCACATCAGCAGTTTGACCACGGCATCACGCTGCTGACGCATCCGGCCGAGGAAGGCTTCGACGTGCTGGATACGTTCGGCCACACGCAGGGTCGGCCACAAGCCCTGGCCCCGGTCGTAGGCGCGGACGGCGGCGTCGAGGGCGGTGAGGGCGGTGTCGGCGTCGAGCAGCGGTGTGCTGCCGAGGATCACTTGTTCGTCGCCGTTCTCGCCGTGATTCAAGTACACCGGGCTGCGCACGGTGGCGAGAGGGCCATCCCAGCGGCGCAGTTCGCCGTCGACCAGGTATTCGCGTTGCTCGACCTGACCGTCGAGGCGGTATTTTTCCGGGATGTCGCTGACAGAAGGGAACAGGTTGCCAAGGATATTTGCTGTGGTCATGTCGCTACCCCGTGTTGGATGTCCGCGTGCATTTGGAAAAGTCTGTACAGGTTATACGCCTGAATGCGCCGAAATTTAAACCTGCAAATGTCACCTGAATGTCACGCAGAGGCGCGGAACAGAGCTTTAAGGCACATATGAAACCTCATCCCGGCTTTGGACCGTGGTGTGTCGAAAATCCGCTGCTGGCCCCCGAAGCCCCCCTCACTGTCCCGCAATGCCCTCAACCCGCTGACGTGCCTGCCTTAAGGTTTGATCACAACAATAAGCGGTATCCCACGCGAGGATCGTTATGCGGGCATTGCGGTTTACCTTCCTGATGGTGCTGTCGATGGCACTGCTCGGTTGTGGCGATGAGGTCAAATCCCCAGCCCCCCCCAGCAGCGCCACCCCCGCCGATCCGGCGCTGGCGCAGATCTACAGCAACAGTTGCCAACTCTGCCACGCCAATCCCGCGGCCAATGCACCGCTCACCGGCGACCGTAAAGCGTGGGAACCGCGTATCCAGCAAGGTGCCGACACGCTCCTGGACCACGCCATCAACGGTTACAACGCGATGCCGCCGATGGGCCAATGCGTCGAGTGCACCGAAGACCAATTCCTGCAATTGATCGGTTTCATGGCCGACCAGCCCCTCCCTCAATAAGGTGCCCGGCATGACGATGGATTTGACACGGCGTCAGTTGTTGCAACGGGCAGGCATCTTCGGCGCCTTCACTGCGTTGGCGAGCAACCCGGCCCTGGGCCAGTTGATGCGCGCGCCACGGCTGATTCCCTGGCGCAACTGGTCGGGGGGGCAGAGTTGCCTGCCGGCGGCGCGACTGGCGCCGAAAAACCTCGATGAACTGACGACGTTGATCCGTCATGCCCAAGGCAAAATCCGCCCGGTCGGTTCGGCACATTCCTTCAGTGCTCTGGTGCCCACCGACGGCACGCTGATATCGCTGAGTTACTTCAACGGTCTGCTCGACCACGACCCGAAAACCCTGCAAGCCGAATTCGCCGCGGGCACTCCGATGTCGCGCATGGGTGTGCCGTTGAAAGAGATCGGCCAAGCCCTGCACAACATGGCTGACATCGATTATCAAACCCTCGCCGGAGCGATTGCCACCTCGACTCACGGCACCGGCAAAACCTTTCAGTCCTACTCGGCTCACGTCTGCGGCCTGCAACTGGTCACGGCCAACGGCGAGGTGCTGGACTGCGACAGTCAGCGCCATCGCGAAGTGTTCAACGCCGCTCGCGTCTCCCTCGGTGCGCTTGGCGTGGCGACAAGAATCCGTTTGCAAAACCGCCCGGCCTATCGTTTGCGCGAAACCCAATGGATCGCCAGGACCGAAGAACTGCTCGAAGATCTGGACAAGAACACCCGTGAAAACCAGCACTGGGAAATGCTCGTCGTCACCCATTCCGATTACGCCTTGTCCATCGCCCTCAACGAAACCGACGACCCGGCCACGCCACCGATCAGCCCTGAAGAGGAGGGCGGCAACGCGTTCGTGACCCTGATCGAGAAGATCGACAAGTACGGCAGCGACTTCCCTGATTTGCGCCGCACGCTGCTCAACAACCTGCGGCATCTGGCGAGTTTCGATGAGCGGGTGGGCGACTCGTTCGACATCTACGCCAACGTACGCACCGTGCGTTTCAATGAGATGGAGTACTCGGTGCCCGCCGAACACGGCCCAGCGTGCCTGCGCGAAATCCTCAAGCTGATTCAGGACAAAGACCTGCGCACCTGGTTTCCCATCGAGTACCGCTACGTCAAGGCTGACAACATCCCGCTGAGCATGTTCGAGGGCCGCGACAGCTGTTCGATCTCGGTGCATCAGCACTATCAAATGGACCACCACAACTTTTTTGCGGCCGTCGAGCCGATCTTCTGGAAGTACAACGGCCGGCCACACTGGGGCAAGTTGCATACGCTCAATGCGAGCACCTTGCAGCCGCTGTACCCGCGCTGGCGTGAGTTTGTCGAGGTGCGTCAGGCGCTGGATCCCAGCGGGCGGTTTCTCAATGCGCATCTGTCGTCGATATTGGGGGTGAGCTGATGGCGATCAATCGACGCAATTTTCTCCTCGGCACGCTGGGTGTCGGCGCTTTGTCAGTGGGCGTGGGCGTCTGGCTGCGACCGAGTGATCGGGGCGGCCCGTACAGCGAGTATTTCCGCGCGCTGAATAAAGAGTTGAAGGACAACGGACCGATGCGCCCGGTGTTGTTGATCGATCTGGATCGCCTCGATCACAACATCGACGTGGTGATGCAGTCGGTCAAACGCGGCGGCAAGCAATTGCGTCTGGTGGAGAAATCTCTGCCGTCACCGGGGTTGTTGAGCTACATCGCACAGCGGGCCGGGACGCAAAAACTCATGTCGTTTCATCAGCCGTTTCTCAATCACGATGCTGTCACGTTTCCCCAGTCCGACATCCTGCTCGGCAAGCCGTTGCCGGTGAGGTCGGCTGAGCTGTTTTATCAAACCCACAAAGGTCCGTTCGACCCGTCGAAGCAATTGCAATGGCTGCTCGACGGGCCTGAACGGCTGCAGCAATACCTGGCGTTGGCACAGGGGCTGGGCACGCGGATGCGCATCAACATTGAACTCGATGTCGGCCTGCATCGCGGCGGCGTCAGTGATGTGAATGTGCTTGGGCAGATGCTCAGCCTGATCAGCACCAATGCGCAGCATCTGCAATTCGCCGGGTTCATGGGTTACGACCCGTTCGTGGGCATGGGCGTGCCGGACATTCTCGGTTCGCCCGAAGAGCTGTTTGCCAAGGTCATGATGCGTTATCAGCGTTGCGTCGATTTCACCCGGCAGCAGTTTCCCGCGTTGTGGCACGACGGCTTGTGTCTTAACACCGCTGGCAGTCCGAGTTATCGCATTCATGAAAACGAGAAGCTCAGCACTGAAGTTTCGGTGGGGACGGCGATGCTCAAACCGACCCACTATGACCTGCCATCGCTGGTCGAGCACGAGCCAGCGGTTTATATCGCCACCCCGGTATTGAAAAGCACGGGCGCGGTGAACATCCCTGCACTGGATGACCAATCGAAGCTGTTTTCGTGGTGGGACACCAACCAGCGGCAGACCTTTTTCATCTATGGCGGCAACTGGATGGCCGAATTTGAATCGCCACCGGGTTTGCAAAGCAACAGCGTATACGGTCGCAGTTCCAACCAGGAGATGGTCAACGGCTCCAACGCCGTGGGCCTGACCCTCGAAGACCAAGTCTTCCTGCGTCCGACTCAGACCGAAGCCGTGCTGCTGCAATTCGGGGACTTGTTGGCGGTGCGCGGCGGAAAAATCGTCGACATCTGGCCGGTCTACACCTGAAAACGTGTGTCTGCCAAACACCCCAAAACCTGTGGGAGCAAGTCAGCGCCCACAGGAGGCGGGGTGCCTTTCAGATTCCATTCCCAAACGTCTGTAATGAAGCTTTTATGACAAAAGTTCGGTAGCACATCGCCATTCCGGTCATGCCTATGTAACGCGCTTGAGGGCCTTTCGGGGCGCTTTTCACAAGCCGAGGCGGGACGCCGGGAGTGAGGCAATGGGGACTATGGAACGCTACTCGAAAGTGGGCATGCAGGAGCTCGATCAGCGCTTGTCGAAGATCGTCGAGGCCGCGCGCAAGAAGCCGGTTTCGGTGTATCGCTACGGCGCGCCGTGGGTCTGGATCGTCTCGCAGGATGACTGGCAGGGTGCCTTGAAAGAGGTGTCCAGTTACATTCCGCCGGGCCATTCGCTGGTCTTGCTGCGCCCGCAGATCGATGACCTGCTCGACGCCCACCGCAACATCCTCCATGACCTCGACGCCGAACCCGGCATGTTGATCCCCGCGCAAACGGTCATGCACATCCTGTTGCTGCAGTTGCTGTACTCGGTACCCAGCGAGCAGCAACTCTACGAGCAGCTCAATTACAACCTGTTGTTCCGCTGGTTCGTCGGCCTGGGCCTGAACCAGAAAGTCTGGAGCTTCAACATCCTCAGTCGCGACATCGCCACGCTGCTCAACAACCCGCGTGCGGTGCAGCTCATTCAAAAAATCATCGGCGAAGTGTTCTGCGGTGCCTTGCTGCAAATGCCTGAGTTCTCCTTGAACTTCGCGCTTCTGCACACCTGGCTCGGCAAGCACGCCTGCGCCTCAACAGCCAGCAATTGACGCAACACAGAGGGCGCTGAGGCGCCAACAGGTCATCGCGAATTCAGGGGGTAGTGTGGAACAGATTTTCACGTCACGGCTGGCGCTGTGGGGCTGGCTGCTGGTGGCGGTTGGCGCGCAGCCGGCATGGGCCGCGCCGGCCACCGAAAGTGCAGCGGCGCAGCGTCTGGTCGACGTCAACGAATACTTTGTGCGCGGCAACACCGTGCTTGATGCACGGGCCATCGAAGAGGCGGTGTACCCGTTCCTCGGTCCGCAAAAAGCGCTGAGCGACATCGAAGGTGCGCGCGACGCGTTGCAGAAGGTCTATCAGGAACGCGGCTATCAATCGGTGTTCGTCCAATTGCCGGAGCAAGCGGTAGCGGACGGCATCGTTTATCTGCAAGTCAGCGAAACCAAGGTCGGCCGGGTGCGCGTGGTCGGCGCCAAGCACTATTCGCCGCTGGACATCCGTGACGAAGTGCCAGCGCTCAAGGAGGGCGAGGTACCGGACTTCGCCAAGGTTCAGGGTGAACTGGCGCAACTGAACAAGACGCCCGGCCGGCAGGTCATGCCGCTGGTTCGCGAGGGCCAGCGCCCCGGCACCATGGACGTCGATTTGCAGGTTGAAGATCAGAACCCGTGGACGGCCAGCGTCGGTCTGAACAACGACTACAGCGCCGACACCGAAAAGCTGCGCACCGTCACCAGCCTTGGCTACAACAACCTCTGGCAGCTCGGCCACAGCATTTCCCTGACCTACTTCACCGCGCCGCAAGACACCGACAACGCCAAGGTCTGGTCGGGCTCTTATACCGCCCCGCTGACCGATCGCTGGAGCGTGCAGTTGTCCGGTTACCAGTCCGACAGCAACGTCGCCACCATTGGCGGCAGCAACGTGCTGGGCAAGGGCCATTCCTACGGGGTGTCGGCGATCTACACGCTGCCATCCAGCGGCAGTTGGTCGAACTCGTTGTCGGCGGGCGTCGACTTCAAGGACTTCGAAGAACGCCTGACCCTCTCCGGCGAGAGCGACAAGGTGCCACTGAAATACGCACCGTTCACCTTCGCCTACAACGGCTATCGCTACACCGAAAAGAGTCAGCTCGGCCTCGGTTTGAGCCTGGTCGCGGCCACTCGCAGCCTTTTTGGCTATGGCAGTTCCGACGAAGACTTCGACTACAAACGCTACCGCGCCAAGCCGAGTTTCGCCGTGCTCAAGGGCGACACCAGTTACACCTGGACCTTCGACAACGACTGGCAGAGCGCGAGCAAAGCCGCGTTTCAACTGGCGTCGGGGCCACTGGTTTCCAACGAACAATTTTCTGCCGGTGGCGCGACGTCGGTGCGCGGCTATCTGGCCGCCGAGCGCACGGGCGATGACGGTTTTCTGCTGAGCCAGGAACTGCGCACGCCCTCGCTGGCCAGGTTCGCCGGCACCTGGATGCAGGACTGGCGTTTCTATGCGTTTGCCGAAGGCGCGCAACTGTACCTGCGCGACGAACTGCCTGATCAGGACGCCAATTACGCCCTGGCCAGTGTCGGCCTCGGCACCCGCGCCAGCCTGAGCAAATGGCTGTCCGGCAGCCTCGACTGGGGTTATCCGCTACTCGAAGGGCCGAACACCTCGAAACAGGAATCGCGCCTGCACTTCAACCTTCAAGCCACTTTCTAAAGGAGCACGTTCATGCAGCGCCTCTTTCTTTCGTTGTTGATCTGCCTGGGCTTCGTGCTCCCGGCCACGGCTCAGGCCTGGTGGCAGGACGACTGGCACTACCGCAAACAAATCGCCGTCGACACCACGCCGCAAGGGGCGGCGATCAATCAGCCGCTGGGCCGCACCGCGCTACTGGTGCGCCTGCACACCGGCAACTTCACCTTCGACGGTGTGAAGGAGGACGGCTCGGACCTGCGCTTCGTCGCCGCCGATGACAAAACCGTACTCAACCATCAGATCGAAAGCTTCGACGCGCTGATGGGCATGGCGTTGATCTGGGTCGATGTGCCGAATGTCGAGGGCGGTCAGCGTCAGGACATCTGGATGTACTACGGCAATCAAAAGGCCCCGGCCACCGGCAACGGCGAACTGACCTTCGATCCGAATTACACCGCGCTGTATCACCTCGACGGTGCCACCGGCACCCCGGCCAAAGACACCACGGCCTACGGCAACACCGCGCAAAGTGCGACCGGCGCGGCGATTGACGGTGTCATCGGGCGGGCCTTGCAGTTCAGCGGCCAACCGTTGCTGTTGCCGGCCAGCCCATCGTTGCAGCACAACGCTGGCAGTGCATTCACCTTCAGCGCCTGGCTGCGACTGGATCAGGCCGATGGCGAGCAACTGATTCTGGCCCGCCGAGAAGGTGCCAACAGTTTGCTGGCGGGGGTGAATCAGGGCGTGCCGTTCGTGGAAATCGACGGCCAGCGCGCCGTTGCCACGCAGCCGCTCAACCCCGGCCAATGGCAGCACGTCGCGCTGACGGCCGAAGGTGCCAAAGTCACCCTGTACATCAACGGTCGTGAGGGGGCAGCACTGGCCCTGGCCATGCCGGCGTTCAATTCGGTCATGGCCATCGGCGCTGATCTGCAAGAAGGCCCTTATCTGCCGTTTGTAGGCGCCATCGACGAACTGCGCCTGTCAAAAGTCGCCCGCCCGGCGCCGTTGCTGCTCGCCGATGCCACCTCGCAGGGCGCCGAGTCGAAACTGGTCGCCTACGGCGTTGATGAAGAACAATCGGGCTTCGGGTTCGGCAGCCTCGGTTTCCTGCTCAACGCGGTACCGGTGGACGCCTGGGTGATCATCGCCGTGCTGGTGCTGATGATGTTCCAGTCATGGATCATCATGCTGCGCAAAAACCGCACCCTCAGCCGCGTGACGTCGGCCAACGAAGATTTCCGCGTGCAGTTCGCCAAGGTCGGCACGCGCCTGGAGATGTTTGCCGACGACGCGCAACTTGCCCAGCGCCTACAGCATTCGTCGCTGTGGCGCCTGTATCTGGTGGCCGTGAAAGAAATCCGCACCCGCCGTGAACAGGGCGCCGACACGTCATCGGTTTCGGCGGCGACCATCGAAGCCATTCGTTGCTCCATGGACGGTGTGCGTACCCGGGAAAACCAGCAACTGAGTTCGAAGCTCTCGACCCTGTCCAACGCCATCGCCGGTGGCCCCTACATCGGCCTGCTCGGCACGGTGCTTGGGATCATGGTGGTGTTCCTCGGTACCGCCATGGCCGGCGACGTCAACATTAACGCCATCGCACCCGGCATGGCCGCTGCCTTGCTGGCGACAGCGATGGGTCTGTTCGTCGCGATCCCGGCGCTGTTTGGCTACAACCGCCTGATCACCCGCAACAAGGAAGTCAGCGCCGACATGCGCGTGTTCGTCGACGAATTCATCACGCGTCTGGCGGAGATGCATGGCGAAAGCCAGTTCAGTGAGGCGTCGCACTCGCGCGGCCGTCACGCCAACCACTCCGTACCGGCCTGAGGAGCACTGACATGGCGTCCGTAAATGCCTCCCACGACGATGACGAAGATTCAGCCGTAGACAGCATCAACATCACGCCGCTGGTGGACGTGCTGATGGTGGTGCTGGTGATGTTCATCCTCACAGCCACCGCGCAGGTGTCGGGAATCCAGATCAACCTGCCCAAGGCCAGCGCTGCGGTGTCGTTGTCCGAAGCCAAGACCAAGGCCATTTCGGTCAACGACGGCGGCCAAGTGTTCCTGGATGCCTACCCGGTGACCTTGGCCGAACTGGAAGAGCGTCTGCGCATCGAGAAGGCACAGAGCCCGGACTTCCCGGTGATCGTGCGCGGTGACGCCACGGTGCAGTACCAGAAAGTCATTGAAGTGCTGGATCTGTTGCGCCGGCTCGAACTGTCCCAGGTCGGTCTCGTCACCGGCAAACCGAGTCAGGGCTGAGTCATGACCGCACAACTTCCGATCGAACCGCTGCCGGTGAAGAAGTCGCCCTTGCGCTATGCGAAGTGGGGCGCGGGGCTGATTCTCGCCGCACTCGCCGCGTGGTTCCTGTGGCAGTGGGCCAACGACATGAGCGGCATCCGCCGGGAAGCGCCGAAGGTGCCGACGATCATCCCGTTGCCACCACCACCACCTCCGCCGCCGGAGAAACCGCCGGAGCCGGAAACCCCGGTCGAAGAAAAAGTCGTCGAGCCCGAGCCAACGCCAGAGCCGCAAGAGGTCAAGCCCGAAGAGGAAGCACCGCCATCGCCGGCGGACGATCTGGCCAACCCGATGCAAATGGATGGCGATGCGCAGTCCGGCAACGACGCCTTCAACATCGGCGCGGGCAAGGGCGGCGGCATGGTGGGCGCCGGAGGCGGGCGGTTGGGTAACGGCACTTACAGCCAGTTCCTCGCGTTCACGTTCCAGAAGCTGCTGCGCGAGAGCCCTGAACTGCGCAACCTCGCGTTCAACTTGCAGGCCGATGTGTGGCTGAGCAGCGTCGGCGAGATCACCCGGGTCGAGCTGATCAAGTCCAGCGGCAACCCTGAAATCGACACGCAGGTTTTGGCGGCGCTGCGCAATGCGCCGCACTTAAGCGAACGGCCACCGGCCTCCATGACTTTGCCTGTGCGCCTGTCCCTGCAAGGGCGGCGTGCGGGTTAACCGAATTCTTACAGTTTTGCCAAAAGGAGTTGTGTGCAGATGATTTCCAATGTGAATCGATTGTCCCTGGCGGTCGGCATGGTCATCGCGACCCTGGTCGGTCAGGCCGCAGCAGCGCCTGCGCCTTCGGAAAACGCCACGATCAATCTGATCCGCTTGCTGGTCGAGCAGGGCATTTTGAAGCAGGACAAGGCCGACGCACTGATCGCTCAGGCGCAGAACGAGGCCGTCCAGGCCAAGCAGGCCGCTGCCTCCACCGCCGTGGCGGCAGGCCCCGTCGCCGCGCCTGGCGATGTGCGTGTGCAGTACGTGCCGGCGGCGGTGCGTGATCAGATTCGCGATCAGGTCAAAGCCGAAGTCATGGCCACCGCCAAGCAGGAAAACTGGGCTGCGCCCAACACCTTCCCCGACTGGGCATCGCGCATCAGCTTTGACGGCGACATTCGTTTGCGGGACGAATCGCGCTACTACTCCGACAGCAACAGCAACGAAATCGTCGACTTCGCCAAGCTCAACAACAACGGCCCGTATGACGTGAACCCCAACAGCAGCACCAGTCTGCCGCCGCTGCTCAATACCCGCGAAGATCGCACCAACCAGTTCCGCATTCGCGCACGTCTGGGCATGAAAGCGGTGATCTCGCCAGAGTGGACCGCCGGCATCCGCATCGGCACCGGCTCGGACAACAATCCGGTATCGACCACGCAAAGCCTCGGCGGTGGCTTCGCCAAAAAAGACATCTGGCTCGACCAGGGTTATCTGACCTGGAAACCTTCGGATGAGCTGACGCTCACCGGCGGGCGTTTTGCCAACCCGTTCATGTCCACCGACATGCTCTATTCCAACGACCTTAACTTCGACGGTGTGGCGGCGATTTTCGACCACAAACTCAATCGTGATTGGGGCGTGTTCGGCACCGTCGGCGCGTTCCCGGTGGACTACACAAACGACACCACCAGCAGCAACGGTTTCGACAAGCAAGAGAGCGACAACAAATGGCTGTACGGCGCGCAAATCGGCGCCAAATGGGCGGTCAACAGCAACAACCGCTTGAAGGGTGCGCTGGCTTATTACCGCTTCGACGACATCGAAGGCCAGCGCTCCAGCCCTTGCGAACCGTGGGCCGGCGCACCGGGTTGCGACAGCGACGGCAGCCGCGCAGCGTTCATGCAGAAGGGCAACAGCGTGTTCCTGGTGCGTGACATCACGTCGAACCCGCTCAACCCGACGACCACGCCGCAACCGCAATACGTCGGCCTGGCGTCCGAGTTCAACCTGCTCGATCTGAACCTGGTGTGGGACGCCGACTTGCCGCAAGACTTCAAGCTGCGCAGCCAGGGCAACTACATCCATAACCTCAGCTACGACGAAGGCGACATGCGCAAGCGTTCGGCCGGGCAAATCGTCAACAACCTCGACAGCAACGGCGATATCGAAAGCGGCGCCAATGCGTGGATGGTGCAGTTCACCCTCGGCAACGCCCTGGATCTTAAGAAGCAGGGCGACTGGAATATGTTCGCCGGCTACAAGTACATCCAGCCGGACGCCTTGCCGGACGGCTTTAACGACTCGACGTTCCACCTCGGTGGCACCAACGCCAAAGGTTATTTCATTGGCGGCAACTACGGTCTGGCGAAGAACGTTTTTGCGACCGGCCGCTGGTTGAGCACCGAGGCGGTATATGGCGCGCCGTTCGACATCGACGTCTTGCAGCTTGAGATCAACACGCGCTTCTAAGGCGCCGGGAGAGGGTTATGAACACGCGATTGTTGTTGCTGGGCCTTGGGATGTTGGTTGCCACCGGCGCCAGTGCCGAGGGCATGGAGGAGCGCTTGCGTACGCAATTGCGTAGCACCACCCAGCAGTTGCAGGCCTTGCAAAGTCAGCAGGCTCAGGCCAGCGCTGCGCAACTGGCAGCGCAAAACGAGGCTAAGGCTGCGCAGGCGCAAATCAAGCAATTGACCGCTGAACTGGCCAAGGTCAAAGGCGTCGCCGAGCAATTGGCCGGGCAGCAGCAGAGCCTGCACAGCCAGGCGCAGGCGCAAGTGGCGGCCAGCGCTGAGCAGACCGGCAAGTACAAGAAGGCCTATGACGAGTTGTTGGTCATGGCCCGTGCGAAAGAAGCCGAGCGTTCCAGGCTACAAGCGCAATTGACTGAACGTGACACACAAGTGCAGCAATGTTCAGTCAAGAATCAGCAGATGTACGGCGTCGCCAAGCAGATCCTCAGTGCCTACGAAAACATCGATGTGGCCGAAGTAATGAAGATCCGCCAGCCCTTCGCGGGCAGCGCCCGGGTCAAGTTCGATGAACTGGCCCAGGGGTTTGGCGACGAGCTCTACAAGACTCAATTCGACGCGCCGCAAGCCGCGCTCGCGCACTGATAAACAAGGAAGAAACAATGACTCAATTGATCACCCACGTTTCCCCGCAATCGCTGACCGACGTCCTGCAAGCGGCCGGTTATCGCGTCAACCAGACCGAACAGAACGGTATCGTCCAATTGCTCAGCGCCAGTCAGGGCATCGGTTATGCCGTGCGTTTCGGCAACCCGGCGGTGGAGCAGGGCACCTACGTCGATTTCACGTTCAGTTGTGCGCTGCGCGTGCAGGGTGAGCTGCCACAAGGTGTGGCCGAGCAGTGGAACGCGACGCGACGTTTTGCACGGCTGTCGTTGCAGGGCGAGTTTCTGGTGATGGAAATGGACGTGGTGCTGGCCGCCGGCGTGAGCAGCGATCACCTGCGCGGCAATCTGGAACTGTGGGATCGCTTGCTGCAGGAATTCATCGTTTATCTGCGTGACTTCAGCCAGGCCGCTCACGCCTCGACTGCAAAAGTTGCCGTCGCCGAGCAAGAGGAAGTCGCGCTGTGAAAAAGCCTGCCATGGTGATCGGCGCTGGAGCAGTGGCGCTGTTGGTGGTAGCCCTGGCACTGGTGCTGCGGCCGGGCAGTGACCCGGTCGCCGCCCAGCAACCGGCACCGGTGTCGACGGCGGTAACTGGGCCGGCGGTCGCGCGGTTGGGTATTCAGCAGGTTTCGCCTGACGAATTGCAGGCACTGCTGGCGGCCGTACCGCCAGAAACCCGCGAACAACTGCGCGGTAATCGTGAAGCGCTGGAGCGCTGGATCCGCACGCGACTGGCCGAGAAAGCCGTGCTGGAGCAGGCCGATGCGCAGGGTTGGGCGCAGCGCCCGGACGTCGCGCGACAAACTCGGGCGGCGACTGAGCAGATCGTCTTTCGCGATTACCTGCGTTCGGTCAGTGAGGTGCCGGCCGATTACCCGAGTGCGGCCGAGTTGCAGAAGGCGTATGACGCCGGCAAGGTGAACTGGCAGACCCCGGCGCTGTATCGGGTCAGCCAGATTTTTCTTGGGGTGAATGAGCCGCAGACTCTTGACGCCGTGCGCAAGCAGGCGCTCGATCTGAGCAAAAAAGCGCAGGCGACACCGGCGGAGTTTGCCGCGCTGGCGATTCAGTATTCCCAAGATCGCGTCACCGCTGAGCGTGGTGGTGATACCGGTTTGCAACCGTTGCAGCAACTCGTTCCTGAGGTGCGCGGTGCTGTGGCGCGGCTGAAGGTCGGCGCGGTGTCTGAGCCGGTGCAAAGTGCGGCCGGTTTCCATGTGATCAAACTCACCGAACAACAACCCGCGCGCACTGCGACACTGGATGAACTGCGCGATCAACTGACGCAGGCCTTGCGTGCCCAGCGTCAGGAGCAGATTGCGCAGGCGTATCTGGACGGGATGCTCAACACGGCGACGCTGAGTATCGACGGGGCGCAACTCAATAAAGTCCTCGAGGAAAAACACTGATTTTTTATCCGATACAAAAACTTTGGGAGTCTGATTCAGAAATTTTTCACAGTGCACAAAGCCAATAAAATACAAAGATCGACAGGGAGTCATCGATGTCATTCAACGAACCCGCAGGACGACAGGGCAGCGCCGATTTTCGCTGGGCGCAGGACGGCAGCGAACCCTGGCTGTCACACACCGCGAGCATCGACGCTGAGGTCGCGCAGTATTTTCTGGTCAGCGCTCGCTGCGGTTGCTTTATGCAGGCCGCGCGCAGCCTCAACGTGCGTTCGACCCTGCTGCGCAAACAACTGGCGCAGCTTGAACAGGAGCTCCAACACACATTGTTCAGCTTTCAGGGAAGCGCACTGAGCCTGACCCGCGAAGGCCAGCAACTTCAGGCCAAACTGGTCGCCCTGGCCAACGAGCGCAAACTGCCGGTGGTTGAGCAGCCGCTGATTCGCCTGGCCGTCGCCGAGTCCATCCTGCACGACATCCTCGGGCGCGATCTGATCGCACTGCTGCGCCGCAATGCCAGTGTGCGTCTGGACATCATCGCCCTCGACAGCGAACTGTCACTGCGCGCCGTCAGCGCCGATGTCATCCTGTGGCTGGCCCACGGCGAAACCCCCAACCCTGGCCCGACCTTCGCCACCCAGCCACCGCAGCGCCTGGCGAGCCTGGACTACCTTCCCCACATCGCCAAACGCTACTCCCGCGTCACCGCACGCCCGGCGAGTGCCGATGACCTTGCCGATTTCATGCTGGTGCAATGGCAGCATGACCGGCAGATCGACAGCTTTCGCCCATGGAACGATCTGGTCGAACAACGTTTGGCGGGTGTGGTGCAGATGCAGTCTTATGAATTGATGCTGGAGATGATTCGCTGCAGCGCTTGCATCGGTTTGTTGCCGGCTTACATGAGCCGGTTTGATCGTGGGTTGGTGGCGTTGCCCGGATTGTTCGATGAGCCGATGCGATTGCAAGCGTGGCTGGCGGTGAATGCCCAATCGCAAGACATCGCCGAAGTACAAACCCTGATCGAACTCATCCACAACACCTTCAACGAGCGCCACGAATGGTTCCAGACTTAACCCCGCCCCCTGTGGTAGCGGGCTTGCTCGCGAAAGCGGCCGAACAATCAACAACAGCGTTGAATGACACACCGCATTCGCGAGCCAGCCGAATCGTCGCCACGCCGCTCTCACCGTTTTGCACCTCGCCAAATTGATAACCGCCGGTTTAGAGTGATCGGCCACCCATCGATCCAGGAAGGATCCGCCATGCCCGAGCACAGCCCCGCGATACATCTCGAACGTTTCAACGAGTCCCACGTTGAGAGCGTTACCGCGCTCTATAACGATCCAGCCGTTGCCCGGCAGGTGTTGCAGATGCCGTTTCAATCCGCCGAGATCTGGCGGCAACGGCTGATGGCGGAAAACGAACGAACGGTGAAACTGGTGGCGCTGCATCAGGGCGCGGTCATCGGCCATCTGGGGCTGGAAAACTATTCGCGGATTCGCCGCAGCCACGCCGGCAGTCTCGGCATGGGCGTAGCGCTCGCCTGGCAGGGCAAAGGCGTGGGTTCGAAACTGTTGGCAGCGGCGCTCGAGGTTGCCGACAACTGGATGAACCTGCACCGCGTCGAACTTTCGGTGTTCGCCGATAACGAGGCGGCCATTGGTCTCTACCGCAAGTTCGGTTTCGAGACCGAAGGCCTGTTTCGCGATTACGCGGTGCGCGACGGGCAATGGGTCGACACCCTGAGCATGGCCCGTCTGCGCAGCTCATCGAAGGGTTGAGTCAGTCGCCCAAGGCAAACGCCACCGCCGACTGTGCATGCAGCTCGGTGGTGTCGAGCAGGGGCACGGCGCTGTGTTCGGGTTTGATCAGCAGGCCGATTTCCGTGCAGCCAAGGATGATTGCCTGAGCGCCGCGTGCGGTCAGCGATTCGATCACCCGTTGATAGATTTGCCGCGACTCGTCACTGATCACGCCGACACACAACTCGTCGTAGATAATCCGGTGCACCTCCTTGCGCTCAGCATCGTCCGGCACCCATACCGTCAGGCCTTGGGCGATCAGGCGCTGCTTGAGAAAGTCCTGTTCCATGGTGAACGCGGTGCCGAGCAGCCCGACGGTGCGCGCATCAATCGCCAAAGCCGCCTGGGCCGCCGGTTCGGCGATGTGCAGGAACGGAATGGTGATCGCTGCCTGAATCTGATCGGCCACCTTGTGCATGGTGTTGGTACACAGCACCACGCATTCAGCACCACCGGCCTGGAGCTTGCGCGCCGCATCCACCAGAATCGCCGCCGCGTCATCCCAGCGCCCGGCATGCTGTGCCTGTTCGACCGGGCCGAAGTCGACGCTGTACATCAGCACTTGCGCCGACCGTAATGGACCAAGGCGATCACGCACCTGCTGATTGATGAGTCGATAATATTCGGCGCTGGACTCCCAGCTCATGCCGCCGATCAGGCCGATGGTGCGCATTGAATGTCCTCGGGCAATGGCCTGTATCGGTCGATTCAGGCGTGCCCCGAGTGTCCTTCGGTTCAATGACGGATACCAGCGTCAAATCAACTGTATCGCTGAAGTTTTGCTCAGGTGTCAGGGTGCTGGTTCTGGCAATGGGGCGACGTGATTACATCCGGCTGCCAGCGTTTTGGCATACCCCACATCCGGGCGCCACGGCTCCAGATTCCATTCTGGTTTGTCGCGAGCGATGGCCAGGTGGCAAATCAACTGGTGACGCATGCCATGGGTGTTTTGCCAGTAGCGACTATTGGAGTAATCGCGTGTGAGTTCATTCCACAAGTAAGCAGTGCCCGATTCCAGCGTTCTCCTGGCACACGGGGTGGGGGTGATGGAAAACGACCACTGGTAGTCTCTGTAAAACCAATGGGCACTTTCGATGTATTTATTGCAGCGCTCTGCGACCACAATGACGCTGTCACCGGACGCAGTGTCTTGCGCATGGGCGGTAGAAATGCCGAGCACTGTCAGACAGGCACCTGCCAGTGCTCGCGCGAGGAGGTTCGAGGGCGGGTTGAGTATGTTCATTGCGTGATTCCCTGATCTGCTGCTACGTAGGTAAATGTGGTCTTACCGGTTATGACGGTGGGAAGTGCTACACGAATGATCGGTACGGTAATTTTCGGGTTGGTGGCGTTATAAAAATCTCTTTGGTTGTATCGCGCATCGGCGAGCGCATTAGGATCGTTTTTTGCTGGCACGTAAAAGAACGCAAGTATTGGTAAAGCGTTTGGCTTACCGGCGACCCAGGTTTTAACGAGTATGTCGTTCCATTGGTCGAAGCCTGTTGCGCCTAGCAGTGATTTAGCGCGTAACGACTGATAAAACGCCGGGCCGGCTAGCATATTGCGTTCGTCCCTCACGTCGAAATCGCACTGGCGCCTGTTTTTGTCGCCGGGTGCCGAACTCCAGGCGTTCTTGAATTGCTCGGCTGTGGTGATACCAGCGTCCTGACAATGTCCACTATCAGGATAAGACCGGTCGGCCACACACACTGCGGTTGAACTGCGATACCACCCGTAGGAGTCCATGGGATAGGAACACAGCACCTGCAGTTGCTCGGTATTCGCAGGCCTCTCCAGTACGGGATAAAGAATGTAGCCATTGGCATTGGTTTTATTCCAGGCGAACTTGTTAAAGTTGCTATCAACCCGCAAGTAGGAAAAGTTGATACCGCCATTTTTAATGGAAGTGGGGCTGGGGTCCCAGACTTTATAGGTGTTGTTCGGATCTTTGTCCGTGACCCTTATCATGACACCTGAACACAGAAACGCAGGTTGCGAATTCACTTTGTTGCAATTCGGAAACTGGCGACCGTACAGCGTAGTGAGATAAGCAGCGGTGGCCGCGCCATCCATTCTCTGGCTCTGAACACTGGTCCCGCTGATGACATCAGGCGTTTGCGATGCAGGTTGTGAGCAACCAACCAAAAGAGCGACAAACAGTAATGCAATTATTTTGTTCAAGGTTTGTCTTCGTCCGGTTAAAAACAGGTGGAAAAATTGATTGCACGTTGTTTGTGGAACTGCATTCGTTAGCCATTACGAGAATATGCCGCGTACTTCGGTGCTGCGTTGCAAGCCCTTATGGCGTAACTGTTTGATCCGCAGGGATATATTCGAACTTCGCTGTGCCTGGAATGCTGGTCGAGAGCACAAGACGAATGATCGGCACGATGATTTTCGGGTTGGTCGAGTTGTAGAAATCCCGCTGATTGTATTGAGCATCCGCCAGGGCCTGGCCGTCTTGCGTGTAGAAGAAGGCCATGATCGGAAACTTGTTCGCCGGGAACGATTGCGCACAAGACTTCTGTGGATTGGTGCTGAGGGGATCGCACCAGGTCTTGATCGTGAGCTCGTTGTGTTCATTGACTCCACTCCCGTTCACCAGGCTTCTGGCTCGGATCGACTGATAAAAAGCAGGGCCGGCGAGCGCATTGCGATTGTCATTCACGTCGAATCCGCACTGCCGCTGGTTGGGGTTGCCCTCCGGTATCCTCCACACGGCGAGCCACTGTTCTGCGGTCGTTACCCCAGTGTCTTGGCACAGTCTGCTTTGAGCCGGATAGCTTGGGTGCGGACCGCATGGCTTGTCTGCCTCACGGGTCTGGGACCAAGCGTCATAAGGGTAAGCGCACAAATAGTGCATTTTGTATTTATCGACCGGCGCTTCGAGGACGGGGTAAAGGATGTAACCGTTTGCACGCGCATAGGCGAAGCGACCGAAGTCCGCATCCGCCCGCAAGTATGAAAATGCGACACCACCCTGTCTCACTGAAAACGGGCTGGGTTCCCAGACTTTATAACTGGTGCTCTTCAATGTGACCCGTATGGTCACGCCGGAACAGAGAAATGCAGGTTGCGAATTTACTTTGTTGCAGTTGGGGAATTTGCGCCCGTATAGCGTTTGCAGATAAGCAGCGATGGCGAAGCCATCCACTACTTGCGTACTACTGGCGTTAATCATTGTCGGGGCTTGTGGACTGGTTTGGGAACAACCGGCCAACAGGCTGATAAATATTAAGGCTATTAGATAACGCATGACACTGTCCCTACGTTTATTCGTAAACCGAAACCGTTAATGGGGAGCTGTTGTGCAGAGTTCTGGCCTGGTCAGAGCGTCACGCGTAAGTACCAGGAAAAGATGATCGGCTCGTTTGTGCCGGTTTTTCTGAGGGTGTAGTTGAATAACCCCAGCTTCCCTTTGTTCGATATGATCCAACTCGCCGGGACGGGAACGTTTGTATAAGACGCCTGTGTGATTTCAAATTCTTCACTGTCTTGGCGATCTGTTCCAACGGTCAAAGAGATCCGGGCTTTGTAATCCGCTTCAAGGGTAGGGTAGTAAATTCTAAGGTTGTCCTTGGCGGCGTTCAGCGTCGGTTCCGGCAGATCGTGTCTTTGCCTGGTGACTGTCAATCGCAGGTCTTTCGATGGCAGATCTTCATCGGTGCCGGGCAGCCGGACGGTGTAGTAAACCGCAGCGCCGCTTCCCACGGTGTCCACCACTTCCTGGCGAGGAACAAGAAAACGCAACGTCTGGCCAGCGACAGTTATGTTCTGAATTTCGCTGCCATAAGTGGAATTACGCCCCAGCCAATACACCTTGACGCTCTGTCCTTCATCGGAGCCGGTGTATTTCACCTCGACCGTCGCGTGCTGCGCGGAATAAAAATCGCGCACAAAATTCAATACAGTGCCGTTGGCGTCCTTGGCTTCCAGGACTTTGGGTTGGAGCAGATCCAGCTCAATTTTGCGGATGTGTACGTCAACAAACGTGGTTTTTGACAAGATTGCGCGCGGCCCCGAGCTATTACCGAGCTGGTCGACCACCCTGAAACGCAGGGCGAATTTCGGGTTGTCTTGCCAGAAGTTGGCGGTGGTGAGCGTCAAAATCACACGGCGGGCGGTCACTTGGGCCGCGGTCACCTTATGTGATATGTTTCGACCGTCACAATCGAGCGTGATGACGTCGTGTTCTCGCATGTAAACGTAACTCAGGGTGACCTCCACTCCGCGCGCTGCCCGGTCGGCATCGATACCATGGGTAATCACGTCAGCCGGAAGGTTCATGAGCAGATTCGGGTTGTCCCCGGGGCCGGTGATCTCGCCGGCCGGTCGCGGCGTGTGGTAAAGCACAACCAGTGGATCAGAGCTATCCTCGTTCCCGCTGATCCGCTTTACCCGTAAACGAAGCTGATTGATACCGTCATTCAAAAGATCCGCCGGCAAATTCATATCGAATTGCTCGTTCTCTTCACCCGGCTGAATTGTTTTATGGGCCACCGAGGTATCGGACTCATTGAGCAACACATCGGCGAAGTCAAAAGCGGACTGATTGGTCCAGGGGTCGACGACCAGTTGGATGTTTCCATCCGAGATCAAAGAAAGTGGCAAGCCACAGTGCGGTTTCTGCGGGTGCTCCACTGGTGAAACGCAGCCGGGAATATTGACCCGGTCGATTTCCAACGGTTTTTTTTCATCGATCTGCTGCGCCATCGCGAATGCCCCAATCTGCGTCATTAATGGATAGGCGTATCTAAAACCTATGGGGGGCGGGTGCCTACTGTCAGATCTGACAGGTGAATACGGTGGATACATACCGTCCGTCGCATTAAGACGTGGTACAGGACTACGAATCTGACGATTGCCGTACGCGCAGACTTCGATCTGCCACTATCGAAGTTCGCAGGCTCCCCTGAGGAACGCAGCAAATGAACGATGTACAGCAACTGGGCGAGATGCTTCGTCACTACGCCGAAAGTGAAGCGCACAAGAAGCAACTGTTCACAACGCAGTCGGAGGCATGGGCGACGCGAATCACCGAATTGTTCGGCAATATTCAGCAATGGCTGCAACCGGTGCAGGCACCGAATCTGCTGGAGGTTAACCGCGAAGCCTATGTCGCCTTCGGACCGAGCACTCCGGTCGAGACCTCGACCTTCAAGACAGAGAAGCTGACGATCGTGATTGCTGGCAAACCAGTGGAGTTCGTGCCCGATGTGATGGGCAGCGCGGGGCAGATTTCACTGGCGGTGATGGGCTTGACGGCGGCGCGTTACGGCAGTATTTCGCTGGTGGGATTGCCGGGCGCAGAGTGGCAATGGCGCAAGACCAATGGCTTGAAGGATCCGGATACGTTTTTGTTTGATGCGGATTTTCTGGCGTTGCAACTGCAGAGCCTGATCCCGCGTGATCGCGCGTAGTTTCAAGGACTCACACCTTCCCCCTGTGGGAGCCGGCCAGCCCGCTCCCACAGGAAGTAAGGGGTAACGCTACATATCCAGGTTGATCCAACCCGGTTTCGCCTCTTCCGGCGCCACCGCTTTCACGGTTTTACCTGTTGCCAGCTCAACTCGCCGAGCCACCTGCGGATCATCAGCAAAAGGCACCATGCTCGCATCGTCCAGACTTTGCGCGGTCTCGTGCCGCAAGCAGTACTCCACCGCCAGCCACAAAAACACCACCCCCAGCACATTCAAGAAAATATCGAACATCACCGGCTCCCTGCCTCAGGCGATCTGCGCTTCACTGCGCGCCAGCGCAACATCCGCTACTCGCACCGTGCGCCAGACGTTGTAGGCCATCAACAACATGCCGCTGAGGAAGAACACCCCACCGGCAAAGCGCACGATGAACCCCGGATGACTGGCCTGCAGCGCCTCGACGAAGGAGTATGTCAGCGTGCCGTCCTCGTTGATCGCTCGCCACATCAGGCCTTGAGTAATGCCGTTGACCCACATCGAAGCGATGTACAACACCGTGCCAATGGTCGCCAGCCAGAAGTGCAGGTTGATCAGCGGCGTGCTGTACATCTGCTCGCGGCCAAACACCTTGGGCACCATGTGATACGTCGCGCCGAAGGTGATCATCGCCACCCAGCCCAATGCGCCGGCGTGGACGTGGCCGATGGTCCAGTCGGTGTAGTGGGAGAGGGCGTTGACGGTTTTGATCGCCATCATTGGCCCTTCGAACGTCGACATGCCGTAGAACGCCAGCGACAGCACCAGGAAGCGCAAAATCGGGTCGGTGCGCAACTTATGCCAGGCGCCCGAGAGCGTCATCATGCCGTTGATCATCCCGCCCCAGCTCGGCGCCAACAGGATCAGCGACATCGCCATGCCCAGCGACTGCGCCCAGTCCGGCAGTGCGGTGTAGTGCAAATGGTGCGGGCCGGCCCAGATGTAAAGGGTGATCAGCGCCCAGAAGTGCACGATCGACAATCGGTACGAGTACACCGGCCGGTTGACCTGTTTGGGCACGAAGTAATACATCATCCCCAGGAACCCGGTGGTCAGGAAGAATCCCACTGCGTTGTGCCCGTACCACCACTGCACCATCGCGTCGGTGGCGCCGGAATACACCGGATAAGACTTGAACCAGTCCACCGGAATCGACAAGTGATTGACCACATGCAGCATGGCGATCACCAGAATGAACGCACCAAAAAACCAGTTGCCGACGTAGATGTGCTTGGTTTTGCGCTGCACCACAGTGGTGAAGAAAACCACGGCGTAGGCGACCCAGACCACGGCCATCCACACGGCGCCCGAGAATTCGATTTCGGCATATTCCTTGGTGGTGGTGTAGCCCATCGGCAGGGTGATCAGCATGATCACGATCACCGATTGCCAACCCCAGAAAGTGAACGCGGCCAGCGTGTCCGAATACAGCCGCACCTGGCAGGTGCGCTGCACGGCGTAGTAACTGGCGGCGAATTGCGCGCTGCCGGCGAAACCGAAAATCACCAGGCTGGTGTGCAGCGGTCGCAAGCGGCCGAAGGTGGTCCACGGCAGGTCCAGATTCATTTCCGGCCATACCAGTTGCGAGGCGATCAACACGCCCATCGCCATGCCCACCACACCCCAGAAAACCGTCGCGATAACGAATTGGCGGACGACCTTGTAGTTGTAAGCCTGTCCGATTGTTGCTGTGCTCATGGTCAGTTCATCCACGGTTGCAAAGTCTTGCCAGGCCACCCGGTCTGGCACGAGCTGCACTGTAGAAACCCCGTCAAAAACAAAACAGGCTCAGGAATCTTTCATTTGTGCGGATCAGATCAGGCTGCTGCCTGCGGCGATCTGCCGCGCCCTGATACGGTATTTATACGTTCAGGTGAATCTGTAACGTGCTGCGCTGTAACGGCATAGTGGCTATCTCCCATAGTTCTGATATTCGTTCAACCTGATGAGGTAGCCGCTGCATGTATCAATACGACGATTACGACCGCGCACTGGTGTTCGAGCGCGTTGCGCAATTTCGCGATCAGGTCGAACGGTTCATGGCGGGAGAATTGAGTGAAGAGGAGTTCCTGCCGCTGCGTCTGCAAAACGGCCTGTACATGCAAAAACACGCGTACATGCTGCGCGTGGCGATTCCTTACGGGACGCTGAGCGCTGAGCAGATGCGCACGTTGGCGAGCATCGCCAGTGATTACGACCGAGGTTACGGCCACTTCACCACGCGGCAGAACATGCAGTTCAACTGGATCGAACTGGCCCAGGTGCCGGACATCCTTGAACGTTTGGCGCAAGTGAACATGCATGCAATCCAGACCTCCGGCAACTGCGTGCGCAACATCACCACCGAAGCGTTCGCCGGGGTCGCAGCGGACGAGATGATCGACCCGCGTCCGTTAGCGGAGATCCTGCGCCAGTGGTCGACGATCAACCCGGAATTTCTGTTCCTGCCGCGCAAATTCAAAATCGCCATCTGCTCGGCCAAGCAGGATCGCGCGGCGATCATGATGCACGACATCGGTCTGTATCTTTATCCCGGCCGCGACGGGCAAATGCTGTTGCGAGTGATCGTCGGCGGAGGGTTAGGGCGCACGCCGATCCTTGGTTTGCAGATCCGCGAAGGTTTGCCGTGGCAGCATTTGTTGTCCTACGTCGAAGCGGTGCTGCGGGTCTACAACCGCCACGGGCGGCGCGACAACAAATACAAGGCGAGGATCAAGATTCTGGTCAAGGCGCTGGGCATCGAGGCGTTCGCCAAAGAAGTCGAAGAGGAGTGGCAGCACCTCAAGGACGGCCCGGCGCAGTTGACCGACGCCGAGTACCAACGGGTCGCCAGCGCTTTTGTACCACCGACCTATCGCACGCTGGCCGACACCGATCTGGACTTCGGCACGCGACTGGCCGAAAGCCCGGCTTTTGCCCGCTGGGTTGCGCGTAACGTGAAGCCGCACAAAGTGGCCGGTTACACCAGCGTCGTGCTGTCGACAAAACCGGGTCTGGCGGCACCGCCAGGAGACGTCACCGGGTTGCAAATGCTCGCGGTGGCGCAGTGGTCGGAACGCTTCGGTTTTGGCGAGATTCGCATCGCCCATGAGCAGAACATCGTCCTGCCGGATGTGCCGAAAGCGGATTTGTACGCCCTGTGGCAACTGGCGTGTGAGCAAAGTCTAGGCAGTGCCAACGTCGGCCTGTTGACCGACATCATCGCCTGCCCGGGCGGTGATTTCTGCGCGCTGGCCAACGCCAAGTCGATCCCGATTGCCCAGGCGATTCAATCGCGTTTCGACAACCTCGATTACCTGCACGATCTGGGCGATATCAGCCTGAACATCTCCGGCTGCATCAACGCTTGCGGCCATCACCACATCGGCAATATCGGCATCCTCGGCGTCGATAAGAACGGCAGCGAGTGGTACCAGATCACCCTCGGTGGCGCCCAGGGCAAGAACAGCGCGTTGGGCAAAGTCATCGGCCCGTCGTTCAGCGCCGCCGAGGTGCCACAAGTGATCGAACGGATCATCGGCACGTTTGTGCGCTATCGCGAAAGCGAAGAGCTGTTTGTCGATACGTTGGCGCGTATCGGGCTGGAGCCGTTCAAGGAGCGTGTGTATCCGAAGGCGCTGGAGGTGCCGGCATGAACAATCTGCTGCGACTTGAGCAGGGAGTGGCGCGGATTGAGCTGAATGATCCGTGGAGGCTGGTGCGCGAGCCTTCGACACCACGGCCCGCAGGGTTGTTGATTCTGCCGCTGGCCCATTGGCTGGAGTCACCGTCCACCCACGCGGTGTGGCTGGGGCCGGACGATGACGTCGAAAGCCTGGTCCCGTGGCTGGCCTCGCTGCCGCTGATCGCGTTGGACTTCCCAAGCTTTCGCGACGGCCGCGCCTACAGTCAGGCGTATCTGCTGCGCAGTCGTTTTGGCTGGGCAGGGGAGTTGCGCGCAATTGGCGATGTGCTGCGTGATCAACTCAGCCATATGCGCCAATGCGGGTTCGACAGTTTTGCCGTGCGTGAAGACAAATCGGCTGAAGATGCGCTCAAAGGGCTGGCGGGGATGAGTGTGTTGTATGGCCGTTCGGTGATTGAGCCGCGGCCGTTATTCCGCCGCCGCTAACCCTTTGCCGGTACAGGGGAAACCCTTAGAGCGCTGACGTTTCGGGCTTTTTTTCTTGGGTCGATGGTGGCCTTTTGGTAGAGTCGCCGTCGCCAGCGGGTTTTCGGCTGGCCGATGGGACCGAAGAAGGGAGTCTGTTCAGTGAGTCCGGGCAAGAAAATCCTGAGCCTCACCGCGTCGCTTTTGATGCTGACGCTGTGGGCCAGTTACTTTTATGTATTCAAGGAAAACCGCGACGGCCAACTCGGCGGTGCCGGTGAAAGTACCGCGTGGTGCGGCACACCGCCGACCAACGAGGCGGCGTTGCTGGGCAAGGACCAACTGACCTTGCGCGTCACCAACAACCTGCGCGGCGAATTCATGCTCAGCGGTTCTGTGGTGGTGTCCGAACGCACGTTCAACCGTTACGACCTGGGCCGCAACGAACTGCGCCTGCGTCTGGAACCTTTGCAGTGGTCCTACGGCGTCACGCCGATCTTCCTGGAGCAGGTCAAGGTTCAGCCACTGAGCCGCAATCTCTCGTCCTCCAACAAAAGTGCCTACGCTGAACTTGAGCCTCGCCCGATCGGCGTTCAGGGTCAGGTCACCGAGTTCCCGTTCGATACCTACCGTTACGGCTATAAACCGGTGCTCTATTACCTCAAGGGGAGCGAACGCATTGACTTGCGTTTCAAGAACATCACCACGCTGATGGCGATGTCCAACACCTTCACACCGATCCAGAAGTACAACCGCGTCGATTACATCAACGAGAAAAACTCGATGATCCGCGACGAAGACTACAAGGCCTACGGCCCGCATGAATGCGCGTTCAGCGTCGAACGCAAAGGCTCGTTCAAGGTCGTGGTGCTGTTGATGCTGCTGGTGCTGTGCCTGCCGTTGATGCTGGTGTTCTATCGCGATGAGCCGGGGATCGACTTCCTTGCCACGCTAGCAGGCATTGCGGTGGTGCGGGTGCTGCTGATCGGACCGGTGCAAGACTTTCAGCTGTACAACATCGACTTCCTGTTTGGCGCCGCGATTTTGTTGGTAGGTACGGTGTCGCTGATCAAGGCGATGCGCGCCAACAGTCGGCGTGAGATGGCGTTGAGAAGTGGCGAGACGTCGTCCTGGTGAAGAGTCGAGGGGGCAAAAGCCCCCTCATTCGGCGGCAGTGCAATTTTCCGGACTTTAGCTATACCTGTAACTCCCCCTGACGCAATACATTCAGGCCTTGTTGAAAGGAGTTACAGCATGAAGCCAGCCGTAATGATGGGCACCTTGTGCATTGCCACCCTCGCAGTGCTCGGGTGCTCCAGCAAAACCGTTGCTCCCGATGAATACTCCGGGTTTCTCAAGGACTACAGCCTGCTCAAAGAGGCCAAGTCACCGTCCGGTGCCGAAGTGATGCGTTGGATCGACCCCAAAGCCGACATCAACAAGTTCACCAGCGTTTACATTGAACCGACCCAGCTCTATCCCCAACCCCAGCCAACCGCCAAGATCCCGCAACAGACGCTCAACGGTATCACCCGCTATTACGATCAGGCACTCAAACGCGAAATCGGCAAGTCCTTGCCATTGGCCACCGGTCCAGGCCCGGGCGTGATGGTGGTGCGAGCGGCGATCACCGCCGTCAGCAGCAAGACCGAAGGTCTCAAACCCTATGAAGTGATCCCGATTGCGCTGGTGGCCGCGGCTGTCAGCACGGCGAGCGGTATCCGTGATCAGGAAACCACCCTGGCCACCGAAGCGGTGTTCCTGGATGGCGCTAACAACAAAGTGGTTGCTCAGGTGGTACGCAAGGGCACCGGCAAGCCGCTGGCAAACGAATCGCAGGTCATGAAGGCTGATGACGTGAAAAGCGTAATCGATGGCTGGGCGTCGGATCTGAACCAGTCGTATCTCAAGCTCAAATCCAAATAAGCCGACGCTTTCAGGCATTGCCTCAGGCGTGATCCGAGGCAATGCCTAAGGGCTTGGGAGCCGAGTTCTCAAGTACCGACGCCACAGCTGACAAACGCAATCGCGGGCAAAAGAGCCGCCGCCAATAGCCATGCATGCCTTCTCATTTTCTTCGCCATGAATTCACGACTCTCTGATGAACATTGTCGATGCCGGCACGCCTGTGCCGCTAATGAGTAATCCTGCTTTACCAAGCGTTCAGGACACCTGCGATTGAAGCTAGCAGGTAATCGCGGCCAGGCCAGCGGCAGGCGGGTGAGACTGTGGATATTTACACCCTGTCAGGTTTGACAGTTGTCGGAATGGAGATATGGGTTTTTGATGGTTGGGTGCCGCGCAAAATTATCGGCTTGCGCGTAAACGAAAGAAGGAAGGCAAATATGGCTACGGGAACGGTGAAGTTTTTTAACGAGGCGAAGGGTTTTGGCTATATCACGTCGGATGAGGACGGGAATGATCTTTTTGTGCATTTCTCTGAGGTTCAAAGTGCGGGTTTAAAATCGCTTCAAGAGGGTCAAAGAGTTTCGTTTGATGTAAAGGTAGACAAAAAAGGCAAACAAGCTTCAAACATACAGCCCATCTGAACAGCAACGATCTTGATATCTGCCGAAGACTGCGATTTTTTGATCTTGATCTTTAGAAGCAAGATCAAAAGATCGCAGCCTCGTTTAACTCGACAGCTCCTAAAGTTAATCGAGCGCGAGGTGGCAGGGGCGGTCAGGGCTTCTTCGCCTGTTCGCGAATGCGCTCTTCCTGCTCGCGCAGTTGCGGGGTGAATTCGGCGCCGAAATCCGCGGCGGAGAATATCTGGCGAATCTCGATATCCGAGTCGGTGCCCGGCATCGGGTTGGGGCAACGCTTGGCCCATTCGATGGCTTCTGCTTTCGACTTCACGTCCCAGATCCAGTAGCCGGCCACCAGCTCTTTGGTTTCGATGAAAGGGCCGTCAATGACCGTGCGTTTATCACCCGAGAATTGCACCCGAACACCTTTGCTGCTCGGGTGCAGGCCATCGGCCGCTACCAGGATGCCGGCCTTGGCCAGTGCTTCGTTGAAATTGCCCATGGCGCTAAGCAGTTCTTCGCTGGGCATGATGCCGGCCTCGGAATCGGCGCTGGCTTTTACGAGGATCATGAATCGCATAGTGGTGACTCCGTGGAGTGTGGGGGATTCACGGCTTAGTCGAATGGGAACGCCGCGAATCGACACGCGGGATAAATAACGATGCAGCAACCGCCAGTGTAGGAGTTGCCGAGTTACTGGTTCTGGATATCTAACAACCAGTCCGGCGTCCCGCTCAATCCGCTGGGCAAGGTTTCAAAGGGCGCGCTCAATGCAACCCTGCCGCTTTGCAGGCATCGACGAAGTTGACACCTTTTTTGTCCATGGCGTGTTTGACCTGTGCATTGGCTTTTTGCAGCGCAGGACTGGGTTTGGCCCATTGCTCGGGGGGCAGGGGTTGCGACCAGGCGTGCACGTTTTCCGGCAGGGTCGGGCGGCCCTTGCGGTGCGCCCATTCGGCGATCAGGTAGGGCATTTTCCAGAAGGTCAGGATGCGGCGCACGTACCACCAGCGCAGGGGCCATGAGGTGCGTTTGCCGTAACCGTAACGGTGACGTTGTTCGGCGGTCAGGTGCTCGGCGCCATCGTCAAGCGAACCCGTGAAGCGCGCACCTTTACGTTCAATCTCGAACGTGTGCAGGCCTTCATAAGGCTTGAGTTCGTCTTCGGTTGGAGTCAGTCCCAACAGAACGAGCATGGGATTGGGGGCATCCACCAATTCGCCTTCTTCCATGTAATTGCGAATGGACGTCCACATACCCAGTGCATGCACATCGCTGGGTTGGGCCGACAGGATAAATTGCACGGTGTCGTGCTCTTCGTCCTCCAGTCCCATGCCGAAGGTGTAATCGCGCATGGCGCCGTAACTGGTGACGCCCTGACTGCGAGCGACCCAGGCCACCACGCTTTCCCACGGCACGATGAGTACGCGATGGGTGGTGTCGTCGATGTAGCAGACTTCGCGGCGCTGGCGGTTGAAGCGCACAGGGTAATTTTTGGCGAGGGTGCGGACGTTGGAGAGCATGCCGTAGATGAAGGCGCCGATGGGGGCCAAGGATAAGAAACAAACCCAGATACCGACTTCAAAAAAAATCAGTAGATCATGCAAAGGGTTTCTGAAGTTATCTGGATAAAACACTACTCCATACATGATGAGTAGGCTCGGGACTACAAAAGCTCCGAACAAAACAAATCCAATCAGGATCGCCAGTCTTTTTCCGAGCTCCACCATTCCGAAGTTGCTACCGCCCAACTCCAGATAGGTTTCATTCATTTCCGAAAAATTACGCCGAGACACCTGCGCCTGCCCGGTGTAAACCGGCAATGGCGCCAGAAATAAGGTCTCATTCAAACCCTTCACCCGTCGCTCCCCGGCACTTGGCCGCTGGCTTCGAATGTCCGGTGCCGAGTCTTTGGCTTCAGGCTTTTTTTTGCGCTTGAACAGTTTGCTAAACATCGACAGTCGCCATTTCATCGCGGGTGAATAACCAGTACGGGGCCTTGCTCAATCCAGTGGGCAAGGCTTCCACAGTGTCGAGTGTAAATCGGCCTTGGGCCGGCAACCGTACACCACGTTCCGTAGCAATGCGCAGATCGCGCAGGACAAAACAGGTGCGATGGATCAAATCGCGTTCGGCTTCCAATTGGTAGCCAATGTTCAGGGCCAGGGCGAAATCCGATGTTTGCAGGACATCGGGGATCGGCAGGTGCAAGGTCAGAGCCTCGTCTTCCTGGCTGACGACCACGGCCACCGCGGCCCATGCGGCGCTGCATTCCTGCCAGCGCCGGGGTGGCAACTGGCTGTTGTAGGGGCCGGGGAACGGTACCGCGCGAGTTTGCTGATAGGCCAGCAGTTGCAGTCGGCGGCTGTCCATTTCCCGTGTGCGGACGCCGGGTAATCTGAGTTGCAAATAGGTGCGCTTACTCTCGCGGATCAGCTCGCAGGTCGGTTGTTGCACCACGGTAGCCAATGCACTCCAGTCCTCTGGCAGGCTGCGTTGCAGGTTGGCGGTACCCCATGCGCTGGCCTGCAACCACTTTTGCAAGGCGTCCAGATTGAAATAGTTGTAGAGGCCTTCGCCCAGCAGTTGGAGGGCTGTGCCGATCAGACCTACGAGGTTGGCTTGCGCAGCGATGCCCAGCAGCCGGGGGCTGGCTTCGGCCCAGGCAATAGCTCGCAATTCGGCGGGTTTTTTCAGAACCTGATTGATGATCGACGTCGTGTGTTTGGCCCCCCAGATGTTTGTGCCTACGAGGGAAGCGTCGCCGGCAATTTGCATAGTAGTGGCAGCCAATGCTTGGTGATTACCTTCGGCCAGCGCTTTGCTCCATTGCTGTGAGTGCTTACCTAAATCGAAAGCAGCGGCCAAGGCCCCTGCTACAAATGCGCCGCTTCCGGCAATGCCCATCCAGCGGCCTAATCGGCTCATAGTGTTGAGTTTTCCAGCGGCGCTCTCCATTTGCTCGATATGCGCTTGAAGGATGGTTACCGACAGGCCTTGTACCGCTGCAAATCCCGCAGCCGACATACCAAAGAATGATTCAGCGAGACCCACTGCATCAACTAAAGAACGATCATCCTTTTTCAGAATCGAGCTCAACGCTTCCAAAAACTTCTGCCCCTGATAAACAAACAGCAATAACGCAATCCCGTCACCCTTGGATTTCAGCGCAGTCACAATAGGTTTGCCAAACGTCCCCGTCGCGCGGAAATCACGCACGGTTCTGTGCATCTCCTCTCGCAACGCCGGGGCCATGCCATCGATCACCGTGCCGATTTGTCCCGGCCCGCTTGAGCCGACGGTCAGGGCGCGGCTCAGATTATCCTCCAGCGGTACCAACGCAGCCCTGAGCTGATTGATGCGCTGGTTATGCACCTGCTCGCTACCGGATGGGGCCAAGCCATGGATCTGCCGCGACAACTCGCGGTGACGCAATTTGTAGCTGTCCTTGAGTCGGCGGCGCAGGTCGAGCGCGGTATCGCGGGCTTTGTTGAAGGCCTGGAATTCGGACGCCGACGCGGCCCGCAGGGTCAGGCCACTGCGGGAGAATTCGCGCAGCAGTTGCAGGCGAGTTGAGACGCCGAGGCCACGGATGAAGCTGTTGGGATCGATTGGTTGTTGGCGTTTGAATTCTGTATGCGCTCGATCCAACTGATCCGCTGCGATCAACTGATGCGCTGGCATGTACGCCCCATCCAACAAACTCTGCAGCCCACTAAACCGCGTATTCAAATCCGCAAAGTTCGGCAACCGCTCATTCATCAAGCTTCTGAACTGATTGGTCAGCACGTCCACCGCATCAAGGCTTTCCTGCGCCGCCGCGACCTTGATCGAGAAGCTGCTCAGGTCCATGAGTTTTTTGCTCACGTCCATCTGATCGGCCAGGGTCAGGGTCTCGAGCCCCGGTACGACGGTGAGCAGGTTGCTTTCCAGGTAGGTGGCCAGTTTTTCCGTGGCCTCGCGGTTCCAGCACAGGGCGGCCACGCAGAGGAATTCGGTTTCCAGCCGATGGCGGATCTGCTCATCGTTGCGCAAGTCGTAATACCAGGCCGCCCGGTGAAAATGACCACCAACGATCATGTTCAAGCGATCTTCACGAATGGCCTGCAAGCGCTTGTGCCAATGGCTCAGCAGCGTCTGCTGCCGGCTGACGAACGCCTGCATGTCGCTGCGGTTGATCAGGTGATCGATGCCGCGTTGGCCGATCTCCTTTCCGTGCAGCGCCTCCCAGGTTTGCAAGTGAAGTGCCGTGACAGTGCCTTGGTGTTTTTGCCAGAGCACCTCGCCCAGTGCGTCCTGCACATTGACGGCGGCGCGGGCGTAAGGGTCGCTGATCGCCGCTCTTCGCCAATGAGCCTCGTCACCAAAGATTGGCGACCCGGCGTTGTCACGTTTCGCCCGCAAGTAGTCGTCAACGGCCGCTTGTTGCTCGGCGCTGGTCTCGTCCTTCAGGGCTTTGACGGCGGGTTCGGTGTTGGCCAGTGCATCAAGGCGTGCCGGGGTCACTTCGTACAACGGCTGAATATAGGCGCCGGTCAGGTACTGGCGCTGGGCGGCATCATCGCGGCTCCATTGATCGAGCCAGTGCGCGACTTTCAGTTGGGCGCTGGCCAGATCGCGCATCACGCCGAAGTCGTCGCGCAAGACCAGAAACAGGTAATCGTTCTGATAGGCCCCCTGCACTTGGCTGGTGAGGGTTTCAATCGACGTGTTCTTGAATAGCGGCGTGTCTTCCCAGGCGTAAGACTGGCGCTCTTGCGGGTTGGCGCCCTCGGGCAGATCGATTGGCGCGGATTTTTCGGCGACCTCTGCCAGCCAGGCATTGGTCTGACGCTGGCTCAACAAGTGCGCACCGCCCTTGTCCGGACAGGCGCTCGCCGGTTCGATGCGTTGCATCAGACGTTCACGCTCTGTCGCGTCCTTGAGCACTTGCGAACATTTGTAGGCCGTCCACTGGATTTCCGAATAGCCAGCGAACAGCGTGTGCTGCCGGGTGAAGATCAGTTGCGGCTCTCCGACCGATGCTGTGCGCGTGTCGCTGGCCACTTCCTGGCCTTTCCAGACCAGTTTGCTGATCTGGCCTTGCTCAATGCGGTATTCGTGCAAGTAACCGGTGCCGTTATCGATGATGTACAGGTAGCCGTCACGCAACAGTCGAATGCCCAGCGGTTGGCTGCTCAGGCTCAGCGGCATGCTCAGTTCAGAAGAAGGATCAAGCTGTTCGACCAGGCCATAGCGCAGCGGTAACAGTTGCACTTTTTCGCTCATCAAGTGACACATTCCCAGAGGGGAACGGGTGTCCTGGGCGCTCTTGGCCATGGCGGCAATATTGGCGTCGGCTGTCATGGCAAGTCGCTCGGTGAATGGGTGGTGCGCTCATGCGCCAATTGGGCGGCGCGTCGCACGCGGCTCAAGGGAGATTGTTGGGAGGACGCTGTCAGCAGTTGTGCAATGTCCGGGTGGGCGCTCAGTGGTTGTTCGCCCAGATAGCCGAAAACGTTGGCGTAGAGGGTGATTTCCTGTTCCGAGGTGAAGCCTTGTTGATAGGCCTGCTGTGCTGTTTTCTCGGCAAATCGAAGGCGTTCCCAGGCTGAACAGGCCGCCATGAATCCGGGGAAATATCGCTGCAAGTGATTGTTGAGGCTGAGCACCGACTGATGAAACTGCGCCTCTCCCAGAGCGGTGAGTTCCTGTTCGGTCAACTGATAGATATCGGTGGTGTCGGGCGCAGCAGCGTCCGCACGTTGATGTTGTTGCCAGACGGCGTGTAGCCCATCGGGCAGGCACAGGTGCTGAACCGGGCCGAACCAGCGCGCGCTATTGGCTTGCTGCGCAAGGTTCAGCAATGGATGCATGACGGCTGGATCGGCGATGCGCAGCATGACCTCAATCGAACTCGGGTGCTTGACGGTGAGCAGGCGACGCCAGTGTTTGCAGAGCGTTGGCGCATCGGCCTTGCTGAACAGCAAGAAGCCCCATTCCTGCGTGGCGTTTTCCTGAAAGTACGTGAGCAGCGGATCGTCTGCGCCTTTGAGAGTGATCAGGTACGGCGAAATATCCGCCAGCTCCTGCCAGCGTGTGCCTTGGTAGAGGCAGTAAGCCGGATTGTCCCAGCGGCGCAGGCATTGCGGCAGGTTGGGAACACTTACACCATCCAGCAGCAAATAGGCCTGCACGGACCATGGCAAGTCATCGGGTAAGGACGGTAATTCAAGCATCGGCTTCTCCACGCTGCTGTTTGGCGGCTTCGCAAACAGCGCAGATCGGCCTCTTGGCCATCAGGGTCAGACGCTGCGTTTGAATTAATACGGGGGCTTGAAGGGCGATCTCGGCTGATGGGATAGCAGATAACGCCGTCACTCCAACCACTGGCGCGCCGCCCTCGACGATAGCGACGCTGCTGAAGATCCCACCCGCATTGATGACGATGTGATGACCGCCAGCACTCAGCGTCAGGCTTGTCCCGGCATCAATCACCACTTGGCTCGCGGTAACCCGCGCATGCGGCCCGGCCTGAATCACCAGCGTTCCATCCGCCGTGCTGCTGCTGTTGCCGCTGATGCTGAGCAGGTCGTCGCTGCCGATGACGGTGTTGCGCGTACCGTCGGTGGTGTGGCGTTCGTCAGCCTTGATCAGGCTGGTGCTGTGGTGGTCGACCTGTTCGAAGCGGTCGCGGCGGATCAGGCTGTGGCTGTCGTTGAGGATCAGTTGTTCAAAGTCACGCTCGGCGCGCAGATAGATTTGTTCCTGGCCGGCGCGGTCTTCGATCTTCAGTTCGTTGTAACCGCCGGTGT
>NZ_CAXAPL010000049.1:0-44148 GCF_963970845.1 Pseudomonas sp. RA_105y_Pfl2_P56
TCGTCGCCATCAACAACAAAATGCACAACTGCCAGGATCCAGGCAACTCGCACTTCACCCACCTGGAAGAAGTGCAGTTCACCTACCGCAAAATCACCTGGACCCACGAAGTATCCGGTACTTCGGGGTCCGATGACTGGCGTGCTCCAGTCGTTTAATTACGGCTGATGGTTGTACCGTCTCGGCCGGTTTCGCCGGTCGAGGCACACTCACTACTTAAAGAATTTTTCGCCAATAGCCCACCAACCGGCTGTTGCGCGTCGCAGCATTGTGCGAGGAACATGGGATGTTCTCACCGGCCAACCAGCCTCATTTCAACCTGACCGTCGATGGCGTGGAAACCGATTTCCAGGTCTTGTCGTTTACCGGCCGGGAGGCACTTAACACCCCCTTCGAATTCGAGCTGGAACTGGTCAGCGAAAAGGCTGCGATCAACCTCGAAAGCGTGCTGCATAAACTGGCGTTTCTTCAGCTGTCGCCGACCGGTACCGGCATTCACGGGCTGGTCTACAGCATCGCCCAGGGCGAGGCGGGCAAGCGCCTGACGCGCTACAAGATCTCCCTGCGCCCGCAACTGGCGTACCTCGCGCACCGGGTCAATCAGCGCATTTTCCAGCAGATGACCGTGCAGCAGATCATCAGCCAGGTGTTGGAAGAGCACGGCATTCTCGCCAGCGATTACCACTTCCAGCTCAGCGCGATTTACCCCGAGCGCATCTACTGCGTGCAGTACGACGAATCGGATCTCGATTTCATCCAGCGCCTGTGCGAGGAAGAAGGTATTCACTACCACTTCCAGCACGCCGCCAGCGGCCACAAACTGACCTTCGGCGATGACCAGACGGTGTTCCCGAAACTCGCGCCTGTGGCTTATCAGCAGGACTCCGGACTGGTCGCCGACAAACCGGTGGTCAAGCGTTTCGGCCTGCGTCTGGCTACCCGCACCAGCCGCACCACGCGGCGCGATTACGATTTCGTCAAACCGAGGATTGAGCTGGAAAGCGACGCCAAAAGCAGTGCCCAGCCAGACTTGGAAGATTACGATTACCCGGGCCGATTCGTTGACCGTGACCGCGGCAAACATTTGGCCAATCGCGCGCTGGAGCGTCATCGCAGCGACTATCGACTCGCCGAAGGCAACAGCGATCAGCCTATCCTGGTCAGCGGGCATTTCCTCGCCCTGACCGAACACGCCAACCCGACGTGGAACGACCTGTGGCTGCTCACTGAAATCTTCCACGAAGGCAAGCAGCCGCAAGTGCTGGAAGAGTCGGTGACCAGCGACACCACGGACAACAAGGACGATTTCCACCAGGGCTACCGCAACCGCTTCAGCGCGATCCCGTGGGACGTGCCTTACCGTCCGCCGCTTGATCACCCGAAACCGAAAGTCCTCGGCACCCAGAGTGCCGTGGTCTGCGGCCCTGAAGGCGAAGAGATCTACTGCGATCAGTACGGCCGGGTGAAGGTGCAGTTCTTCTGGGATCGCGAAGGCAAACACGACGACATGACCAGTTGCTGGATGCGTGTCGCGTCGAGTTGGGCAGCGGAAACCTTTGGCTCGATCAACATTCCGCGAGTCGGCATGGAGGTGTTGATCACCTTCCTTGAAGGCGATCCCGATCAGCCGCTGATCACCGGTTGCCTGTACCACGGCGCTAATCTGCCGCCTTACAAACTGCCGGATTTCAAGACTCTGGCCACGGTCAAGAGCAAGGAATACAAGGGCAGCCGCGCCAACGAACTGCGCATCGACGACACCACCAGCGAGATCAGCATCGCGCTGCGCAGTGACCACGGTGCGAGTGCGATCAACCTCGGCTACCTGACACATCCACGCCCAAGCGGCGGCCAGCCGCGTGGCGAAGGGTTCGAATTGCGCACCGACCGCCATGGCGCGGTGCGTGCCGGTGCCGGTTTGCTGATCACCACCGAGCCGCGCCCGAACGAGTCGAAACATCACAAGGATCTGCCGGAAACCGCCGAGCGCCTCGCCACCGCGAGCGATCAGCAGGACGGCTTTGCGGTGCAGGCCAAGGAGTTGCAAGCGCAGGAAGCGGGCGATCAGGACGACGTGGCCAAAGCCTTGCACGCCCAGCATCAAGGCGTGCTCGGCAGTGGCCCGGCGAACATGACCGCCAATGAGTTCCCGGAATTCACTGAACCGCATCTGGTACTGGCCAGTCCCGCCGGCATTGCGTTAACCACGCCGCGCTCCAGCCACATCGCCACTGGCGAACACCTGGCATTGAGCAGCACCGGCCACACCAGTCTCTCCATCGGCAAACGCCTGCTGGCCAGTGCCAGTCGCGGCATGCGCCTGTTCGTGCAAAGCATGGGTTGGCGTCTGGTGGCGGCGTCCGGCGACATCGACGTACGGGCGCTCAAGGACAGCATCAACCTGCTGGCCAAACTCAACATCACCGCCAATGCCGACCGCATCACCATTACCGCCAAGACTGAATTGGTGATCCAGGGTGGTGGCAGTGCCACGACTTACAACGCTGGTGGCATTACTCACGCTACCAGCGGCCCGTACACGGCCCATGCGGCGAACTTTGCCTACACCGGTGCGAAAAGTCTGGCCGGGGTATTCCCGGAACCGCCGAAACCGGGCAAGGGCAACCTCGAATTGTTCAACCAGTACGCCGGGCGCCAGGGCATCAAGGAAGGTGATTACGAAGTCATCGACGCCTTGGGCAAAAGTATCAAGGGCAAGCTCGATGGCAAAGGTTTTGCCAGTGTCGCCGGCGCTGCGCCGGGACCGGCGCGCGTGCTGTTCGGTAAGGATCCGGCGGACACCTGGAGCGATGGCAGTTACATCGGTAAGCCGGAATGGCCGTTGAATCCGCCGGGGGCCGAAGACGTGCCGAGCCAAGTGCAGGCGATGGTCGCACAGGTGTTGCCGAGCAAGAGCTGGGACATGTTGGAGAAGGGCAAGGACATGGTGCAAACAGGGATGAATGCGATGCAGACCGCGCAGGGCGCAATGCAAACGGCGCAGCAGGTCAAAGGCGCCGTGCAGGGCGGAGTGGCTGGATTGCCGAAACTGGCGAGTGCCGCCATGCCGAGTGCGTCGAGCATCCTCGGCGCCGCGAGCAAGGGCGGCCGATTGCCGACGCTTCCCGCACCAACGCTGCCAAAACCTTCCTTGAAAACCCCGGGCATGTTGGCGGGTGAGATGCTGTCATGACCACTGAAAATGCTGTTGTAAAACGTGAACCTCAAGTTGCCATCGTTCCCCTGAATGCCATCGACATTCAGGATGTTGCCAGCGGTGCGGCAACCTTCGACGCCTGGCTTCAATCCGCCAGTGGCGGCGTGGTCACTCTTGATCGAATCAAGAACGTCGGCGGCGCATTACCCGTGGTGGGCAACATCATGGCGTTGGTCGATGCGCTGGGTGACATCGTCACCCTGTCGAATGCCCAGAAGCGCGACCTGCTGGCGTGGGCCAGTCTGGGCATCAACCTGATCGGTGTTTTGCCGCTGCCACCGGCGATGGCGGCAGCCCGTATGACGTTGCGCCCAACACTGTTTCTGGTGCGTCAGGAGATGAAGGCCAGCAGCAAGATGCTGCTCAGTGCATCTGTGATCGAGGTGCTGGTCGGGCACCTGAACGCCTCTATCATCGGCACCCTCGACGACTTTGTTGAACAGGCCAAAGGCAAGTTGCCCGGGATTCTCGCGGACGCTGGCAAGCTGGGCGAAGACGTTATTAACGAGATCGCCAAAGGTCTCGAAACCGTTGCTAACGGTAAGCTCGACGCCAAGGGGGACGTCCAGGCCGCCAGTCAACAAATCAGCGCTGCGGGGGATCAGTTACTGAGCGACCCTCTCGCGGCAATTGGCAACATTTTCGGGGCTACCGCGAGTGCTTATAAAGCGGCTGGCAAGGGGCTGGCCAACAGCGCTGCCGATCATCTGCTACCCGACGAGATCAAAAAACAGGTTGCTACCGAGACCGCAAAACTGCGCGCCATGGGACCGGAACTGCGTACCCAGTTGAGCAAGTTGGACGACGAATCGGTTCAGAACTCGATTGGCTGGTTGCTGCTGATTTTGTCCAGTGCAGTCACTCTTTGGCGTAAGCGCAATGCTCATGGACAGAGCGCCGGAGTCAAGCCTGACAAGACCAGTCAGGCCAAGCGAACGGCCTCGGAAGGTGAGCTGGGTGCAACTAGCCATCAAGCTCCAGCGACGCATGCGGCCGATCCAAAGAAAAATGCCACTTGTACCAGCACCTGCCACAGCATCAATTTTGCTTTGGGTTCAGAAAGCCTCAGCCATAGCGATTTCAGCTTGCCGGGCCCATTCCTGGTCGAGTGGACGCGCACCTATAACTCGCGCCTCGACGCCTACGATCAGAGCGAAATGGGCGCCCGCTGGATCACCGAATTCACCACTCGGTTTGACTGCGTGGACGATGGCTTGACGTTCTACGGCTCCGATGGCCGTGACCACAACTATCCGCTGCCCAAACTCGGTCTGTTTCACTACGACGCCATCGAAAACATCACACTGGTTCGCAGTGGCGAAGACCAGTTGCTGCTGTGCCGTGGCTTCGAACGCAAGGAAAGCTACGTCCGCCATGGCCAGCGCTTTGTGCTGACCAATATTTCGCTGCGCAACGGCGCCGGGATCATGCTGCATTACGAGCATCGCCATGGTGAACAATCGTTGCTCTCCGACCTGATTACCTACCAGGAAAACGACATCAGCAAGGTGCACCTGCACCTCGGCACGATGATCGACGATCACGGCCGACTGATAGGCCTTTGGCAAATCATTGACGGTGCCCCACTGCGACAACTCTGTGCTTACCAGTACGACACCTATGGCGACCTGATTCAGGCGCAGGACGAGAATGGCGCAGTCTGGTCGTATCAGTTTGAGCATCACCTGATCACCCGCTACACCGACCGCACCGGGCGCGGCATGAATCTGGAGTGGGACGGCCAAGGCGCCAAGGCCAAAGCCGTGCGCGAATGGGCCGATGACGGCAGCTTCGACACACGTCTGGAGTGGGACGAAAACATTCGTCTGACCTTCGTCACCGACGCGCTTGGCAACGAGACCTGGCACTACTACGACATCCTTGGCTACACCTACCGAATTCGCTACGCGGATGAGCGTTCTGAATGGCTGTTTCGCGATGGCGCGAAGAACATTGTTCGTCACGTCCGAACAGATGGGAGTGTCGCGCGCTTTGGTTATGACGAGCGCGGAAACATGCTTGAGCATATTCGACCTGATGGAAGCGTTACGCATTTTGCTTACGATGATCAGGACTTGCTGATCAAGATCAGTGATGCTGAGGGAGGGCAATGGCAACGCGCGCATGACGATCAAGGTAATCTGGTTGAAGCGCTCGATCCGCTTGGCAACAAAACCGAATACGCATACAACAAGTCCGGCCAACTCACGGCGATCAAGGACGCCAACGGCAATGAAAAGACGTTGGACTACAACGATGCCGGCCAACTGGTGGAGTACGTCGATTGTTCGGGCAAAACCAGTGCTTGGGAGTACGACAAACGGGGGCAGATGATCTGCTTCACCGACGCCGCTGGGAACGCCACCGAGTACGAATACAAAGCTGGGCAACTGGCGCTGATCAAGCACCCAGATACGACCGAGGAACACTTTGAGCGCGACGCTGAAGGTCGGTTGTTGGCCCATGTCGACGGTCTGGATCGCTGCACCACTTGGAGCTATACCGCTGCAGGTCTTATTGCCGAGCGTGTGGATGCGGCCGAGCAGACGCTACGTTATCGCTGGGATCGGCTGGGCCGATTGCAGGCTATGGAAAACGAGAATGGCCAACGCGCGCACTTCCACTATGACCCGGTCGGTCGCCTGCTCGAGGAAACCGGCTTTGACGGTCAGTTTACGAGCTATCAGTACGATCCTGATACTGGACGTCTGGCCCATTCTGTCGCCGGTGGCCGCACGATCTCGTTGAACTACGATTCAATGGGGCGGTTGGTTGAGCGCCGTGCCACCTTGGGCGACCAGTCACAAAGCGAGACCTTCGCCTATGACGGCAACGGCAATCTGGTCATGGCCAACAATGCTGACAGCCGCCTGCAATGGTTTCATGACCTGGCCGGCAACCTGCTGCGCGAACACCAACATTACCTCAGCCTGGAAAAACCTACGGTCGCAGTCTGGCAGCATGAATACGATGTGCTTAACCAGCGTGTCGCCACGGTGCGCCCAGACGGCCATCGTGTCAGTTGGCTCACCTACGGCAGTGGTCACTTGCTGGGCATGCGTCTGGACGAGCATGAACTGATCGGCTTCGAACGTGACGATTTGCACCGCGAAGTTGCCCGTCATCAAGGCAATCATCTGATGCAAACCCAAAGCTGGGATCCGGCTGGACGCTTGCAGGAGCAGTTATTAGGGCGCAGCGATGACAAATCGACACTGGTGAAGCGCGAGTACAAATACGATGCTGCCGGCCAACTGACCGACATCAACGACAGCCATCGCGGCCCGCTCGCGTATCGCTACGATCCCGTCGGCCGACTGCTCAGCGCGGTGACACGTCAAGGGGTGGAAACCTTCGCCTTCGACCCGGCGGGCAACCTGCTCGACGACAAAGCAACAGAAGTTCGCCGCCCGCTGGAGCTTGCACCACCGCGCAGCAAACTGGTCGATAACCTGCTCCGTGAGTATGCCGGCACTCACTACGACTATGACGAACGCGGCAACCAGATCCAGCGCTGGCACAACGGTCAACGTAGCGATATGCGTTGGGACTTGTTTGATCGACTGGTGTATTTCGAAGATCCACACCTCGCGGTCGATTACGCATACGACGCGCTGGGGCGACGCCTGCACAAAAACTCTCGCGCTCACTACAAACAGCGCCCGGAAGCCGGCTCCCTGTGGAACCGCAACGAACACGCACGCAAGCAGCGCGAGCTAGGCTGCGGCTTCACGCTCTACGGTTGGGATGGCGACAACTTTGCGTGGGAAAGTAGTCCCGCGCAGGCCGATGGAGAGCCAGGGCGCACTGTTCACTACATCTTCGAACCAGGCACCTTCGTTCCTGTGGCACAGGCTGTGCGTCACGCGCCCATTAATCTGATGAGACAGCCGGATTACAGCGATGAGTACAATATTGATAATGACCCACTGTGGAGTCACAAGGTCATAGCACTACCATTTGATGCGTTGGCCTGGTACCAGTGCGATCACCTAGGCACTCCACAGGAGCTGACCGATCAACATGGCAATATGGCCTGGGCGGCTCAATACAAGGCGTGGGGGCAGGTAACGGAGCAGCGTTCGGAGTGGGCGCGGCAGCATGGCATTGTGAACCCGATCAGGTTCCAGGGGCAGTATCATGATCATGAGACGGGGCTGCACTACAATCGCTATCGGTACTATGATCCGCAGGTCGGTCGGTTTGTAAGCAGGGATCCGATTAGTTTCGGCGGCGGGACGAACTTTTACCAGTATGCGTCCAACCCAGTCATATGGACGGATCCACTAGGCCTCGCTGCGGATGGGCAGTTAGGTACTTACGGTAGTATGAATGGCGGCAGCAACGTAGGTGATCAGTTGGAGGTTCACGAGCTCGTCAGGCATGAATCTCTGGTTCAGATGGGATGTGCGAATAAAAGACGTCGCAATAAAGCGAATCCGTCGATTGCCGTTGACCCCACAAGACATGATGCGATTCACTCCAACGAAACCGCTCTGGCGCGCACTCATCTAGGCCTAGGCGTTAATGAGTTTGATTTTGACCCAGCGACGGGTAAACCCTCTAAACGGCAAATGGACGTTTGGCAAGGAGCCATCCGTCAGTCCGGAATATCAGCTTCGCAGGCCAGACGTTTGCGCAAGCGCTCTGGTCAATATGTAAATTCGCTTAACTGCTGCTGTAATCAATAAATTAGCGGAGAGATGCAGATGTTTAATGAATTGGTTTTTACCCAAGAGTTGCCTACGAAAGCTGATGCATATACAGGCGGAGGGGTCTATCTGCCGAGTGATGTAGTTTGGCCTCAATCGACGGATGGACTGCCACTTACACATTTGATCTCTTTTCCTGGCGCATGGTTTTCAGATGCGCTAGTGGACGAAAATTATTGGATCTCGGTATTTATACCGTACCTGCCGGGAGATGTAGGACATTACAGAAAGCTAAGAGCTCTCAGTGGAGTATCCGAAGCTGTTGTTATGGGATATATCCGTTCAAGCGAAGAGCGGAATGAAGCATCGAATAAAATACTGGATTGCGGAAGAGTGCTGCTTTTGTCAAGTCCGGACTCTGATGATGATGAAAATTTGGCGTCTAAACTTGATGGTATAGATGCTTGGTTGCAGGCACCCATATCATCAAGTATCGGACGCAGACGGGTGTCTATTTATGGTGGGGATTTAGATGTTTCTCTCCCCAATAACAAAGGCATACTTTCAGATGGTATGGGTTATCTTTTCCTGGATGATGAATTCTCAGGAAAAAAAGGAGCCGGGTGCGGTGGGTTTTTTCTCCAGCTAGGTTAGTCGAACGGTTTGAAAACCACCATGACGGCTAGCCTTCGCTGCGCCGCGAGTTTGCTTGACCTGGTCTAAGCAGGCTGATGAGGCGTGCGCTAGAGCGCTGAAATGTGTTGGCCGTAGAATGTGCTGCCAGCTATCGAATGGGTTAAATACTACTGGGGTGGCTGTTCGTTACAGATAGATATTGCAGCCATCCCGTAGGTCAAAGGAGTGACAACATGAAAGACGCCATTCGCTTGGGCGACTCTACCACTCACGGTGGCAAGGTCCTCGAAGCTTTCTCCCAGACTGACCTCAACGGCAAGCCGATTGCCGGGCTCGGTCACAAGGTTAGTTGCCCATTGTGTAAGGGGATTTTCCCGATTGCCGAGGGCAGCAGTACCTACACCGTCGATGGCACGCCGATCGCGCTCGATGGCATGAAAACCGCCTGCGGTGCTGCGCTGATTGCCAGTGGGCCGAAAGGGGCCGTGATTAGCTGAATCCATATTTTGTGCATCGATTGCCTTTATGCATGGCGCGGGTTCCTGTCGCCTGTTTGAGGATGCTTGAAGAATGAATGAAGTCGTTCTACTGCATTGCCTGAATATTAATACTAACCATCAAGTCGTGAGTTTTATATGCTGAGTATGAGTTGTACTTTTAACCGCCTGTGGGCCGCATGTGTTGTCGCAGGTGTATGTTTTTCTGGTACGAGCGTAGCGCAAGCGCAGCCAGCAGACCTGTATAAACAATTGGATGCCGCCGTACTTCAATACGCCTATTCAAAGGAGCAAAAAGACCTTGATGCCGTAAATAAGTTGCTCAAGGGCGGCGCAAAGCCTGACGCGCTTATTCTATGGCATGCAGCTTATTACAGGAGCCCAGTGCTGGTTGATCGGCTTCTCGAGTTTCCTGTCGATGTCAATCAACCAATCAGCGATAACGGTGAAACAATACTGTTATCCATATTGGGACATATGGGGGATCCAGAAGACATGAAGGACTCAATGCCCATTGTGCGGAGCCTGATCAAAGCGGGTGCCGACACCAATGTGATTGCTCAAGGCGGAACCAATACGCCACTTATTGCAGCCGTGGGCATAGAAAACCCATCGTCGGTCGAAGTGACAAAGTTACTGCTGCAGGCAGGTGCAGACCCCCGGATGCTGACGCCTCAGGGGTTTTCTCCATTGATCGGCAAAGGTGCGAACAATCTGGAATTGATCAAGCTGTTGATCGCTGCTGGTACTGATCCCTATGGGGTCAGCAAGGTGGGCTCTACACCTTTGCATTACGTTTGCGTGCGAGCCTATGCTTTGAACGATCAACCTGATCCGCAAGCTGCACAGCGGATTGCCCTGCTGCACAAGGCTGGCACTTCCGTTGATGCCTTTGCACCTCAACAGCAGGCATGGCCTGTTGGCACTCCATTGCTGGAAAGTGCAATTCGTAGCAACCCGGATTGCACAAATGCTTTGCTGGCTGCCGGCGCCGATAAAGATGCACCGGCTTTCCCCCCGGAATATGTGGCACAAGACCCAAGTGTGAAAGGTCAGACTGTCCGTCAAAACATACTCAAATCAGTAAAAAATGTACCGGATTTGTATTCCGAATCCATTATCAAGTTGTTCCAGTAAAAAAAATTAAGCTAAACAGAGCTCAATGCTCTCTGAAATTTAAAGGAATAAATATGAAGATCGCTTCTTTGATTCTCGCCATGGCAGCAGTTTTTGGCACCTGCAATATCGCTCACGCGGATGGAAAAGATGCTGCCACTCTGAAAGGGATATACGACATTGGCCGCAATATGTCAGGCCTGGTCAAAAATTGTGTCGACAAAGGGTTCCTGAAAGCAGACAGCGTTGAGAGCGCCAACAAGATGGTTGTCTTTGTTGACAATATGCCTGGTGATTTTGACAAACATGACGGCGACAAGAACGAACAGTCTGGTCGTAAGGGCGAAGTGTTGGCTAACGGGGAATACAAGAACCTGGAAAGCAATCTGCCGCCGAACCTCACTCTCAAGCAATGGTGTGAGCAGGCTGATCAGGGCATGCGCGAAGGATTGAAGCGTGTCGGTCTGTAATCTCGGCTGATGTGATTCTACAGCTTGGAAGGACGCTCGCAGATCGCGAGCGTTTTTCATGTCATGGACTGTGCAGAGTGTCCCTGAAACTGCCTACGCGCATCACGCTAATAGTTCGGCAATCCATTGAGCCTGCTGCTTAACCTCTTGCACTTTCGCTTCGGGCAAAGCCTGCTGCGCACGTGCAAATTGAGTCAGCGTCTTTTGCTTCTGATGCAGCTTGCGTTGCCACTTGATCAGGAACGCCGGGCTGCGAGCCTGCATCTGTAGAGGGCCGAAGTAAAGCTCTTGATCGGTGTACGCCACTGTCTCGGCGCGTTCGGCAACGATGATTTCGTAGTCGAAGCGATTCTCGTGCAGCACTTCCTCGCTGAGGATGCGGTAGCCATTGTTCATCAGCCACTGGCGCAGTGGCTGCTCGCCGCCGTTGGGTTGCAGGATCAGGCGTTCCGCGCCGCTTAAGCGTGACTTGCCGCTCTCGAGAATATCGCGGATGGTTTCGCCACCCATGCCGCAGATAGTGATGGCGGTGATCCCGTCTTCCAGTCCGATCGCCGCCAGCCCATTGGCCAGGCGCACGGTGATGTGTTGCTGTAGATCGTTTTCGCGTACGGTGCGTTCGGCCGAGTGAAAGGGCGTCAACGCCACCTCACCGGCAACCGCCGCCTCAAGCACGCCTCGGCGCATCAGCGCCACCGGCAGATAGCCGTGATCCGAGCCAATATCGGCCAGCCGTGCGCCGGCGGGCACATGCGCGGCCACGCGCTCCAGGCGCGCGGACAATGTCTGTTCGTTCAACGGCAACCCCTGTTCAGCACAAACCTGCGGCGTCTATGGCCGCAAAAGGGGTGCGACTCTGGCGAGCAATGCGTTACGTGTCAAATTCCGGCGACAAGGTTCATGGCGTGCCCGCTCTGCGTTAGGCCGCACTGGCAATGGGTCAGGCGTCTAGATCGGCGCATCCGGCGTCGGAAAGTTGTAGGTGTCGATCATGCCTTCGCGGTAGTGCATTGCTGTGCAATGTTTGCCTGAGCCTGTGAGCCTGTGAGCCTTTGTGACGTTGCGCAGACAGACGCTCGCGGTGTTTACGGGTAATCTGCCGGTTCGCTGACTAAAACAAAACTAAAGTGGAGTCATTGATGCAACCGATCCGTCTCGGCCTGGTGGGCTACGGCAAAATTGCGCAGGATCAACACGTTCCTGCGATCAACGCCCATCCTGGATTCCAGCTGGTGGCAGTCGCCACACAAGGCAAGCCTTGCCCCGGTGTAGAAAATTTTCAGTCCTTGAGCGAGTTGCTCGAGAACGGCCCGCCGGTTGATGCGATTGCGTTCTGTACGCCGCCGCAAGGACGTTTTGCTCTAGTGCAACAAGCATTGGCTGCCGGCAAACATGTGCTGGTAGAGAAACCGCCCTGCGCCACGCTGGGTGAGGCGTTGGCGTTGGTGACTCTGGCCGAGCAACAAGGCGTCAGCGCGTTGTTTGCCTGGCATTCGCGCTACGCGCCCGGCATTGCCGCGGCCCGCGACTGGCTCGCGACGCGCACCCTGCAAAGCGTGCAGATCGACTGGAAGGAAGACGTGCGCAAGTGGCACCCCGGTCAGACCTGGATCTGGCAGCCGGGCGGCCTGGGCGTCTTCGATCCGGGCATCAATGCCTTGTCGATCGTGACTCACCTGCTGGCTCTGCCGTTGTTTGTCGAATCCGCCGAACTGCGCGTGCCGAGCAACTGCCAGTCGCCGATTGCCGCGTCCATCAAAATGTCTGATGCGTGCCACCTCGATGTGCGCGCCGAGTTCGATTTCGACCATGGTCATGATGAGCTCTGGAGCATCGAAGTTCGCTGCGCCGAAGGTGTGCTGCGCCTGGATAATGGTGGCGCGCTGTTGAGCATTGATGGTGTGCGCCACGCCGTATCGGAGGAGGGCGAGTACGCCGCGGTGTATCGGCATTTTCAACAGTTGATTGGCGACAAGGTCAGTGATCTGGATCTACAGCCGTTGCGGTTGGTGGCGGACAGTTTCTTTGTTGGAAGCCGCGTGGCGGTCGAGCCGTTCTACGACGCATGAACTGCACGCGACCCGTTGAAAGCCTGCCCTGAAAGCAGGCTTTTTTAGAAACGATCAAGCGAATAAGGCTCGATTGCCGGCCAATCGCGGATTCGACTTTCTATCGTCGGCAACGCCATCCGCACGATCATTTCCGCCGTCACCGCCGCCTGAGTCAGCCCCAGATGCTGATGCCCAAAGGCGAGCAACACCTTGCCCTCGCACACCTGATCAATCACTGGCAGCGAATCCGGCAATGACGGACGAAAGCCCATCCACGGCGTCGCCGCCGCAGCGCTCAGATCCTTGCGGAACACACCCTTGCTCAAATGGTGTAACTGCCACGCGCGCTCCATGCTCGGTGGCCGCTCCAGCCCGGCGAATTCGACAGTGCCCGCCAGCCGCAGGCCATCGGACATCGGCGTCATGATGAACTTGCGCTCCAGCGAGGTGACGGGGAAGGGCAGCCGGTTTTGTTCTTCGGGCAGCATCAAGTGATAACCGCGTTCGGTGTCCAACGGGACTTTCTTGCCGGTGAGTGCGGCGGTGAGTTTTGCCGAATGCGCACCGCAGGCGATCAGCACGCGGCTCGCGGTTAAACTGCCCGATCCGGTGATCAGCACAACACCGTGTTCTTGCACATACCCGCCTTGCACCTGTTGCTTCAAAAAGCTGACACCGCTGGCCTTGGCCGCTTCGACCAACTCGCACACTACCCGATACGGATCAATGAAATGCCCGGTGCGCGGGAAGAACAGGCCGCCCTGAATCTGCGTGCTGAGTAGCGGCGCAGCTTCTTGTATCGCGCCGGCCTGCCAGAAATCGACGGGCACTTGCTGCTCCCGCAAGCGCGCCTGAAGCGCATCGATCGGCTGTCGCGACTCGGGGCGTTCGAACACCAGCAGTGAACCGTCGACCTTGAGCAGTTCCGGTCGGTCGATGTCAGTCAGCAGGCGATGCCACGCATCAAGACTGCTCTCATTGAGTGCCCGCAGCCCCGCGACCGTTCTCTGGAAGGGCTCCGCGCGCAGATTCAGCAGCAACCGCGTGAACCAGGGCAGGGCGCGGGGCAGGTATTTCCAGTCCAGGCGCAACGGGCCCATCGGGTCCATCAACATCGCTGGCAAACGCTTGAGAATCGACACATCGGCAATCGGGAACACCTGCTCGGTTGCCAGGTGCCCGGCGTTACCGAACGATGCGCCGTGACCGGGCGCCTGCTGGTCGACAACGACGACTCGCAAACCCTGGCGCGCCAGACGCAGCGCGCAGGCGACGCCGATAATCCCGGCGCCGACTACAGCGATGTCGTACGCCACGTTATTCGTCATTGCTTTGTGCTTCCCTTTGTCCATTGAGCAGACGCCGCAACTGCAGCGCATTGGCCTGCTTCAGTGCCGTGGGCAACAGGCTGTCGGGGAAGTCCTGATAACAGAGCGGGCGCAGAAACCGCAGGATCGCCGCCGTGCCAACCGATGTCGTGCGTGAATCCGAGGTGGCCGGGAAAGGCCCACCGTGAACCATGGCGTCACTGACTTCAACGCCGGTCGGCCAGCCGTTGACCAGCAGGCGCCCTGCCTTGCGTTCCAGCGTCGGTAACAAGGCCCGAGCCTGATCCAGATCCTCGTCTTCAAGGTGCAGCGTCGCGGTCAGTTGACCTTCCAGATGTTCGATGACCTGGCGGATTTCCATGCAACTGGCGCATTGCACGATCACCGAAGCGGCACCAAACGCTTCGGCTTGCAGTTGGTGATCGGCGAGAAAGTCGACGGCCTCTGTGACGAATACATGGGCCTGACACTGGTTCGGGCCGGTACCGACCTGGCCGATGGCAGCAATATCTGTTCCAGGGTTCTCGGCCAGTGCATTCACGGCAGACTCATACGCGTTGAAGACCCCAGGTGTGAGCATCGTCTGTGCCGGACTGCGCTGAATCCGTTCGGCGGTGGCTGCAATAAAGGTGTCCAGCGCAGGCTCCTTAAGGGCGATCACCAGTCCCGGGTTGGTACACAATTGCCCGGCACCCAGCGTCAGCGACGCGACAAACCCTTCGGCCAGCGCTTGCCCGCGATTGCGCAACGCCTCCGGGAACAGCAACACCGGGTTGATCGAACTCATTTCCGCGTACACCGGAATGGGTTCCGGACGCGCTTGCGCCGCTTGGATCAACGCCAGGCCACCGCTGCGCGAACCCGTGAAACCAACGGCTTTGATCCGTGGGTCGCTGACCAGCGCTATACCCACTTCGCGGCCAGCCCCGTACAACAACGAAAATACCCCTTCGGGTAATCCGCAGGCTTTCACCGCTCGCGCCACGGCACGACCGACCAGTTCACTGGTGCCGGGATGCGCACCGTGAGCCTTGACGATCACCGGGCAACCAGCGGCGAACGCCGACGCCGTATCACCGCCAGCAACCGAAAAGGCCAAGGGGAAATTGCTCGCGCCAAATACTGCCACCGGTCCCAACGGCACCTGACGTTGACGCAGATCCGGACGCGGCAGCGGCTGGCGCTGCGGCTGTGCGGTATCAACGCGTACATCCAGCCATTCTCCGGCCCGTACAGTGCGAGCGAACATCCGCAGTTGCTGACAGGTGCGGCCTCGCTCACTCATTAAACGCGGGCGCGGCAGGCCGGTTTCGGCCATGGCGCGATCAATCAATTCATCGCCGAGGGCTTCGATTTCCAGGGCAATGCTATCCAGAAAATCGGCGCGGGCATCCAGCGTTGTCTCGCGATAAAGGTCCAGTGCGGTCCAGGCCAGCGCACAGGCCTGTTCAACATGCTCGGCCGAGCCACCTGCATACGACGGTTCCAGCACGGCGTTGGTGGCCGGATTGATCCCTCGAATGGCTTCGCGATTGCCTGCGACTGTTTCTTGTCCGATCAACATATGGCCCGTCAGAGTCATGGGGTATTCCTGGTGGAAAAAGGGTGTCTGCCGTGAATTACACAGGTTCACGGCAGGTAGAAACGCGTGCGTCAGGCGAAGCGCTGTTCCGCCGACCAGTTTTCGTACCACTGACGGAACAGCGAATACTGGTTCTGCGCATAGCGACGCTGGGCGTCACTCAGCACATCGGTTTCGTTGAAGTGCAGGGTGTATTCCTTGTCGCCGTTGAGCACCATCAGGTGTTTGTAATACAGCACCAGATCACAGCCCTCGTCGAAGGAGGACAACACCGCCAGTGCCGACTCCAGCTCCCGTGCCTGACGCCGCGCCTTGGCGTCACCCTTGGCCGCTTGCTTGCTCAGCGCCACCAGTTGCAACACTTCACGGGGCAGGGCATTGCCGATACCAGTGATTGCCCCCGTCGCGTTGCAGTTGACGAAACCGTGGACCACTTGCGTGTCGACACCGACCATGAGGGTCACGTCGTCATCCTTGGAGGTAATGTTTTCGGCGGCGTAGCGCAAATCGGCGGCACCGCCGAATTCCTTGAAGCCGATCAGGTTTGGATACTCGCGGCGCAGTTCGAAGAACAGATCGGCGCGGGTGGCGAAGCCGTAATAAGGGCTGTTGTAGATCACCGCCGGCAGCCCGGGAGCGGCTTGGAGAATCGCGGCGAAGTGGGCTTTCTGCGCAGTGGCCGAAGCACCGCGGGACAGCACGCGAGGAATCACCATCAAACCTTGAGCGCCGACTTTTGCCGCGTGGGCCGCATGGGCAACCGCTTCGCGAGTATTGACCGCACCGGTGCCGACAATCGTCGGGATGCCTGCCGCGACCAGCCGCGCCACCCCCTCCTGACGCTCGGCCTCGGTCAGCAGCGGCCAGTCGCCCATGGAGCCGCAATACACCACCGCGCTCATGCCGATGTCGATCAGTTCACGACCCTTGGCCACCAACGCATCGAAGTCCGGTTTGCGCTGGGCGGTGCACGGGGTCATCAGGGCCGGCATGCAGCCGGTGAAGATGTTGTCGCTCATTGTTTTATCTCCTTGGCACATCGTTCAAATTGAGGTGAAAAATCAGCGCGAGGCTCAGATGCCCCACGCAAATGGGTCTTTTTCATCGATCAGCAGCGTGCTGTCGGCGGTCATCCAGGCGCGGCCGGTGATGTAAGGGCGAACGCGCTCGCCTTCCCATTCGAAGCGACCTTCGAACTGGCTGCCGGTGATGCTCGCTTGCACCCAGCGTTCGCCCGGTTGCAGTTTGTCGTCGGCGGCCAGGCAGGCGAGTTTGGCGCTGGTGCCGGTGCCGCACGGTGAGCGGTCGTAGGCTTTGCCGGGGCACATGACGAAGTTGCGGCTGTCGGCGTGGGTGTCGTCAGCAAACAGTTCGATGTGGTCGATGACCGCGCCGTTTTCGCCGTATATACCTTGGTCTTCAAGGGCCTTGAGCATCGCCCAGGTATACGCCGTGAGGTGCTCGACGTTGTCCATGGTCAGCGTTTGGCCGTGCTCGGAGACGAGGAAAAACCAGTTGCCGCCATAAGCGATATCGCCAGACACGCGGCCATATCCAGGCACTTGCACCGACACTTGTTTGCGATAACGCCAGGACGGCACGTTGCCCAGGGTCACGCTGCTGTCTTCGTGCAATGTCGCGCTGACCAGCCCGACCGGTGTGTCGATCTTGTGCACACCCGGGGCGATCTGCCCCAAGTGCTGCAACGAATTGATCAGGCCGATGGTGCCGTGGCCGCACATGCCCAGGTAGCCGGCGTTGTTGAAGAAAATCACCCCACAGGTGGCGTCCGCCGACACCGGCTCGCAATACAGGGCACCCACCAGCACGTCGTTGCCCCGGGGTTCCAGCAGGCAGGCACGCCGCCACTGGTCATGCTGATTACGCAGAGCATCTCTCTTCTCGGCCATGGTGGTGCCGGGCAGATCGGGGAAGCCTTTCATCACCAGACGTGTGGGTTCACCGCCGGTATGGGAATCGATGACGTGTACTCGTTTCATGGACGTGTCCCGTTGAGTGATTTCAGTAGGCGCCGGCAGGCTGCGCATTCACGCGAGTTGCGGTGGAGACGATTTCACTGTCTTCATCGTCGTCCCCAAGGCGCAGCAGATGCGCCGGCACGCCGGTCGCAGCCCCCCAGTAATAAATGCCGGTTGCAAAAGCGGCCACGACGAGGGTGTCGAAAGGGTGGGCGAGGATGCCCAGACCGCCGAATGTGCCGAGTTTCGAGAGCACGATGGTCACGGCGTAGAACGCGATCAGCCACGCGCTAGAGCGCACCTGGCGTGCCAGATTCAGGTGAGCGGTTGGCACGAATCGGCCACACAACAAGTACACCACGAACATCAGAATTTGCAGGCCAAGCAGCCACGAAACCGTGCTCCAGCCCGACCAGTAGACGATCAACGCGGCGATGATGAACGACACCGGCCCCAACACGCCCATGCACTTGACCCGGAACGGACGCGGCATGTTCGGCGCGTTGCGGCGCAGTGCAGCCACTGACACGGGGGCCACGGCGTAGCTCAACACCAGGGCGGCGGATACCACGTTGATCAACGCTTCCCAAGACGGAAACGGCAGGGTCCAGAACACCGACAGCGCGAAGGTCAGCCACAGCGCTGGACGCGGGATGCCGGACTTCTCATCGATTCGAGTGAACACCTTGAAGAACGTGCCGGTTTGCGCCCAGCCGTAGATCACTCGCGGGGTTGCGTTCATGTAGATGTTGCCGCAGCCGCTGGGTGAGATCACAGCGTCGGCAACCACCAGATAAGCCAGCCAACCTACGCCTAATGCCAGGGCGATGTCACGGTACGGCAGGGCGAATTCCTTGCTCACGCCGGCCCAACCGTTGGCGAGCAGGTCGGTCGGAATGCCACCGAGAAAGGCCATTTGCAACAGCACATAGATCAGGGTCGACAGCAGCACAGAAAGAATCAGTGCAATCGGAATGGTCCGTTGTGGATTTTTCACTTCACTGGCCACCGAAATGATCGGCGTCAGCCCCAGATAAGCGAAAATGATCCCGCCCGCCGACACGGCCATCTCCACACCCGACAGGCCGAACGGCGCAAAACCCTGCACCTGAAAGTTTTCCGGTTTGAAGAACGTGAACAGCACACCGATGACCAGCAGCGGCACGATGAATTTGAAGATGCTCACCAGGTTGTTGGCCTTGGCGAAGGTCTTCACGCTGCGGTAATTGAGCAGGAAAAATACGCACAGCAGGCCAAACTGCACCAGCCAGCCAAGGAAGGTCGGATCACCGCTGCCGGTTTTGCTCAGACCGGGAAACCATGCCGCCGCGTATTGGCGCGAAGCAACCACCTCGATTGCCACCAGACTGGAAAACGCGATCAGAGTGATGAACCCCATCAGGTAGCCGAGCAGCGGTCCGTGCGAGTACACCGGATAACGCACCACGCCCCCGGCACGGGGTAACGCCGCGCCCAGTTCGCAGTAGACGATGCCCAGCAACAACACCGCGAAGCCGCCCAGCAGCCAGGAGAAAATCCCCGCTGGCCCGGCGATCGCGGACACATGGCTGGCTGCGAACAACCAGCCCGAACCGAAAATTGCACCGAGCCCGATAAATGTGAGGTCGATCAGTGAAAGCTGTTTTTTGAACTTGCCTTGGCCTGACATGGCATCGCCTTCTTGTGAGTTATTGGATAGGCAGTTGTGGTGTCACTGGGGCCAGACTTTGAACTCATCGCGTTGGCTGCGATTGATGTTTTGCGCGGGGATCAATGACGAAATCAGCACAATGGCGCAGATGAAATGCGGGCCTCGACACGATTTGAACGATGCTGCAATCTGCACGCAAATGCCGTATGGCGGGCACTTGGCTCACTCACGAACAGGGCAGAGAGATTTGATGCGTAACGCGTTTTCGATCCTGAGTCCGGGCGGTGACGGCAACCGTCCACAAACCCTTGAAGAGCTATTGGCCGGCGCGACGCTGCTGTTGCCAATGCTAGACGTGATCCCCAATGCGGCGATTTTCATCAAGGATGTGCAGGCCCGTTACGTGCTGGCCAACCGCACACTGGTGCAGCGTTGTGGCTTGAAGGATCTGCGCCCGCTGCTCGGCAAAACCAGCGCGCAAGTGTTCCCGGCGCAGCTAGGGCCAGGTTACACAGAGCAGGATCGCAAAGTGCTGGAGGAGGGGTTTGTGCTTGAGGATCAGCTCGAACTGCACCTGTACGGCAGCCGCGAACCGGGCTGGTGCCTGACCCACAAGCAACCGCTGTACAGCCGTGACGGCGAGATCATCGGCTTGGCAGGCATTTCGGTGGACCTGCAATCGGCCAGCGAAACCCATCCGGCGTTCCAGCGACTGGCGGCTGTCGACGAACACATTCGCAGGCATTTCAATCGGCGTGTCACGCTGGGCGAACTGACCCGTATCGCTGGCATTTCAGTCGCGCAACTGGAGCGCTACTGCAAACGGGTTTTCCATCTGACGCCCCGACAGATGATTCAGAAAGTTCGGCTGGAACATGCCCATCGCCTGCTCCATACCGACCTGCCAATCACCGATGTTGCGCTGCAGTGCGGATACACCGATCACAGCGCATTCACCCGCCAGTTCAAGGCATCGACGGGGTTTACGCCGAGGCAATATCGCCAGACGACCGGGCATTAGACCAACATCGTCAACCACGCCGAGAGCAGCAGCGAAAACGCCAGCAGCGCGTTCATACGCTTGAACGCCTGAGCTGAACCGAACAGCCGCGCACTGCCTGCACCCAGCAACGCCCAAAACGTCATGCACGGCAACGACACCAACAAAAACAGCAGTGACAACACCAGCAGCCGTCCGTAGGCATGCAACTCACGCTCCAGCCAATGTGGATCGTAGGCATGTCCCTGAAAATGGGCGCGGATCGATTCAATCCCGGTATCGACATCCTGGGACAACTCGATCCAGTTGCGTTTCTCCACGGAAGGCTCCAGAGGTCAGGGTTCAACTGATAACGGTGTGGTTCGCTAAAATACCCGCAATGCCTGCAGGCGTTTAGACGATTTGTGCAGAGGCTCAGAGGCCGAAACGCTGGTGGCTGAAGTGGTCGCCAACTACCTGCGCGACTTCGACCCCAAATCCGAGCGCTGCTGGATCGCGGAAAAGGACGGCGGGGTCATCGGTTCGGTGTTCATCGTTCGCGAAGACGAAACCACCGCACGATTGCGCATGCTCTACATCGACGCCAGCGCACGGGGCCAGGGCATCGGCGCTCGACTGGTCGAAGAGTGTCTGCGGTTTGCGCGGCAGATCGGTTACAAGAACATCACCTTGTGGACGACGAGCAACCTGACGGCGGCGCGCAAGATTTATCAGAAGGCCGGTGGCAGTCAACGTCCTTTTCCAGAAGGTTCACAGGTGCACTGTTCAGACACGGCGATGTACTTTCACCGCGCCGCATAATCTGTTGCTGCAGCGAGCTATCGCTGCTTGTATCCTTGCCCACGCGAAGCAGGCCATCGCCATGGCCTATAGTGGCTGGAACGCAAAAAAATGGACTTTCCATAAGGTAGTGACGTGAAGCGTGATACCCACCTGGTGGTGCTTTTACTGTTGGTGATTGGCTGTTCTCTGGCGTCGCTGACGGTCTGGAAAGTATTAGCTTCTCGAGAGCGTGCACTGGCAGAAGTGGACGTACATGGGTTGAACCTCACCCAGGCGCTCGCCACCTATTCCGAAGGCATTGTCCGGCAAAGCTCGTTGCTCTTGCTCGGGCTCGTCGAGCGCCTGGAAACGGAAGGCAGCGGCCCGGCACAGATCGAACGGCTCAGTGCCTTGATCAGCCGGCAGGAGCCCCTGATGCCACAGCTCAGTGGCATCACGGTCTACGATAATCAGGGCCGCTGGTTGATGTCCTCCAACGGGCCGATTCCCTTCGGGGCGAACAGCCGTGATCGGGTCTATTTCATTCATCACCGCGACGATCCATCCCCAGAAACCTTCATCGGCCCGCCCATCCAGAGCCGCTCTAATCAAGAGTGGGTGATCACCGTCAGCCGGCGCTTCAATGATGCGCATGGAGCATTTGCCGGCGTGGTGGCGGTCACCTTGGGCATTGAAAACTTCCTTCGACTGTTTGGAACGATCGATGTGGGGCAGGACGGTGCCATCGGATTGTCCTATACCGATGGTACGTTGCTGGTTCGTTATCCCTTCCGCGAGCAGGACATGGGGCGCAACTTTTCCAAGTCGCCCATCTATGCCAAGTATCTCGTTGATCGTTCAGTCGGCACGGCCTCGTTTACTTCCAGTCTGGACGGTGTGGAGCGGCTCTACGCCTTCCGCAAGAGTGACCGGCTGCCGCTGATCACGACCATTGCGCTTGGCAAACACGAAGCGCTCGCCGCCTGGCGAACGGAGGCGTTGCTGTCAGGGGTGGTAGTGACGGGGCTGCTGGGGCTAACCGGTCTGATCGGTTGGTTTTTGATCGTGGATATCCGAAGGCGAACCACGGCGGAAGACCAGTTGCGCGAGACTCAACAGCAGTTGCTCTCATCGAATCGTCAGCTTGAGTTGCTCGCAATGAAGGACGCCCTGACCGGATTGGCAAATCGGCGCTGCTTTGATCAGAGTCTTGCCTTGGAAGCACGGCGCGCACAACGCGAGCGCACGACGCTGGCCTTGCTGATGATTGATATCGACTACTTCAAACTGTTCAACGATTCGTTCGGCCATGTCGCCGGCGATGTGTGCCTGCAGAGCGTCGGCAAAATTATCGAGGAGTGTGTCAGACGACCTTCGGATCTCGCGGCACGCTATGGCGGAGAAGAGATGGGCGTCATCATGCCCGACACCGACGTAGAAGGCGCAACGGTGGTTGCGCAACTTATTCTCGACCGCTTGGCATTGGAGAATATCCCGCACAACGCCAGCCCGTCTGGACGAGTCAGCGTGAGTATCGGGATTGCGACCGCCACTGGATCGCAACTGGATCACTGGCAAAGGGTGATCGAGGTGGCAGACAAGGCGCTCTATAGTGCCAAGGCGTCGGGGCGTAATCAGTGGCTGATCGGCGTTTGAAACCGGTCTTGCTGTTTATAGAGGCTTCGAGGCGTTTTTGTGCCGATTGTCTACCGGACACGCACGAGCGATATCAAACAAAAACCGACGTTTACGCCTGTCTGCGGAACGAAGAGCGATTCAGGCTAAAGAAACTCCGAATGACCATCCTCTTCAATAAAGCGGCCAGTAGCCACTAGACAGCTGATGCATAGCCTCGTACCTTCAGTCCAGCGCCCCACGAAGCCTTTTAACGCCTCATTTGCTGTTGTGAGGCAGTCAACCTGAAAACCGGATTTATACCCGGACATAGAGGTAGCCGGTTCGATGCAAGGGACACCCTCGCAAGACCCAACCAGACACGACGCTCGGCCAGAATTCTGGCAGCTTTCCATGCGTTGCTGTCAGTTGGCAGGCAGCGTGGATGTTGCCTTCTTTTTCATTTTCCTCATTCTTGGCTCTCCCATTCTGGCCTGGATAAACGTGGTCAGCGTGGCCATGTATGTCTACGCCTATCGCGCGTTCAAGCAGCGACGAAATCGGTTGGCCGTTCTACTCATTCGCATTGAAGTGCTTGTGCACGCCGGGCTGGGGACGGTCCTGGTTGGCTGGGGAAGTGGTTTTCACTATTTCTTGCTGATGTTTATTCCGGCCCTGTTCGTTAGCATGCGCGCCCGTAGCGCCTGGGTATACGCCGGTTGGTTGTGGGTTTACTACGTAAGCCTGGATGTACTGATGTGGTTCGTCAGTCCTCTGCAACCGATCTCCTCCAATGCCCTGTTGGGTGTGCATATTTTCAATCTGACAGTCGTGTTCTGCATGTTCAGTTATCTTGCGCTGTTCTATGTGGTCACGGTCACCCGTGCGCATAAAAGTCTTGCGCGTATGGCAACGACGGACTCATTGACCGGCCTGTTCAACCGTCGGCACATGATTGAGTTGGCCGAGAAAATTTTGGCACGGCACCATAGACGCCCCAGCAATCTCACCTTGATGTTGATGGACATAGATCACTTCAAGCAGGTCAATGATCTGTACGGTCACGATGCCGGTGATCGCGTACTCGAAGCAGTGAGTCAATTGTTCAAATGTTCAATGCGTGAGCAAGACTTTATCGGCCGCTGGGGGGGCGAAGAGTTTCTTGTCATATTGCCGGACACGGATTTTAGCCATGCCACTGATAGCGCGGAGCGCACACGCAAGGCGGTCCAGGCATTGGAGATTTACAGTAATGGCCAAAAGGTCAGCGTTACTCTGTCCATCGGCATCACTCAATACCGCGCTGAGGAGGCGCTCAGCGACGCCATTGCACGGGCCGATTACGCGCTCTATGAAGGCAAGTCAGCGGGACGCAACAGGGTAGAGGTTGCAGAGGCTTAGCTAACAAACTCGAACACTGTTTTGAGTGAGCGACGAACGATAGAAGCCGCTCTCCAGGTGCACAAACCGGCGGTTCCTGGCGTAGTCGTAGGTTACGGCGCTAGGTTTTGTAGCCTTGATGGCGTACGGGGAGAGTCTTTTCTAGCATCGGCGCCGTTAGTGTTGAGCGGGGGCTTTCAGGGTGGGCTCTGCTGCACAGTTCACGAGCGGTAGCGTCACTACAAACGTGCTCCCCTTTCCATCACCTTTGCTAAAGGCCGTTACAGTGCCACCGTGAACTTCGACTAACTCCCGTACCACCGTCAGGCCGATACCGAGGCCGGCCCCGTTGAAGCCGATGGCGTGAACGTCCTGAACAAAGGGTTCGAAGATAAAAGGCAGCGCCTTGGAAGAAATGCCAATCCCCGTATCGCAGATACAAAGTCGCATTAGATTATCTTCGGCCGTGACCGAGAGTGTGACGTTGCCACCGGCTGGTGTGTACTTGGCAGCATTGCCTAACAGGTTGCCGAGAATCTGAGAAAGCCGCACCGGATCGCCATCGACCATCAACGCGTATTCAGGCAACTGCGCGCTGAAATGCAATTCGTTAGCGAGCATGACCGGGCGACAGATTTCAATGGCCTCATGGATGGTCTGAATCATGTCGACACTGCAGCGATCAAGACGAAACTTCCCGGTACTAGCGCGCGATACGTCGAGTAAGTCTTCTACCAATCGAGACATATGCTGCACCTGACCTTCGATCAGCGCCTGCATTCGCGGCAACTCCTCACTCGGCACCCTCACCAATCGACCGGCGATCATACTGATGGGGGTCAGCGGATTACGCAGTTCATGCGCCACCAGCGTGAGGGTGTTGCGTTGCTGGGCCAGGCTTTGTTCGGCCGAGGCTTGCAGGTGTTGCGCGCTGAGGACGGCGAGCACCAACTGTTCGTTGGCTTCGCGCATTTCCAGATAGCGCTGCTGTTCTTCGGCGGTGTGCTGTGGTTTTTCCGCATCCGACTGTGCCGTAAGAATGGCCAGAACCAATTGTTGATTGGCCTCGATCAGTTGCTCGATTTGCCGACTATCGGCACGCTGGGTATTGGCTTCGCTCAGCTCTTTGTTCAGCGCCGCCAGCACTGCTCGTGCTTTGACGGTTTTCTGGCCGAGCAGGAACAGTTCGCGAGCCGCCGTGCCCAACGCTTGTTCGTTCTTGCCGTTGGCCTCGTTCATGATAGTTCGCTCATCCCTCGTCTTTGCCAAGACGCTGACGGGTTGGCCGGCCTCCAAGCAGGCCTTCCTGATCTGGCAGCTTGGCGCCGATGTGCAAGCCGTTATCGTCGATCTGATACTGGCGCAGTTCATCGGAGTGTGCGCTGGCCCTGACCTTGACCACGGCCATGATGCGCAGCAAGCGACTCTCAACTTCAATGTAGCGCTGGACGATGATCGCGTCGGTGAGAAATGCCGTGCCGTAAGGGCTGAAACGCAGGTCGGTGTAGCGGTCTTCCAGTTCTGAAGTCAGCAACACGCTGACCCCGACGCTGGTCAGCGCAGTGACCATGCGCGAGAGCGACTCGCGAAAGTCCTCGCGGAAGGTCGGTGCGAGTGCCAGTTCGAAACCCGACAGCGAGTCGATGACCACGCGGGACGCCTTCAGTCGACTGATCTCACTCAACAACAAGTGCACGATTTCGTCGATGGACAGGTCCGGGGCGCGGCTGTCCACCAGGCCGACTTTTCCATTGCGGATCAGGTCCACAAGAGTGGCGTTCTGGGAGTGGTTGGGCCGTTGTTCGAACACTGCGATCACGCCGGTTTCGCCATTACGCGCGCCTTCAGCGAGGAAGGTCCCGGCCAGAATGCTTTTGCCCGAGCCCGATGGCCCGGCGACCAGCAACGAATAGCCACGGGGCAGGCCGCCACCTAACATCTCGTCGAGCGCCGGAACGCCCATTTTCAGGCGCTTGATCGGAAACTCCAGTGGCGCCTCAACCGGATTGAGTGCCGCAGGCGCGAAGACCTTGATCCCCGACGTTGCGATGCGAAACGTGTGCAACCCGGGCAATGTCGGTTGGCCGCGCATCTTCATGATTTCCATCTTGCGCACCATGGAGTTGCGCTGAACGCTTTGGCGCAGCCAGATCAGCCCATCGGCTACGGTAAAAATCGGGTTGGTATCGGTTTCGGTGAAGTATTCGCCGATCAGGAAGGTCGTCGCCTGCCAGGTGGTCATCAACATGCCCAATTGCTGAACGAACTGCGGCAAGTTGTTGTTCGGGTTGTCCTGAGTCTGGCTGGCCAGCACCACGGAGCGAAACGAGTCGACGAACACCAGCGCCGGGGAGTGGGTTTGCACCTCGCTGACGATGCGCCGCAGCACTTCATCCAGATTGCCGGCCAGGGTGTCATCGGCCAGGTTGACGTAACGAATCGAGTGGTTAATCGCTTCGTTGTCAAAAAAATCGAATTGCTGCTGATAACGCAGCATTTTCAGAGGCGGTTCGCCGAGCACCGTAAAGAACAGCGCCGGGCGTTCGGGGGTCGCCAAGGCAAACATCATCTGGTGCGCCAGCGTGGTCTTGCCGCATCCCGGCGGGCCGGCGATCAGGTTGAACGAAAACTCCGGCAAACCTCCGCCCAGCACCTCGTCCAGTCCTGGCACACCGGTGGCCAGGCGGTTGATAGTCACTTTGGTGCTCATGGAGAATTTTCCTGCGAAGGGATGTCGCTCAAAGAAGGTTCCCACACGCCACGAAGCAATCGTGCGGTGAGCGAAGGCCCGATCAACGTGGTCAGCAGCGCGTAAAACGTCGTCAGCAACACTTCACCAAAAAACAGTGCATCGGCTTTCGTTTGCTCGACAAGTACGGCCTTGAGGGCTGTCAGGTCCATGGTCTGCACACTGTCGTAGGTGCCGGCCAGACGCGAATGGGTGGAGATACTCAGATGGAGGCTGCGACGATAAAGCGCAATTACCCCTTGCTGGCCGATAATGGGCGTGAGGGCAGCGTCCATATCCCGCAAGGTTAATGTGATCGTATGGGCGATCTGTGCAATGTCAGCGTTGGGACCAACGCGGCGCGTCAGAGAAGCTACGATCTGACGGCTCTCTTCGCTAAGCGTGGACATGGATAACTGATATCTGATGAATAGATTCTGATAGTACACCCTAAAGCAGACAGCCGACGCTCTATCGAAACGGCATTCCAATCTGGCGTGCAGGTACCGTGGCGCAAGGAGGGTGTTTGCAAGCCATCCGGCTACCAGCCTGCATGCAGGATTTGTAAGCCATGAGTGAAGCGCTTGATATTGAACGGCTGCGAATTATTCACGCGATTGTGCAATTTTCAACCGTTAAACGTCTCGCGCAGTGCATTGGAAACCAGCGCAAATGCCGGGAGGGCTGGCGTCGGCTGGGGTAATACAAAGAGTAGCCCGCGAACGGGGTGCACCAGTCTTCCAGGACGCGCATGAGTCGGCCTTCCTGAAGATGGGGCTCAAATTGCTCCTCGGGCAGGTAGGCAATGCCAAGTCACGCTAATGCTGCCTCTACGATGTGGACCGACGTAGTGAACGTGAGCTGTCCATTTATGCGCATGTTCTCTGGTAGCTGCACGCAATCTGCATTCCCGACAGGAATGCAGCACATAAAATTAACGAATTTTTCTTGGTCGGGTTCAAGGCGTACCTTGCCCCAAAGACAAGGAGAATCGACCGTTGAACTCATCAGCACCCAACCCCGCCGAAAAATTCGACATTTCTCGCGCTAACGAATACGCCAGGCAAAGTCGAATCGCGCTGGCCGGCTACGACGCCTGCCACGATTTGGCAGCATGCGTGCTGGCAGCGAGTCTTGGCCATTCACCCTCGGCGAAAGTATTGGTCGTAGGCGCTGGCGGTACAGCACAGGAAATCATTGCGATGGCTGCGCTGGAGCCGACCTGGCGTTTCATGGCGGTTGATCCTTCCAAACCGATGCTGGAAGCCGCGACGCAGCATTTGCAGGCCAACGATTTGCTGCACCGAACGCAAGTGCATTTCGGGCATGTCGATGAGTTGCCGGCAGATCAGTCGTTCGACGCGGCGACGTTGATTGGCGTGCTTCATCATCTGAAGGGCGATGAGCCAAAGAGAGCGATCCTGCGATCAATTGAAGCTCGCTTGAAACCGGGCGCGCCACTGATCGTGGCAGGCAACCATTACGCCTACGCCAGCCAACCTCTATTACTGGCGGCATGGGGGCAGCGTTGGCGGCAGCAGGGTGCCAGCGCGGAGGAGGTGAGGGCCAAGCTTGGCAAGATTCTTCAGGGGGCAGACCCGCCGCATTCCGAGGCGGCGGTTCAGGCGCTGTTGCATGAGGCCGGCTTTGGCGAGGCTACGCGGTTTTTCAGCAGTCTGTTCTGGGGGGCTTGGTTGACGGGTAAAGCTGGATGAATACTGGGATGGGGTGGTAAGCGCCGTGGCGAGGGTGCCCATCTATTGAGATGCCAACTCTCGTCGGGCAAACTCTGGTTGCCTCATTGGCCGATAACAGGAGTTTACGGATGCCATTTCCACTGACGGAACATAATGCGTTACTGGCCCTGAGGGGCGTGGGGCCGGCCGTTATTGCTCGCCTTGAGCAGATGGGTATTGACTCGCTGGCGGCGCTCAGCAAAGCCAATGTTTGTGACATCGTCGCTCAGGCATCGGCAGCAAGGGGATCGACTTGCTGGAAGAACAGCCCTCAAGCCCGGGCCGCCATTCAGGCGGCTATTGAACTTGCGCAGGGTACTCCGTCGAGCACACCTGATGCGTAAAGCTGATCGCTTGTTTCAATTGGTCAATCTGATTCGTGTCCATCAGCCAATCTCTGCTGAACGACTGGCTAGCCGAATCGGCGTTTCCGTTCGCTCAATCTATCGATACATCGACGACCTCTCCTTCAGTGGCATCCCCATCTACGGTACTGCTGGCGTGGGCTATGCCTTGGATGCCGATTTTGAGATGCCGCCTTTAGCGTTGAACAAGCTCGAACTGGACGCACTGATACTCGGGATGGAAATGCTTTCAGCTTCCGCCGATGACGATCTAGGTGCTGCGGCAAGAATGCTGTTGAGCAAAATCTCCGCTTGCGTAGTCCAGCACAAGGTCGACCCCGGTTCGGCAAAAATCAGGGCACTAGGAACAACACCCGCTTTGACGCGTCGCCACCTGGCAATCCTTCGAAATGCCATCGAAAACACTCAGGCGCTGAGAATAATTTATACCCGACTGGATGGAGTGGTTTCGCAACGTCTTATTTCTCCCCTTGGCCTTTTTTACTGGGGAGGGAAATGGACGGTTGGAAGTTGGTGCAGTACCAAGGCGGCTTACCGCGATTTTCGGGTCGATCGCATCGCCTCCATCGCTATTGCCGAACAACCTACACCTGACAATCCGGCCCTTGATCTCCAGACGTATATGAAGCATCAGGCAAACCAGTGGAAAGCGATCAGCACGACTGACACTACGCTGTCAGTATGAGCTACTGATAATTGGGACCTCCTAACACACAGCAGGTCATCCCTATGCAGCATTCATCTCATGTACTCGAATTAGCCATTTTCAAGGTCAAACAGGAATGCGTTGCGCAAGTGCCTGTGCTACGCGAAGGGCTTCGTGAAACGTTAAAGACTTTCCCGGGTTTGATCGAATACCGTGCCTACTGCCCCATGAACGACGACCGAATCTTCGCGGACTTAGCCATGTGGGACAGTCTTGAAAACGCCCAGAAAGTGGCAAAGGCGTTCAGCGATGGAGATCCGAGATTCTCTGAATATATGCACGCGATTGAAAATCTTACGTTCATGAGTCATCTGGCCCCAGAGATGAGTTGACCTCACTGACTCTCAGAGCCGGCAAGCGACAACAATGCCTTTGCTGTCAGGCATCGTTGTCGTCACTTCCAGTGCAAGTGTTCTCAGATTAACTATTGCTGAGCTGCCCAGTGCTGCACCCACTATCGCCTTATGAGAAAAGTTCACGTAGCAGTACTCCTTTGGGGTGAGGTGTTACGCCAGGTTCTTTTGATCAGTAACGTCAGGTCATGTTGGTTGAAAGAGCTTGAATCCAGGCGTTATCGAACTCGCCCGACATACGACAGCCGGACAGGGGTTTGGTCTGATCGACAGGCATGTCACCCATCCGCCCAACCGGGTAATTAAGGCGAAGTGACGTATCGCTGATGATTCGACATTGTCCATTTGTGCACTTTCTTAAGTGCGTCCAGCTTCAACTATTGTTTGTTGGACGATGAACGATGGCAAATATGCATCTAGGCTGGGTGTGCTGGAATAACCAATTAAACGGACTATGCTGCTTCGACAATGTGCGCAATATTTGTTGTGGGTCATCCGGGTGAACCAGGCAGGTTCCACTCATATATGACCAGAACGCAACGATTGTGACTGAGTATGCTCTGAGAGAAATCGCTGAGCCATTAGTCCCTCAGTTTGAGTAGTTAATGCATTTGTCATAAACAAGGAAAGCACTATGACGCAATCTCTCAAACCAAAAACCGTGTTGTCGGCTTTCGTCTCATTAGCGATACTCTGTCCACCATGGTGCAAGCTGGCGGCGAAATCCCCCCATCCATTACTACGCCTGATCGCATGGAGACGCGTATCGGTGTGTTGGAGTTCAAGGATGGCGCTCCGACCGAGAAAACCACACAAGATGTCTACGGCACCCTGGCGTTCACTCGCGGCATAGACGCGTTCATGAACAGTTTCTCGGGCGCCTCGGCCTATGCGATTCGTGAGGGCTTTCACAGCATTGGCGCTGAGGACAACCCGCCTGTTCCTCCAACGAAGTTCGTTGAAGGGAGTGACAAGTCGTTCAATACCATTCCACCAAACGATTTTTCCTATTTCCAGATGCTCGACAAGCTTGTGCAACTGGAACCGGCAACCTCGTTCGATCCGGAACTGCTTGGCCAACGGGCTGCCATTGGCATCGCCAAAGGTCACCCCTTCAATCCCGATGCCCGGATGAAAAGTATCCTGACCGACGCAGCGGCGGTGGGCAACGCAGCGGGGCGGTCGCTAAACTGGAGTGGTGCCGACTATCCCGGTTGGGCCTACTATCCAAATTCAATGTGGGCCAACATGTTGTGGCAGGGTGGCTATAACTTCGAGACTCCGCCGCCGATGATTACCAAGGACGGCTTTTTCAAACCATTCCCGCCAACCGGCGCACGGACACTCGATTCCCGTGCGGCGTTCTATTACGGCTACACCATGGATTCTCCGGGCATGATTATGCGGTTGCCTAACGCGGGCTCGCAGTACCTCATGGGTTTTACGGATGCCGAAAAAAATCCTTTCGATGGTGGCAAGACCTACAAGGTAACCCTGCCACCGAAGACTCCTGCGGCAAAATTCTGGTCATTCACTGTTTACGACAACCAGACGCGATCCATGCTCCAGACTCCGCAGCGCTATCCGCGTGCAGGCAGCCAGACTTATCCTACGCCGGCAGCCACGGAAAACGCCGATGGGACCACGACCCTCTATTTCGGCCCCTCCCAGCCTGCAGAGGCCAAGGCCGGCAACTGGATCCAGACCATGCCCGACAAAGGCTGGTTCACGATCTTGCGCCTCTACAGTCCGCTTGAGCCGTTCTTCACCAAAGAGTGGCGGCCGAGCGAGATCGAACTGGTTCGGTGAGACCACATCCTGGTCAGCGCCACCGTTCGGTCGGCGCTGACCTTAGGGTGGGCTTGCAGCAAGGGAGAAAAATGGTGCGAGTACACTTTACGGAGTGAATACCGAGTCAATCGAAAACGGGCAAACCCTGGAATGGTCGGTGCCGGTCAAACTGACAGTTACTCCACGCTGAGCATTGCATTCGAACCCCTATCCGTATGCGCCTGCTCAGTGGGTATCAAGCATGAAAACAGCCATTACATTGACGATGCCCCAGGTGAGTGCTTTATGCCTTGAACCTTGATCAGCTCTCAGAGCAAGCCACCGAGTCACAACCCGCTTGAGCCTCAAGCTTCGCCCGGTCAGCCTTGCTGATGTATTTCGGCTTTTTCGGGGCCAGTTTGGCACTGGCTTTTTTGGCCTTTTCCTTGAACAACTGCTTCAGTTTTTTCTGACGATTCATGTTTTTACTCGGGTTGTTAGTTCTGCAAGACAGTCGTCTGTCTACGATTCAGGTGTTTGCGTTCCATGACACATATGACATCGCCCCAGCGGATACCCGCCGGGCCGATCGGTTTAGCTAGTCACCGACGCAGGTTTGGATCATCCCAATGTCAGCGGTGCCATCAAGTATGCTCAACGCTGTTGCCGACCAGCCAGCCGAGGACGATCATTATGAGTCGGGCTTGCCTGCTCATACCAGCCGCATTCCCATCTCGACGGCGCGTTGCTCGAATCCGAACTCGGCATACATACGCGCAGCGCGCTCATTGAACGGCCAAACCGTCAGGCGCAAATCCTGAGCGTCATGCTCAACGGCCCAGTCCTTGACGAGTTGCATCAGCGCACGACCAATCCCTTTGCCCGAAAACGGCTCGGCGACGCACACCGAGCCGATACGAACCACATTCTGCCGCTGCATCAGCGGCCCGGAGCTCGCCGACAGGTTGGCCGTAATGAATGCTGCGGCCTGATCACCCACATGGGCGATGAAGGCTACATGATCCGGTTTCTCGAAAACGCCTGACCAGTGCGGCAGGTCGCGGGAAACATCGTCGGTAGCCGCCGCATATATGTCGGGGCGCCCAGCGTGGTGCACGGCGTTAAGCAATTGGCCCAACTCGCACAGGGTCAACGCATCGTCGGCAGTTGCGGTTCGATAGGTGATGGTTTCATCCATGATGGGTGAGGCTCCTGCTCAAAATCGTTAAGACAAATATCACTGGTCGGTCTTCAAACGCTGTGCCCACGCCTCAATTCTCAACTGAGGACGTGGATTGATGCACCGCCCAATGCGCCATCTCTTGGGCAATGAAGTGATTCACCAGATCGCTGTACACTTTCTCGATGGCGTCCGGATTCAGACCTTCGGTCTGCGCCCACTCACGGCGCGTTGCGAGCATGGCTTTGAAGCGATCCGGCGCACGCACGGATGTTGCTGAAGTCTTGAATTTCGAGGCTGCCAGTACGTACTGGAAACGCTTGCCCAACAGCTTGATTACGGCGTGGTCCAGACTGTCGATCTCGCGTCGAATGTCCAGCATGTCGGCACATTCGATAGGTTGCAATTGATTGATGACTTCCATGTGGATGACTCCGTGTACTCAGCAATGGCTTTTTAGCAATAAGCGACCATGTTACTCGTGGCCACATCTCTTTTGCAGCTCACCCTCAACGCTCTCATACAGGTCTCATGGCACGACAAATGCGACGTGTTTGTATTGAAAACGTCAGCGCGAAGAACTTTGCGGGTTTATGCCGGTCGACCGGCCATCGACCGCATCAACCCGGTCTGGCCGATTAAAACTATAAAAGGTAAGTGCGATGAGCTGTCTTGTGTGTGCAGGCGCCGCCGAGCGGATTCACTGTCACGGCCCGTGGGAGGAAAGAGATTGCCCCGACTGCGGGCGATATCGAGTGGCCGACGAGCTCTTGTTGGCGTTGATTGAACAGGGGCAAATATTTGATGTGGTTAGAACCAGAGGCTGGCTCGACCGCCAACGCGTAGACACAGCTATCCCCGTCATCAATGTCCATGAAGCCTTGCTGGTGAGTTGAGTGGGTGCCGTGCTGTTTGCATTCGACCTGAGCAGCCACTCACAACCTTGGGCGCTTGGTGCGCCAGATTGTGAGGCAGAAGGTTGCGTTGCTTTTGCGTTCAGATGTTTGCGAGGTTTTTCCGAACCCAATGCTCGGCGGTCGTTACCTCAATCGACTGCTGCTCGTTGAAAGTGCCCGCTTTCGGCCAAGCCACACCTCTGCCTTGGGCAAACACAGCACGGTACTTCTTGATGTGGTGAGTCGGATCTTTCTCCAATTCCCGGATCAGGTACGCAACAGTCCACACGTTACGTTTGAACGGGCGCCCCAGTACACGTTCAAGGAGACCCGCAACCTCTGCGTACGTCACCGTGTCTCCCGATAGATACACGATCTGGTTGCGCAAGCGAGGTTCGAAGAAAACGATTGCCGCTGTCAGCGCACCAATGTCGTATGGCGTCGTGAGCGTCACGCCGTTCTCAAGACTGCCTAGCGCGTTCACGGAATCGTTTTCCAAGTCAACCACTTCGAATACAGGCTCAAAAAGGAAGCTGGTGAACATGCCTGTCGAGATGATTACCCATTCAGTTTTGTCCTGGGCGCGAAGCAATTCGCGTACATCAAGCTGAGCATCGAACAGATCCTGAGGACTGCCCCTACCGATTACCTCTAAGTCGACACCAGGCGTTCGAGAAACGCCTGGCGGAATTTGACAGTATCGGCCTGAAGACCGCGAAGTTTTTAAACGCGAAGCTCACACAGTGCTTTTTAGCGACCGGGATGTGACGCGGTGTCCTGGCTGATATGTTTGGGGCCTGCGATCGCCCAGGCAATCAGCCCGAACAGCGGCACAAATACGATCAACACAATCCATACCCCCTTGTTATTGGACTTCCCCTCGCTTTTGCGTACCCGGTTGATGGCCCAAAGCTCGATGAGCAGAAGAACTGCCGCCAGTACGATCCATACGATTTCATTTTGCATTGGCTACCTCCTGATGGTCTTTGTTAGGGGGCGTGTGGCGTGGTGGGTTCATTTAATTTGCGACCTCACCGCAGAGATCTGCTTGCTGACGGGCCAGCCCCCTGGATTTGTTGATTGGCTTGCTGACGCTCGGCGCTATATTCTTCCCGCCGCTGGATGAGTCTCCGTCAATGGCTGAATACAGCCTGTCAGTTAGGGAAGAATTGAATGCCGTTCAGGGTGATGGTGGTGGGGGGCTACGGCAACTTCGGTAGCATCGTTTGCAAGCATCTGGCGCTGATGCCGGGCGTCGAGCTGGTGCTTTCGGGGCGTGATCAGCACAAATTGCAGCGCAAGGTCGATGAGTTGAATAGCCAGTCGCTTAACGTCTGCGAAGGCTGGTGCGGCGATGCCATGGGCAGCGCGTTCAGTCCGGCGTTGCGCTCGATGAACATCCAGTTGGTCGTCCACACCGCAGGCCCGTTTCAGGGGCAATCGTATGCGGTCGCCGAGAGCTGTATAGCGGCTGGGGTGAGTTACTGCGACCTTGCTGACTGTCGGACTTTCGTCAATGGCGTGGGCGTCCTCGATGCGCGGGCGAAAGCCGCGGGCGTGGCTGTTCTTAGCGGCTGCAGCTCGGTGCCGACGTTGTCGTCGGCGATCATTGATCAGCAGCGCCATCACTTCTCACGCATCGACTCGATTGAGCATGGCATCTCGTCCTCGGCGAAGATGCCGGGGCTGTCGACGATCGAAGGTGTGCTGGCCTACGCCGGCAAACCCATCAAGCAACTCAGGAACGGCAAGGTGCATGAGGTGCCGGGCTGGCAGGATCTGACCCTGCGCAAAATGCCGCCACTGGGCACTCGCTTGCTGGCCAATGTCGATGTGCCGGACATGGATATTTTCGCCAGCCGCTATGGCGCGCACACTCTGAGCTTCAAGGCCGGCGCGGGGTTGAAGCTAGGCGGTATCGCCAACGGCCTGCTGGCGCAGGCGCTGAAGATCGGGCTGGTTCGCGACCACGTTCGCTGGGCTGCGCGCTTGCATCTTCTGGGCGTGCGATTCGAACGTTTCGGCGACGGTAAAAGCGCCATGTACATCGACATTCACGGGCTCGATGTTGATGGCTTGCCGCTGGCGATGACTGCGCAACTGACAGCCCTGAATGACAAAGGTCCGCAAATCCCCAGCTGCGCGGCCGTGGCGCTGGCGATGAAAATGGCCCAAGGCTATGTGCCGCAATCCGGTGCCCGGCCTTGCGTCGGCGAAATCAGCGTCGATGAATACATGGCGGCCATCAACGATCCGGACAATCTGCGCCTGGTCGTGAACTTCTCCAAAGGGCCGCACTGAGCATGCTCTATCTGGGCCTGAAGTACCTGCACGTCATCGCGGCGATTTTCCTGTTCGGGTTCGGCATGGGTTCCTACCTGTATTTGATCGCCGCCAGCCGCACGGCCAACCCGTTGGTGATCGCACACGTCGCCCGCATGGTGGTGCGCTTTGATACCTGGATCACCACGCCGGCCGGTTTGGTGCAAATCATCACAGGCTTTTTTCTGATGAAACTCTCGGGCCTGCCCATGACCACGGAGTGGGTGGCGACTTCGTTGATCATCTTCTTTTGCGTCGGGGCGCTTTGGTTGCCGGTTTTGCTCTTGCAGAAAAAGCTTTGCGCGATGGCGTCGAGCGCGGGGGAGGCCGGGAAGGGGCTCGATGAAAACTACCGAGCCGTTTACAGAAAGTGGTTCTGGATGGGCGTTGCCGGTTTTGCCGGGATGTTCGTGATTGTGCTGATGATGGTGACGAAGCTGACACCGGTTCAACTGCTCAACGTTCTGGTTTAGCTGCTGGCGGCGCGGGAAGACGCGCAGCACCTTCAACGGTTGGCAACGGCTGGGCGCTACCGGGCGATTCGCATGCTGCGCCTCACCCAACGCCTCAAGAAATATCGATCTGGTACCTGAAGCCTTCCGCCGCCGCCCGGGAAATTCGGTATTCGAGTGGGCTGCGGTCATACCCCAATGCGGTGCGTTCGATGGTGACGACCGGGGAGCCTTCCTTGATCGAGAGGATTGTGGCCATGGCCGGGTCGGCTTCCCCCACCGTCAGCGTCTCGCTTGCCGAGGCGATGCATTGGCCGCACTGGGTTTCATACAAAGGGTAGAGCAGCTCGCCGAAACTTTCGGAATCCATGCTCAGCAATGCGCCAAAACGTGTGGCGGGTAGCCAGATGTCCTCGTGAAACAGTGTGCGGCCTTCGACCATCCGAAGGCGTTCCATGCTCACGACTTGCTCGCCGTCTTGCAGCTTTAGCGCATTGGCCACGGCTAGCGATGGTTTTTGCAGCGTTTTGGCAAGGATGCGACTGGTGGGTATTTCGCGTCCGCCGCTGGCATTCACCTGCCGAAAGAAGCGCGCCAGCGAGGCGTCGAAATTAGGTCGGCGCACGAAGGTGCCGCGGCCCTGGCTGCGCAGGAGCAGGCCTTCATTGACCAGCGTTTCCACAGCCTTGCGCACCGTGCCGATCGCGACACCGTAGTGTTTGGTCAGCTCCGCTTCGGTGGGAATGGGCGCCCCTGGCGTCCATTCACCAGCGGCGATCTTGGCGAGCATTTCTTCTCGCAGGCGCTGATAAAGCGGCAAGCGCTCGTCGTATCCGAGTGTCGAGGCGTTCATTTTTGGGGCAGTCCATTCCGGCAGGCGCCGCTACTTTATCACCAACAAGTCGTTTGACAGATATCCAGCGCTGAATATATGGTGGTGTAGTCATATATATGAATAGATGTATTTATATAAATCTGCCGCCAACCGTCGCTTGGGCCTCATGGCCCGATCTCACGAACGCTGCAGATTGTTAGCCATAACAACAAACGCTCAGGGTTATCTGTTTATGACCAGTCTTCATGCGCCTGCCCTCCGTGGTGTGGACACCCACGCCCACATCTTCCGCCAGGACCTGGCGATGGTTGCCAACCGTCGCTACAGCCCGCATTACGATGCTTTGGTTGAGGAATATCTGGGCCATCTTGATCGCAATGGCTTGTCACACGGCGTGTTGATTCAGCCGAGCTTTCTGGGCACCGACAATCACTTCATGCTTGACGCGTTACGCCGCTATCCAAAACGCCTGCGTGCTGTGGCGGTCGTCGACGCTGATGTCAGCGAAAGTCGATTGGATGAATTGGCCGAGGCCGGTGTGGTGGGCATCCGTTTGAACCTGATTGGCAAGACACTGGCCGACTACAGCAGTCCTGCTTGGGTTGCGCTGTTCGTGCGTTTGGCACGGCGCGGCTGGCAGGTGGAGGTTCAGCGGGGCATCGATGATCTGGCGCTGATCGTGCCCGTCATCAGGGCGTGCGGCGTGACGGTTGTGATTGACCACTTTGGCCTGCCGACAGGTGGCATCGATCTTGAGAATCCCGCTCATACGGCTTTTCTCGCACTGCTGGCAGACACGCACGTATGGCTCAAGTTGTCCGCTCCCTACCGTAGCCAATCCGATCTGGCCCAGGCAACGCGAGTGCTGGCACTGCTGCGCGAGGCGAGCGGTGGCATCCAGCGACTCCTCTGGGGCAGCGACTGGCCCAACACCCAGTTCGAAGATCAAACGAGCTATGACCAGCAGGTGGCCTTCATCGAAAGGTTGCTGCCGGATGCGGGCGAGCGCGCCCAAGTGTTGAAGGAAAATCCGGCAACGCTGTTCGGATTCAACGTTTCCCGCTAAACAATCAATAACAACAATAGGACTTCCATCATGATGAGCCTGCTCGTCGTCGCGGCAATCGTTGTCGCCGTCGCCCTTGGTTACAAAACCAAGATCAATATCGGTCTGTTCGCCATCGCGTTTGCCTACCTGATCGGCTGTTACGGCATGGGCCTCAGCCCGTCGGAAGTCATCGGCATGTGGCCGCTGAAGATTTTCTTCATTATCTTCTCGGTTTGCCTGTTCTACAGCTTCGCCACGGTCAACGGCACCCTTGAAAAACTCGCTGAGCATCTGATTTATCGCAGCCGGTCGATGCCGCAACTGTTGCCGTTTGCGGTCTTCTTCACCGCGACCGTCATTTCAGGGATGGGCGCGGGTTATTACACGGTGCTGGCATTCATGGCGCCGATCACGTTGCTGCTCTGCGAACGCACAGGCATGAGCCTGATCATTGGCGGCATGGCGGTGAACTACGGCGCCTTGAGCGGGGCCAATTTCGTCTCGAGCCAGAGCGGCATCATCTTCCGTGGACTGATGGTCAACGCGGGGATCGCGGAAAATGACGCGTTCATCAACTCAGCAGCGATCTTCGCCAGCACGTTGGTGATACCCCTTCTGGTGATTTCAGCTTTGGTGTTCCTCACGGGCCATGGCAAGGCGATGAAAGCCAGCGCTTATGTGGTGACCGAGCCGACGCCGTTGAATCGAGAGCAGAAAACCACGCTTTGGCTGACGCTGGCGATGATGGCGATCGTACTGGCCGCGCCCATCGCGCATATCGTTTTCCCGGCCAACGCGACCGTGAGCTTTATCAATTCGAAGATGGACATCGGGCTGATCGCCAGTCTGTTCTCAGTGATTGCGCTGCTGCTCAAACTGGGTGACGAGCGCAAGGTCATGGCGACGGTGCCTTGGGGAACGTTGATCATGATTTGCGGCGTGGGCATGCTGATTTCGGTTGCGATCAAGGCCGTGACCATCGACGTGCTGGCCTCGTGGATGGGCAGTAGCATCCCGCCGATCATGGTGCCGATCGTCTTCGGCATCGTGGCGGCTTTCATGTCGCTGTTCTCCAGCACGCTGGGGGTCGTGACGCCAGCGCTGTTCCCGATGGTGCCGCCGATTGCTTCGACGCTGGGGCTCGATCCGATGATCCTGTTCGTTGCCATCGTCGTGGGCGCCCAAGCGACCTCTATCTCGCCGTTTTCCTCGGGTGGTAGCCTGATCCTCGGCTCGTGCCCCACGGAGCAGAGCCGCGCTTCGCTGTTTCAGCATCTCCTGTTTCGCGCGGCACCTCTGGGCTTTGTCGCGGCGCTGGTGTTCAACGCACTGATGACGTTCGTCTTTTAAAAGCGCCCTTGGCCCGACGCGAAGGCGTCGGACGTCAATTGAGTCGATTGCGAGCACGATGGCAACGTGAGACTGGTTCTCAGGCACGCTTGGGCAGTTTCCAGTTCGGACGAATGAAGTGGCAGGTGTAGCCATTCGGGATGCGTTCCAGATAATCCTGGTGCTCCGGTTCTGCTTCCCAGAACGGCCCCGCCGGTGCGATTTCGGTCACCACGCGGCCAGGCCATAGCTGTGAGGCATCGACATCGGCAACGGTGTCCTCGGCGATGTCGCGTTGCTGTTCGCTGAGGTAATAGATCGCCGAGCGATAGCTGGGGCCACGATCATTGCCTTGACGGTTGGGTGTGCTGGGGTCGTGTATCTGAAAGAAAAACTCAAGGATCTGCCGGTAGCTGATCACCGCAGGATCGAAAACGATTTCGATGGCTTCAGCATGATTGCCGTGATTGCGATAAGTGGCGTTCGGCACATCGCCGCCGGTGTAGCCAACCCGCGTTTGCAACACGCCCGGATAGCGCCGCAGCAAGTCTTGCATGCCCCAGAAGCAGCCGCCGGCGAGGATGGCGGTTTCGGTTTGACTGGTCATGGTTTGTCCTTCCCTTTGAGGATGTTGGGTATAGCGATGGTTATGAGGGCGCGTTGACCGATTCCAAGGTTGAACGGCGCGAATAACGCAGGCGGTATCCAGCACTCAAGAAGGGGGGGTAAGCACAGTGCACGCATTAACTCGCCCCGTGATCCACTCACGGCTGTACGCCAGCACGCTGTTGGCAATCGCGGTCGGAAAGTGAATAAAACCATGGGGGGAAGAGGGCAGTTGGTACACCTCGACAGGGGCTGACGCCCTCCAGCGCTCGGCGATTTCGAGGGTGTCGTCGCGCAGCGGGTCCAGTTCGCCGGCAAACATCAGCGCCACCGATCTGGCTGGCGCGCAGCAGTGTTTGAATCATCCGTGGCAGGACGCGATTGCGAATCTTAAAGCGCGGTAACCAGGCGAGCTTCTTGTTGAAATCACGCACTTGCGTCAACTCCCGCTCGCCCTGCGGCCAAGGCGTCTTGCTGCGTGGGTGAGTCATCCGCGATTCTTGATCAAGATGGAAAAATTCAACGCAGCGGCGACACACAACCAAGCCAGATAGGGAAACAGGATCAGGCCGGTGACCAGATCAAGCTGCAACGCCATCACCACCATGGCCGCGACGACCAGCCAGAGCAGCGTCAGGATCACCATGGCGGCGAAAACGTGGTGGGCGCCAAAGAAGACCGGCGTCCACAGGGTATTGAGCGCGATCTGCGCCGCCCATAACGCCATCACCGTTTGGCTGCCGGGGATCAGGCTCAGTCGGTATCCGGCCCAGGCCAGCAACAGATAGATCACCGTCCAGGCCACCGGAAACGCCCAGTTGGGCGGCGTGAAGCCAGGCTTGGTCAGCGATGCATACCAGGGGCCCGGTTTGAAAATGACGCCTGTGCTCGCGGCAGCCGCGCAGGCCAGAAGAAAAATGAAGAAGGTCATCGCCAGTCCTTAGCTGTACTCAGCTTTTGGGGGAGTGTAAGGAAAGGACGCCCTGCGCGGCGAAAAGTTTGGATTGAGCGCCGAGATTTATCTGTTTACCGCCAGTAAGTCGCAGTCGCCATGCCGTTGAACTAATAACTGACCGGTGCGTCAGGATAATCAGTGGCTTCTTCCTTCATACGCGGGTGACACCATGCACAACTACCTTTTGCAATACCGTTTCAACGATGAGCCTCGTACTCATCTGTTCGAACTCAAACAGCCACAACTGGCCGAACACGAGGCTGCGATGCACCTGCTGGAACTGCATCTGGGCGATGCGGAAAATGGCCTGGTCATGCCCACGGCGGACTCGACACCCCAAGAGATAATTGCGCAGGCTGAACGGGTGGGGATTACGCGGATTGAGATCATCACGCCAATCGACAATTAACCACGGCTCACCTGTTGGAGCGGGCTTGCTCGCGAAAGTGGTGTGTCAGCTGAGGTGATAGTGGCTGATACGACCCCTTCGCGAATATGCTGCTCAGGCTTTAGAAAGCCTGGGCTCAACGACGGTGGGACAACCGCCAAGCGTGCTGTGCAGCCAGTCCTTGGCCGGCCGGTGTCCGGGCACTCGATCTCGACGTGCGCACGTTTCACCGTGATATCGGGCTGATACATCATTCTCGCCGAAGCTTTACCGAACCTCTGCGGATGCTGGATGAACTGGTCAGTGATCAATTCAACAGTGGTTTGAGCTAACGGCGAGCGTCGATTTTTTTCTCAGCCTGGGTCAAAAGGAGATATCCGAATGCGAGTACTTGTATATTCCCGAAAAGGAAAACCGCGACGACTGCGCAGAAACTGGAAAATACTGGCATGGACCGGAAAAAAGGCCAACCGAGCACCTCTGACTGGGTTATTCGCAGCACTCAACCCGGTAGCATCGAGCGTATCGAAGCCTGGTTCGGCAGCCACGGCTACGACCCACACCGTCACGACACCTACTCGATAGGTCGCACGCTGGCGGGCGTGCAGAGTTTTCACTACAAGGGTTCGCTACGCCACGGGGTGCAGGGCAACACGCTCGTGCTTCACCCCGATGAACTTCATGACGGCATGGCCGGCACGCAAGCAGGTTTTCATTACCGTATGGCTTACGTTGATCCAGCATTGATCCAGACAATCTTGGGGGGCGAACCTTTGCCCTTTATCGCCGGTGGGCTTTCGAACGATCCGCGCCTTTACCATGCCAGCGAAGCATTTGTGCAAGCGATGGATAACCCTATGGAGACGCTGGAGGAACAGGACGCCCTGTATGACCTGGCAATGGCGTTGCGTGCCGTCGCGGGTAAGTCGCGTGGCCGTAAGCGTCTGGATTATCTCTCTGCCGAACGTGCCAGAGCATTCATCCTGGAAAATATGCACTTGGGTATTACGTTGGAAATGCTCGAGCAGGCTAGCGGGAGAGAGCGCTGGAGCCTGTCACGCGACTTCAGAACGCTCTATGGCACCAGCCCCTACCGCTTTGTCACACTACGACGTCTTGACCGCTTTCGCCGTCTTGTCCTCGACGGTTTCACATTGGTGGACGCCGCCCTCGCCGCAGGCTTTCACGATCAGAGTCACATGACCCGACATTTCACACGCTGCTATGGCGTCCCACCCATGCGTTGGCTGGAACGCTTGCGGCCCGCACGCTGACTTGCAGGATCGTACAAGCGCGATGCATTCATTGTTCGATAGGCTGACGACCTCAACTACAGAGGATCTGTCATGCCTGAGTCCCATCACCCACAAACATCGCTCCCCATAAACCTGGCGCAAAAGGCTTCGCTGATCGATCAGCAATGGAGCCCTCGGGTCGTCGCTGAAATGAACGACTACCAGTTCAAGGTTGTGCGAATCGAAGGCGAATTCATCTGGCACTCACACCCTGAGACCGACGAAGCATTTCTTGTGCTCGAAGGCACCTTGCGCATCGACCTCCCAGAGGGATGCGTCCATGTGAATCCTGGGGAGTTATATGTGGTGCCGCGCGGGGTAGTGCACAGGACGGCGGCGCAAAGTGAAGCGAAACTGATGATGATCGAACCACGAGGTATTTTGAACACGGGCCATGAACAGGGTGAGCGAACTGCATTGAGTGACGTCTGGATATAGGTTCAGCGCCCAAACGGCCAGGCATGCATAATTGCAGTTCACTTGACCACCGGCTTGCCTTGCCACTGACCAGTCAATTGCATCCGAGCTGACTCTTACTGCCCGTCGCGAGAGGCAGAAAGCGATCCAAAGCTGCCTTTGGTTGAGGGCAGCTGTCGGCCATGAGCGGACGTGTGTTGGCAGAGGTGCTAACCACTCCTGCTTCTAGACATGTTGTCGATGGCTTCGTAACCTAACCGATGCCTTGTACTTCGTTAAATTTTCACGGACGGTGCAAAGAGCTCGAAATAGTTCAAGAGGACGGTCATGTACCCTTTCGCGATTAGAGAAGGCTATGGCAGTAAAAAACTGCTAGTTGAGTTCTATCCACAGCCATCGGACATTGGGTTTCAGGAGGCGCTCCGCATGGTATTGGTACCATTGGGATTCTCAGTCAACACCAATGAACATGGCATATGGGCATCTCACTCCCGTCTAGAAAGTAAGTTTGGAACTTGCCGAATTGACAGCGACTCTTGGAGCGCTTTCGGAGTTGCCGACCACCCCACTCTCAATAGGCAACTAATTTATGAACTCGGCGCAATGCTGACAGCTAGCGGAGTGTTCGAAGAGGTTCCATGGCATTGCGCAGGCAAAACAGGTGGCTAAACGTCTGTAAAAGGCTAGGGGTTGAGTACAGCTACAGGCCCAGAGTGTGTAAAAACGCCTTCGCGAACTCTTGCTATGATTTCTGAGGATTTCATCGCAGGGATCGCCCATGAAGCGCTTTATCCAAGGTGAACATCGAGGCCAAGGTACCTTACTTCCCGAG
>NZ_CAXAPL010000050.1:0-41505 GCF_963970845.1 Pseudomonas sp. RA_105y_Pfl2_P56
GGCACCGGTATTACGACCCACGGCTGGGCAGGTATCTGACACCGGACCCGGTGAAGTTGGCGGGTGGGTTGAATCAGTATCGGTATGTGCCGAATCCGACGGGGTGGGTGGATCCGTTGGGGTTGAGTTCCAATTGTCCGCCGCCGAAGAAGCCGGGTTGTACGGTGCCGGGTGATGTAAGTGGAGCTAAGGTCAATGAAGGTGAGCCAGCGCTGCCGAAGATGACAGCGCAGGAGCGGAGGGCGAGGATTGATGAACTGGCGGAGGAAAATGCGAAGCGTGAAGTTTTGAAGCTGGAGAAAAAGTACAAAATGCATACCGTCGCGAAGCATAACCCGGAGATACCGGACAAGGCGCTGAAGCAGAGATCCATTGACGGTAGTCATCCGACAAAAAAAGGAGTGAAGGAAGGTGTTAATTCAAGCTCTCAATTTAAGAGCTGGTTGCTTCAGCTTCATGCGATTAATGATGCTATTTCCCGAATGAGTCGAAAGCCACCAGCACCTACTGGATTTACAAAGACAGGTGATCCAGTTGTAAGGAAGGAAATGCCAAATGGTGGTAGAGGATATAAGCCGAATAAAAAGGATAAACAAAATCCAAAATATATTGATGAATTAAATTACTCAGAAGTACGGTTTGATAGTAAAGATATTAAGAAGCCTTATACAGCATTCCCAGATTAAGGTAGTCATTATGTTGAAGTGGCCAGAGTTCGATTTTCCATTTGTTCCTCAGCTATCTTACTGGCTTGGAGGGATAGAGATATATGATCGTGAAGAAACTTTAGGGGGTTTATTGTCAGCCTATGATCCTAATAAACACTCCGATAGAGAGGTGGTAATAAAGGAGTTTATTCTCAAGAATTTCCCCGGATTCACATATAGACATAAGTTTTTGATGGTGAAGGTTCTTGAGGATGCTTTGAACTCACCCGGATTTAATTTTTCAGAGCAGTTTGAGGATGACTACGACTCAAACACCAGCGTTGCATGGGGTGAAATGATGGTGAATGATCCGCGCGAATTTTTTGAAGATATATATAAATTAGCCAGTGAGCAGTGGAGTGAAGATATAGACAAGGCAAGGGCGGAGAATCAGTCGACTTGGTGATTATTTACGAGCCTTAAACCTGATTGTCTGGGCAGACCTCTTCGCGAGCAAGCCCGCTCCCACAGGGATTTTTGTTGTTTGGGAGTTAGCGTTGGCCGATTAGTTGTGGAGGATGTAGATCGGACGCAGTGAGGCTATCAATCACATGCACGCTATACCCCGGAACATTCTTCGCATGATGCTTGGCCTGCGATGCCATTTCCGCGAGTTGACTAGCATCGAGTTGTGCGCAGGCTTCGGGGTGTAGATGCACGACGCCGATGGACAGCGACAACAGCGGAAACTCCTGCCGCACCCCTTGGCGATTCGGTGCGATGAAACAGCCAGCTTCGAGGTGTTCGGGGCGATAGAAGCGCCGGCATTGGCTCTGGAAATCATCGAGCAGTTGATTGAGGCGTTTGCGCCAATCCTCGGGGCCAAGGACCAGGAGGAAGTCGTCGCCGCCAATATGGCCGACGAAGTCGCGCGACGGGTCGACGCGCTCGTTTAGGCATTGCGCCAGACACAGCAGGACTTCGTCACCGCGCCCATAGCCATAAATGTCGTTGAAGGGTTTGAAGCTGTCGATGTCGACGTAGCAGATGACCGACTCGCGGCCCTGTTGCAGCAGGCGCGTCAGGCATTGCTGGATCGGCACGTTGCCGGGCAGCAGGGTCAGCGGGTTGGCGTAGCGGGCTTGCTGGATTTTCAGTTCGGTGATCAGTTTGAGTACGTCGATCACGCGGCCGAGGCCGAGGTAGCTGCCGTTGAGCGTGATGATGAAGTCTTCTTCGATGCGCTGACGGGCACGGCTGGTGATCAGGCGGCTGACCTGTTGCAGCGACTGGCTCATCTCCACGGCCAGGAAGTCGTCGTTCATCAGTCGGCTGATGGGTTTGCGTGCGAACAGGTCGGTGGCGAACGGTTTGAGCAGAGCATCCGAGAGGGAATGACGATGGACGATGCCGCACGGTTGGCCTTGTTCGTCGAGTACTGCCAGTGAGTTGAGGTTGGCTTGGCGACGGAAGGCTTCCAGCACGGTGGCGGTGGGTGTGTCGCGCGGTACGGCCGATTGGTCGTTGAGCAGGGCGCTGAGGTCGCTGCCTTCGTCGTTCAGCGCGACGGCGCTGCTGTCGTGCTTGGGCATCAAGGCGCGGGCATCTCGAGGCGGGTGCTCCTGTGGACGTCCCAGCAAGTAACCCTGCACCAGATCGACCCCCATCTCTGTCAACACTGCCAGCTCTTCCGGCAGTTCGATGCCTTCGGCGATGACTTGTGCCCGGGATGCTTTGGCGATTTGCAGGATCGAGCCGACGAACTCACGCTTCAACGCGTCCTGATGTATGCCATCGATAAAGTGCCGGTCGATCTTCACGTAATCCGGACGCAGTTCCGACCATAGACGCAGGCTGGAATACCCGGCACCGAGGTCATCCAGTGCAATCGAAAACCCCATCGCCCGATAGTGATGCAAAGCGGTTTGCAGCAACTGGAAGTCATCGATCGGGGTTTGTTCAGTGAGTTCTATCACCACCTGACTCGGCGGGATGCCGAAGTCTTGCAGCAATTGCAGTGTCCGCCCTGGCTGATGCGCTGCTTCGAGCAAGGACTCCGGCGAGACATTGAGAAACAGCTTGCCCGGTAATTGCTGCTCGTTGAAGCGACGGCAAGCGCTTTGTCGGCAGGCGATTTCCAGTTCGCTTAGACGACCGGCCTGACGCGCCACTGCGAACAACGCGATAGGTGAGTGAAGAGGGCTGTTGGACGGACCACGGGTGAGGGCTTCGTAGCCAAGGATACGTCGCTCGGAAAGGCAAATGATCGGCTGGAACAGGCTGTTTAAACCGCTTTGAGTCAGGATCGAGCTCAAGGCACTCAGCTGTTCGGTCGTGGTCATGGCGATCTCTGGCGATAAAAAAGGACTGGGAGCGTTCTCGGTGAAGAGAGTGGCTCCCAGTCCTTTATTGCACGACAGAATGATGACTGTTTGATGACGATCCGGGGATCGTCAGCATTAAATTGCCATCACCTTACTTCTTCGCCACCTGATTACTCAGCTTCAGGTAATCCAGCAGAACCCGGCCGGTCTCGGCCAGATAGGCGTCGTCTTCCGGTTTGACTTTGTCCGGATCGGCTGCGGCGAGAGCGTCTTCGTCTTCTTTCTTCAGCTCTTTGAGCGGTTCTTCGCCCTTGGCCTTGCGACGGATGTTCTCCATCACCAGTTGCTTGGCATCGATGTCGGCATGCTGGGCGCGGCGCTCGGTCTCGTTGAGGCTGACGGTTTTCTCCTCCATCAGCTTCTGTGCCAGTGCCAGCTTGTCGCGGATGAACACGAACTCGGCGTCTTTTGCAGAGCGGGTATCATGCTCGGACTTGAGTCGCACCAGGTAGGGCTTGAACGGATCGGCCGCCGGTTTGATTGCTGCCTTGATGGTGTCCCATGGCATGGCTTCCGGCAGAGCACTCTCGCCGATTTCCTTGGTGTCGATCAGCGACGGGTAGTCGATGTCCGGCAGTACGCCCTGATGCTGGGTGCTCTGGCCGGAAACCCGGTAGAACTTGGCCAGGGTCAGTTTCAGTTCGCCGTGGTTGAGCGGCTGAATGGTCTGCACGGTGCCTTTGCCGAAGGTCTGGCCACCGATGATCAGCGCGCGGTGATAGTCCTGCATGGCACCAGCGAAGATCTCCGAAGCCGATGCGGACAGGCGGTTGACCAGCAGCGCCATCGGGCCTTTGTAGAAGGCACCCGGGTTTTCATCCTCAAGCACGTCGACGCGGCCATCGGCGTTACGCACGAGTACGGTCGGGCCCTTGTCGATGAACAGGCTGGTCAGCTCGGTGGCTTCCTGCAGAGAGCCGCCGCCGTTGTTGCGCAGGTCGATGACCACGCCGTCAACTTTGTCTTTCTGCAACTCGGTCAGCAGTTTCTTGACGTCGCGGGTGGTGCTCTTGTAGTCCGGATCACCGGCACGGAACGCCTTGAAGTCGAGGTAGAAGGCCGGGATCTCGATGACCCCAAGCTTGTAGTCCTTGCCGTCCTGTTTCAGATGGAGGATGGACTTCTTCACGGCCTGATCTTCGAGCTTCACCGCTTCACGGGTGATCGAGACGATCTTGGTGGTCTGGTCGTTCGGCGCATTGCTCGCCGGAATCACTTCCAGGCGCACCACGGTGCCTTTCGGGCCGCGGATCAGTTTGACCACTTCGTCCAGACGCCAGCCGACCACGTCGACCATCTCTTTGTTGCCCTGCGCAACGCCGATGATTTTGTCGGCCGGTGCGACTTGCTTGGTCTTGTCGGCAGGGCCTGCCGGCACCAGGCGCACGACTTTCACTTGATCGTTGTCGCTCTGTAACACTGCACCAATGCCCTCGAGGGACAGGCTCATGTTGATGTCGAAGTTTTCCGCGTTATCCGGCGACAGATAGTTGGTGTGCGGATCGTAAGACATGGCGAAGGTGTTGATGTACGCCTGGAAGATGTCTTCCGGACGGGTCTGGTCCAGGCGCGCCAACTGGTTCTTGTAGCGCTTGGTCAGGGTTTCCTGGATCTGCTTCGGCTCTTTGCCGGCGATCTTCATCCGCAGGACTTCGTCCTTGACGCGTTTGCGCCACAGGTCGTCGAGTTCTGCTGTGGATTTGAGCCAAGGGGCGTCCTTGCGATCGATCTGCAAGGTTTCCTTGGTGGTGAAGTCCATCTTGTCGACGCCTTTGTTCAGCTCGGCAAGCGCGAAGTCCAGACGCGCCTTGACGCGGTCCAGATAGCGCTTGTAGATGGTGAACCCGGCGTTGAGGTCGCCGCTTTTGAGGAAGTCGTCGAACTGGGTCTTCCACTTGTCGAATTCGGCGATGTCGCTGGCCATGAAGTAGCTGCGCGATGGGTCCAGCAGCTTGAGATAGCTCTCGTAGATGATCACCGAGCGCGCGTCGTCCAGCGGCGGCTTGCTGTAGTGGTGGCGCTTGAGCAACTCGACGACGTTCAGGCTGGCGATGACCTCATCGCGATCAGGCTGCAACTTGTCCCAGCTGTTGGCTGCGAAGGTATTGCCCGACACCGGCAACAGGCCGATACCGATAAAAAGAGCGAGGGCGGTGCTGGGGAGCAAATGCTTCATGCTGATTCGACGCGGGGACAATTGATAACGCATATTAGGCCGTCTTTGAAGTCGCCGGATCTACAAGAGCCGGTCGCATAATGCAAAAAGCCCGGCGCTACAGCTTCGGGCTCAGTCCAGACTCACTATGGAGGCACTGTGAAGGCATTGCAAGGCGTTGAAGGTCAAGTGGTATGGGTTGAAGAGGCGAGTCCTACGTGCGATGTAGGACAAGTTCGCATCCGAGTGGCGGCAGCCGGCCTTAATCGTGCCGACTTATTGCAAAAGGCAGGGCTTTATCCGCCGCCGCCAGGGGCCAGCCGAGTGCTGGGTCTTGAGTGCTCCGGGGTCATCAGCGAGGTCGGTGCGGGCAGTTCGTGGCAGGTCGGTGATCGTGTCTGCGCCTTGTTGGCTGGGGGCGCGATGGCCGAAGAGGTGGTGGTCGACGGGCGTCACGTATTGCCGGTACCCGAGGGTGTTTCGCTGGTCGAGGCCGCGGCATTGCCCGAGGTTTACGCAACCGTCTGGTTGAATGTGTTTCAACTTGCGGCGCTCAAACCGGGTGAGAAAGTTCTCTTGCACGCCGGGGCAAGTGGAATTGGTTCAGCCGCTATTCAGCTGTGCAAGGCGTTTGGCAACCCATGTTGGGTCAGCGTCGGCTCGACCGAGCGTTTGGCTTACTGTGAGGCGCTGGGGGCCCAGGGCGGGGTGGTGCGTACCGATGATCTGGAAAGCCTGAGCGACTTCGGTCCGTTCGATGTGATCCTCGATCCGGTGGGCGGCAATTACTCTGCGCTGAATCTCAAGTTGATGGCATTGGATGGGCGTTGGGTGTTGATCGGTTTGATGGGCGGCCGTGAGGCGAAACTGGACCTGGCGCAGGTGTTGGCCAAACGCGTGCAACTGCTGGGCTCGACATTGCGCAGTCGTGACGATCAGTTCAAGGCCGATCTGTTCAGTGACCTGAGCCAGCATGTATGGCCATTGTTCGCTGAAGGGCGGTTGAGCCCGCAGTTGGCCAAGGCCTTCCCGATCAAGGATGCCGAGGCGGCGTTTGCCGAGCTGGCGAGCAATACCGTGGCGGGGAAGGTGGTGTTGGTGATTGATGAAAGTCTGAGCTGACACCACACAACCATTGTGGGAGCGGGCTTGCTCGCGAAAGCGCAGTGTCGGTCGATAGATTATTGACTGATCCACCGCCTTGGCGAGCAAGACCGCTCCCACATTTGGATCTATGTTTACTTCCAGAGATGAATTGGCCAGCCGGCCTTTTCGGCGTGTTCAAGCAACACCGGATCCGGATTGACCACATGCGGGAAATCCACCTTCAGCAACAACGGCAGATCATTGCGTGAGTCGGAATAAAAACTCGCACCTTCCAGGTTCTCTTCCTCAGCATCCAGCCATTCCAGCAGGCGGGTGATCTTGCCTTCGCGGTAGGTCAGGGTGCCGACAGTCTGGCCGCTGTACACGCCGTGCGCCAGGTCCAGTTCGATGCCTAGAATCTCGTCGATGCCCAGTCGATCGGCAATCGGTTTGACCAGATGGGTGCCCGACGCCGAGATCACCAGAATCCGGTCGCCCGCCTTGCGATGGGCGGCGATGGTTTTGGTGGCGTCACTGAAAATGATCGGCTCGATGAAGTCTTCCACCCACGGGCCAACCAGATGTTCGACTTCTTCCGGCGAACGGCCGATCAACGGCTCCAGGCTGAACGCCATGTAGTCTTCCATGCGCAGTTTGCCATGGCTGTAGGCGTCCATCAGTTCGTTGTTCTTGCGCATGAACGACTCGGGATCGACCCAGCCCAAACGGCCCATCTGCTCACTCCAGAGGGTGGCGCAGTCGCCGTGGATCAGGGTTTCGTCCAGATCAAAAATTGCCAGGGCCATCAGTGCAGTTCTCTCTTCAACTTCAGCGAAGTCATCAGGCTACCTCACACAGGGCCGCCGGATCGATGGAAAGCGCCAGACGCTGACCGTCCGGGTGCAGATCGGCCGCCGAGCGGTTGAGTACATCCACCACCAGTTCGACGCCACGGGCTTCGATCCGATAACGGATGACATTGCCGAGCAGGCTGTGGCTGCGGATCTGTGCGTCGAGTTCGCCATTGAGGCTCAGTTCGATGGCTTCCGGGCGAATCGCGATGCGGTGGTGGATCGGCCGTTGCAGCAGTTTCGAGGCGCTGTCAGCATCGAGCAGATTGTAGTTGCCGATGAAGCCGGCGGCGAACAGATCGACCGGCGCGGTGTACAGGGTTTCGGCGTCGCCGCTCTGGACGATTTTCCCCTGGTTCATCAGGAAAATCCGGTCAGACATGGTCAGGGCTTCTTCCTGATCGTGGGTGACGAAGATCGTGGTCAGGCCGAGTTCGCGCTGGATCTGACGGATCTGTTCGCGCAGGTGTTTGCGAATGCGCGCATCAAGGGCTGACAGCGGTTCATCCAGCAGTAACAGGCGCGGGCGAGTGACCAGCGAGCGGGCGAGGGCGACACGCTGACATTGGCCTCCGGACAATTGATGCGGATAGCGGCGGGCAAAGTCGTTCAACTCAACAAGTTTCAACACTTCGGTGACGCGCTTGTGGCTGTCGTCGGCATTGACCTTTTGCATGCGCAAACCAAAAGCGACGTTTTGTTCCACGGTCATGTTGGGGAACAGCGCGTAGCTTTGAAACACCATGCCGATTCCGCGTTTCTGTGGGCTCAGCGGCACGATATCGACGCCATCGAGCAGGATCTTGCCGGCATCGACCGGCGTCAGGCCGGCGATGCAACGCAGCAGCGTGGATTTGCCGCAACCGGACGGGCCGAGCAGGGTGACGAATTCGCCCTTGTTGATTTCGCAGTTGATGTCGCTGAAAACCGTGGTGCCAGAATAGTTTTTCTGCAGATGTTGGACGCTGACATAGCTCATTGGCTTTTGTCCTTGTTCAAGATGTTGGCGATCCAGGTCAGGACCAGCACGAAAAAGAAATACGAGATGACCAGCGCACTGGTGAAGTGGCCGCTGCTGTTGCGCATGTTGTTGAGGTAAACCTGCAGGGTTTCGTAGCGCGTGCCGACGAGGATGTTGGCGAACACGAACTCGCCGAACAGGAACGAGAACGACAGCAACAAGGCCACCATCAGCCCTTTACGCAGATTGGGCAGCACCACCAGAAACGCCGCCTGAAAGGTGCTTGCACCGAGCAGTTGTGCGGCGTCCATCAGGTCGCGCAGGTTGATCGCTTGCAGGTTGTTGGTAATCGCCCGGTACATGAACGGCAGTGCCACGGTGAAGTAGCAACCGATCAGAATCCAGGGCGTGCCGACCATCGCCATCGGCCCGGAACCGTACAACTGCAACAAGCCGACCGAGGACACCACGGGAGGCACCGCGAAGGGCAGCAGGATCAGGATGTTCATCAGGGCATCGAGTTTCGGAAAGTGGTAATGCACCACAAACAGCAGCGGCAGAATCAGCACCACCGACAGCACCAGCGCGCCGACACACACCAGCAATGATTGACCGAACGCGTGCAGGAAACGCGGATCGCTCCACAACTGGATGTACCACTTGAAGGTGAAACCGCTGGGCAGGATCGTCGCCGACCAACTGCTGGCGATCGAGTAGACCAGCGTTCCGGCGAGCGGCAGCAACAGAATGGCAAACAACAGGTAGACCACGACGCGGTGGTAGAGACCGGCCGGGCCGGATTCAGCGCGAGACATGGTAGCTCCTCTTCAGCAGCAGTTGATGCACGACGGTGACGATGGTCATCAGCGCTATCAGCACCACGGCCAGCGCACTGGCCAGATTGGGATCGAGCGAAATATCGCCGGAGACCATCGCCGCGATGCGGATCGGCAGCACGTTGAAGTTACCGGTGGTCAGGGCGTAAACCGTGGCGTAGGCGCCAAGGGCATTGGCCAGCAGGATCACGAACGTGCCAAGCAGCGCCGGGGTCAGCACCGGCAGACCGATGTGTCGCCAGAACTGCCAGCCGTTGGCGCCCAGCAGCGAAGCCGACTCGCGCCAGTCTTCACGCAAGGCGTCGAAGGCTGGGTAGAGCAGCAGTACACCGAGAGGAATCTGGAAGTAGGTGTACAGGATGATCAGCCCGGTTTTCGAGTACAGGTTGAAGTCTTGAATGATTCCGGTCTGCTTCAACATCAGTGTGATGCTGCCGTTGAAACCGAGCAGGATGATGAACGCGAAGGCCAGAGGCACGCCGGCAAAGTTGCTGGTCATGTTGGCAAAGGCATTGACGAAATTGCGCAGTTTCGAGTCGACCTGGCGCAGGGAGTACGCTCCGAGCACGGCGATGATGATGCCGAATACGCTCGACCAGAAACTGATCTCAAGGCTGTACTGGATCGCCTGTCGATAGAACTTCGAACTGAAGATTTTGGTGAAGTTTTCCAGGCCCCAACCAAACTCTTCCGATTGCAGACTGTTGATCATCACCCAGACCAGCGGGGCGATTTCGAACACGATGAAGAACACTGCGAAAGGCACCAGGCACAGCGCAGCCAGCCATTTACCACGATTCATCGCGTTCACTTGAGTAACTCCCGGCAGACGGGTTTGTCGTGGGGCACGCCGAGCAGTTCGCAGACGGTGCCGCAAATGTCGGTCTGCTTTGGCGCAGCGGCAGCGTTGAGGCTGAAGGCGTCGCCGAGGACGAACAGCGGCACTTGGCGTTCTTCCGGGAGCAAACCGTTGTGCGAGCGATCGTTGTTCATGCCGTGGTCGGCGGTCACCAGCACTTGATAACCGGCATCGAGCCAAGCCTGCAGATAATCGGCGAGGATGATGTCCGCCGAGCGCGCGCTGTTGCGGTATTGCGGGGTGTCGAGGCCGTGCTTGTGGCCGGCGTCGTCAATGTTCATTGGATGGATCAGCAGGAAGTTCGGCGCATGGCGCAGGCGCAGGTTTTCGGCGTCGGCGAACAGGTGCGAATCCGGGTAGTGATCGTTCCAGTAGAAATGCCCATGCTGGATCGGCAGCGATGGATCGTCGGTGTGACGGTCGCGGGCGGCCTCGAACGGCGAGCGGTTATACAGTTCACTGACCCAGTGATAGGCCGCTGCGGCGGTTTTCAGGCCGGCGTCGCGAGCATAGTGATAGATGCTGCGCTGATTGGACAGGCGCGAGACGTTGTTGTGGACGATGCCGCTGTCGATGGGCGGCACGCCGGTGAGGATGCATTCATAAAGCGGTCGGGACAGGGCCGGCAACTCGCACTCCAACTGGTAGAGCGCGGCGCGTTCTGCGCCAACGTAAGCCTGCAGATGCCCCATGGCGTGACGTGCGACCTCGTAGTTGAGACCGTCGAGCACGACAAGGATGACGTTGTGCTTCATAGGGGCAAAAACTCCGCGAAATTTTCAAAAACTCTAAATCAACTCAATCCACTCCCACAGCTGGATCCCTGGTGGGTCCAGCTGTGGTGAGCTTCAGGGTTATTTCATCTCTACGATGACTTCTTCGTTCCACTTCTGCGGCAGGGATTTGGAGGTTTTTTCCCACGCATCGGCGTCTTTGATCGGGGTGACGTTTTTGTACTGCTCGTTCGGCAGCAGTTTGGCTTTCACGTCTTCGGGCAGTTGCAGGTGTTCGGCGCGGATCGGACGGGCGTTGCCGCGAGCGAGGTTGGTCTGGCCGGCGTCGCTGAAAATGTATTCGCGGGTCAGCTTGGCGGCGTTCGGGTTTTTCGCGTACTTGTTGATGATCGTGGTGTAGCCGGAAATCACCGAGCCGTCAGACGGGATCAGCACCACGTAGTCATCCGGGTTGGCCATCTTGGCCTTGTAGCTCAGGCCGTTGAAGTCCCAGACCACGCCGACTTCGATTTCGCCTTTTTCCATGGTGGCGATGGTCGGGTTGGCCATCGACAAACGACCTTGCTTGGCGATGTCTGCGAACATCAGCAGGGCAGGCTGGATGTTTTTCTCGTCGCCGCCGTTGGCCAGTGCCGCAGCCAGTACACCGTTGGCCGCTTGTGCAGCGGTGCTCACGTCGCCGATGGACACCTTGTATTTGCCGCCCTTGAGGTCAGCCCATTTGGTCGGCACTTCGGAGCCGTGCAGCAACTTCTTGTTGACGATAAACGCGATGGTGCCGGTGTAGGCCAGTGCCCAGTTGCCGTCCTTGTCCTTGGCCCATGCAGGCACTTGATCCCAGGTGCTTGGCTTGTAAGGTTGCACTACGCCTTGCTTGACCGCGATCGGGCCGAAGGCAGCACCGACGTCGCCGATGTCAGCGCTGGCGTTGTCTTTCTCGGCGGCGAATTTGGCGATTTCCTGGGCCGAGCTCATGTCGGTGTCGATGTGTTTCAGACCGTAGGTCTTGGCCAGGTCTTCCCAGGTGCCTTTCCAGTTGGCCCAGTCATCGGGCATGCCGACGCTGTTGACGGCGCCTTCCGCTTTCGCAGCGGCTTCGAGGGTTTTCAGGTCGGTGTCGGCCGCCATGGCGGCTGTACACATTGCGATGGTCGAGCCTAACAGTGTTGCCAGGAAAAGCTGTTTCATTACGAAGCTCCTTGGTCGTGTTCAACGCTGCGATTGCGGTTTGTGTTGGTCTAGGTCAGCAATACCTGAGCCAATTTAAGGGTGCTGGATGACACTTTGATGTCGATGGCCTTGCGCAAGACCCTTTATTTGCCCTGGATCGGCGAGTGCCAAGTAAGCGTAGACCATGCTCAAAGCCCCGCAGGGCAGGGAAACTGGCCGGTGTATTGCAAGTCGTGAGAGCGACCGCTGGGCAGTTTTGTCATCTCTCGGTCATCTGCACTGCCTAGGCTTGCTACACACTCAAACGGTTCATTGGCCGTTCGGTTTTGCCCCGAAACAGTGCTGGTCTAGTCCAGATAGGTAACGTTGATGCGCGATGAGGCAACAAAAGCGGTGACAGCCATTGGGCAAATCCTGCAGGAGCAGCTCGACCACGGGCTGTTGGCTCCCGGCAGCAAGTTGCCGGCCGAGCGCAAGCTTAGTGAGTTGTTCGGCACGACCCGCATTACGGTGCGTGAGGCCTTGTTGCAATTGGAGGCGCAGGGGCAGATTTATCGTGAGGAGCGGCGTGGCTGGTTCGTCTCGCCGCCGCGTCTGGCGTACAACCTGATGCAGCGCAGCCACTTTCACGCGATGGTCAGTGCGCAGGGGCGGGTGCCGTCGACCGAGGTGATTTCGGCACGACTGCAGCCGGCGTCGGCGGCGGTATGTGCGTGGTTGCAGTTACCGGCGCTGTCGAGCGTGATTCAGATTTGCCGGTCGCGGCGCATTGATGGGCGGTTGGTGCTTTATGTGGAGCACTATTTGAACCCGCGGTTTTTTCCGGGAATCCTTGAGTTCGATTTGAATCAGTCGATTACCGAGTTGTATGCGCGGCATTACGATTTGCACTATGGACGGGTGCGCTTCGAGATTGTGCCTACGTCGTTGTCTGTTGATGCGGCGGCGGCTTTGAAGGTGTCGGTGGGGAGCCCGGGACTGCGGATTGCTCGGGTCAATTATGACCAGCATGAGCGCTTGATTGATTGTGATCTGGAGTTTTGGCGCCATGATGCGATTCACGTCGGTGTTGATGTGGTTTGATCTTGGCGGCCTCTGGGCCGATCAGGTTCTTGATGGGGTGAATATCCGCTGCTTAAGCGCTATTCCTTCGGCTGACCACCGCCGGCAGTGATCACTTGCACGCTCATCCGCGGCGTCGCCAGATCCAGTCCTGCCTCATCCAGATGTCGCTTGAGCGACAGGTTGAAGGCTCGGGAAACTTCCCACTGTTTGATCGGCGCGGTCTTGAAGCGGGCGCGCAGAATCGCGCTGCCGGATTCGAAACTTTCCACACCTTGAATTTCCAGTGGGGACCAGATGTTGCGGCGTTGCAGCGGGTCGGTGCGCATTTTCTGGCCGACTTCGCGCATCAGCTTGATCGCGTCGTCGATTTCCATGTTGTACGGCACTGCCACGCGGAAGATCGCGTAGCCGAATTCCCGCGAATAGTTCTTGATGCTTTTGATTTCGCTGAACGGGATGGTGTGGACGATGCCGTCAATGTCACGCAGGCGCACGGTGCGGATGGTCAGGCCTTCGACGGTGCCGAGGTGACCGCCGACATCCACGTAATCATCGATGGCCAGGGAGTCTTCGATGATGATGAACAGGCCGGTGATCAAATCTGCCACCAGCGACTGTGCACCGAAACCGATGGCCAGACCGATCACACCGGCACCGGCCAGCAGTGGCGTGACGTTCATGCCCATGTTCGCCAGGGCGACGATCAGCGCAATGATGAAAATCGTGATGAACAGGACGTTGCGGATCAGCGGCATCATGGTTTGCGCGCGTGCGTTGGCCAGACCTTTGCGCGAGCGCGTGAGGGCGTGGTGCACGGCGGTGTCGCTGAGTATCCAGATCAGCCAGGCGAAGATCAGCGTGCCGATCAGGCTGAACAGTTTGACGCTGATATCGTGACCTTCGCCCTCGGTGAAACCGATCAGCGACATGCCCCAGACGCGCAGCCCCAGCTCAATGAACACCAGCCACACGAGCAGGTGGGCGAGGGTGTAGAAAAAGCTCTTCAAGCGATCGGAATACAACGCATGGCGTTTCGGCCCGCGTGGGGGTTTGAGCGAATGGCGGCGCACCAGCCCGTTGATGACCATGCACAACACCAACAGCACGGTGCAGAGCAGCGACTGGCGCAGCGCGGTACTGGTGTCACCGGCGGAGACGAAAGTGGCGAACAGCGAGATGCCGACCAGCACCAGTGCTGGCACGTACCAGAAGGTACCGAGGATTTCGATGGTGTCGCTCAGGGCACGGCGGGTCAGGCGGCGTGACAGCGGTTGGTTGCGAATCAGGTGCGCGATCGGCCGGCGGAAACGCAGGATGAATAACCCGGTAGAGAGTGCCGCAAGGACATTGGTAACCGTTGCAGCGGTATGCGCAAGATGCACGCCGAGACTCTCGATCAGGCGCGGATCGTTCAGCGCTTCGCCGAAGGCGGCGAAGCTGCCGATCAGCCACAGTGGCCGAAACGCCTGATGGCGCAGGATGTACAACGCGCGATGACGGTGCGGACCGTCGAGCACGGAAAAAGCGATCACGCAGATCGCCGAGAAACAGGTGCCGACCACCAGCGCATAGGCCAACACCATCGCCAGACTTTTGCCCAGTGACGATGGCAGGGCGTAGCTCATGTAGACGGTAATGACCAATGCAATCAGCCATGGCCCGAGTTTGCGCAGTGCGAAGCGCAGCATGTCGAGGGCCTTGGGATGCTGTGGCAGTTCTTCGGTGAGACCGAAACGCATGCGTACCCGATGACCGAGCCAGATCAGCGCGGCGGCGAGCAGACTCCAGAGCATCAGAATCACGGCGAAGCCGAAGATGATCGGCAGCCATTCACTGGCCGGCAGCATCAGGGCTTTGAGCTCATCCTTGGCCAGATCGAACTCGTTGGACCAGCGGTTGATCGGGCTGTCGGCACCGGAAAACTGCTTCTCGAAATTGGCCAGCGTGCCGCCGATCAACCCGAGTACGCCTTCTTCGGGAGAGGCTTGGGCTTTTTTCGTGGCATCGCGCAATTTCTTCAAATCGCTCAGCAACTGCGCACGTTGCTTGTCGTTTTCCAGCGACCTGATGACTTCGTCCAGCGACTGGTCGAGCGGTTCCTGAGCTTCGGGTTGGGCCTTGGTGGTGTTGAGCAGGCCCGGCAGACCGACCGCTTGCGCCGGTGCCATGGGCAGTAGCGTCATCAGGCAAATGAACAACAGACTGGGCAAAGCAAAAAGACGAGCGAACACTAGGCGGTCAACCTCGCAAGGGGCGGATTCGCTGGAGTGTACGAGGGCGCATTACTCAATGCGAGCCGGACGCGGATTTATTCGTTGAGTTTGGCGAGGATCTTGTAAACCACGGTGGCGAGGATCATCAGCATGCCGACCCACATCGCGAACACACCCATGTTCTTGTCGCGGAAGTTGAAGCCGACGGCCAGCAGAATCATTGCGCACAGGATGGGAATGAGCATGGCGTGGAAGGAGGACATTGAGATCATGGTGACTGCCTTGTCGGAGGGGATGATTCAAGTCTAGGTCGGTTTTGTTTGAGTCGGGGTGATGTGAGTCAGAATTGAGTCGCAGCAAGGAAAAGTCGGTATTCCCCGAACTGGCGCTTTCGCGAGCAAGCCCGCTCCCGCATTTGAAATGCATTCCAGTGTGGGAGCGGGCTTGCTCGCGAAGCTTTTAACGCTGTTATGGCAATTCGCGGCAGGCGTAGAACGCGCTCAGCACTTTGACCAGGTGCGCCAGGTCGTGGCTGCCGCACAGTTCGCGGATCGAGTGCATGGCGAAGGTCGGCAGGCCGATATCGACCGTGCGTACGCCCAAGTGGCTGGCGGTGATCGGGCCGATAGTCGAGCCACAGCCCATGTCACTGCGCACCACGAAGCTTTGCACCGGCACTTCTTCGGCCATGCACAGATGGCGGAAGAACCCGGCGGTTTCGCTGTTGGTGGCGTAGCGCTGGTTGCTGTTGACCTTGATCACCGGGCCGGCGTTGAGTTTCGGGCCATGGTTGGCGTCGTGCTTGTCGGCATAGTTGGGGTGTACGCCGTGGGCATTATCGGCCGAGACCAGCAGGGATTTCTGAATGGTGCGAACGAACTCGTCACCTTCTGGCAACAGACGGCGCAGGGTCTGTTCCAGCATCGGGCCATCGGCGCCGCACGCCGAGCAGGAGCCGACTTCTTCGTGGTCGTTGCACACCAGCACGCAGGTTTCGTCGGTTTCGGCAGTCAGCAAGGCTTGCAGGCCGGCGTAGCACGACAACAGGTTGTCCAGGCGGGCGCCGGCAATGAAATCACCATTGAGGCCAATCACCGCAGCGCTTTGTGTGTCGTAGAAGCTCAGCTCGTAATCGAGCACCACATCGGCATTCAGACCATGTTCGCGGGTCAGTTGATCGGTCAGCACGGCGCGGAAGTCGACACGCTCGTCACCGGCAAACTGCGCGAGGATCGGCGGCAATTCGGTCTGGGCATTGATCGCCCAGCCTTGATTGGCTTCGCGGTTGAGGTGAATGGCCAGGTTGGGAATGATCGCGATCGGTGCTTTGAAGTCGATCAGCTGGCTTTCGACCTTGCCGTCGCGGCGGAAGGTCACGCGGCCGGCCAGCGACAGGTCACGGTCGAACCACGGGGCGAGCAGGGCGCCGCCGTAGACTTCGACACCCAGTTGCCAGAAACCCTGGCGCTGTAGTTCCGGTTGCGGCTTGACCCGCAGGCATGGGCTGTCGGTGTGCGCGCCGACCAGACGGATACCGCCATGCAAAGGCGAGTGGCGGCCCATTTTGATCGCGACGATCGAGGAGTCATTACGGGTGACGTAATAGCGACCGTTGGCTTCGGTGGTCCATGGCTCGCGCTCGTCGAGGCGCACAAAACCGGCGGCCTCCAGACGTTGAACAAGGCTGGCAGTGGCGTGGAACGGGGTAGGGGAGGCCTTGAGAAAGTCGATCAGGCCTTGGTTCAACTCTTCGCGCATAAGAAACTCCAGACAGCAGTGGGCGGGAGTTTAACGCATCGGCTCGGGAATTGGCGCGGACTGAAATCGATACCCGGGGGAGTAAGCCTGCTTGCAAAAGCGTCAGGTCAGTCGACGTCGATTCGACAGACACACTGCTGTCGCGAGCAAGCTTGCTCTCACAAGGGGAAGGTAGGGTTCACCGGGCGGCGGCCAGGCTGTTTTTCAGGTGGCTCATGATGATTTTTTCGTCTTCCGGTTTATTCGGACGCGGCAGCTCTTGCGGCCAGCGGTTGTGGCTCAGCAGTTTTTTCTGACGGCTTTCGTCCCAGCGCAGTATTTCCCGCGAGGCACATTCCCACCATTCGTGTCGGCATGCGCTGTAATACTGATCCTCGGGTATGGCGCTGCCATACAGCAGGTCGCGGCCAACCTTGCGCAGAGGGCCTTTGAGGTGGCGCAGTCTCCATTTGATTTTAAAGCGCTGCCAAGCGGACGGAAACGGTTTGACGCTCGGCACATCCGTACACAGATCCACCAGGCGTTGGCTGAACTGTTCACCATGTTGAGAGAAGAAGTACGCATGCATCCCATGGAAGAAGCGTTTTTCAGCGAAGTAGTGATAAACGTGTTGGCGCGCCTCCACCACCTGACGGCCACGCATGGCATACGACAGGGCGATCTGTTCGATGGTGTGGATTTCGAAGCCATCGCGGGTCCATTCATCGATCAGGCGGATCGACTCTTCGAACAGCGCCGAATCACTACAGGTCACGCCACACAAACCACTGTTGTAGAGTTTGAAACCGTTGTCCGGCGTCACTCCGTGGCTGCGTAAGTCTCGGCCCAGTTTTTGATAGGCGGTGCGCTGGTGCACATCTTTCCAGTCGTATTCGAAGCGATCCATCACCGAACGACTCGGCTCGATGAATTTGAACAGGCGGCTCGGGTGGCTGGTGAACAGCGTGTCGGTGTCGACGAACAGGGTCTTTTGCGCCCACTGCATACCGGCGGCGATGGCGCAGGCTTTGCGTCGGTGGTGATAGCCGTGAGTGCCTTGCCAGCGGGTCTGTGTCGCCTCGTCCAGCAGCACGGTGTCGACCGGCCAGTCGGCGTAGTCTTCGGGCCGATCGGTCAGAATCCTGATGGCTGGACGCTCGCCGTTTTTGGCATGGGACAGCGCGGTCAGGATGCTGAACTTGGCTTCGCGTCGGTACACATCCTGATTGCCATAGACCAGGTAAAGCAGTTGGTGGCGAACTTTTCTGAGGGAAGGCACCAAGGGATCAATGCAATTCATTCGAAACTAAATCCTTGTCTTAACTACAGCACTGGTACTCAAACAGTACTTAGAACGGTGCCGGGCACTCGAAGCGCAGACGTTCGCCCGTTTGCGGATGGGTGAAGCTGAGCATGCTGGCGTGCAGGCACAGGCGTGGCCAGGCGGCCAGGGCTTGCTCATGTGCGTAGAGGCCATCACCGAGCAGCGGGTGACCGATGGACAGCATGTGTACGCGCAATTGGTGCGAGCGGCCGGTGATTGGCGTCAGTTCGACGCGACACCAGTCGCCGCAACGTTCCAAAACGCGCCAGAAGGTCAGCGCATGTTTGCCGAATTCGTGGTCGACCACATGACGCGGCTTGGTCGGCGGGTCGTAGCGCAGCGGCAGGTCGATGCTGCCACTGTCCAGTTCCGGTTGACCCCACGCCAACGCGGTGTAGGCCTTTTCGGTTTCGCGGTCGTGAAACTGGCGCGACAGTTCGCGATGGGTGTCGGCGTCACGGGCCAGCAGAATGATGCCGGACGTTTCCCAATCCAGGCGATGGACGATGCGCGCTTCCGGGTAGCCGTTTTCCTGCAGGCGGGTAATCAGGCAGTCCTTGTTGTCATCGGCGCGACCGGGCACCGAGAGCAGCAGGGTTGGCTTGTCGACCACCAGTACGGCGGCGTCCTGATGGATGATGCGGATGTTGGACAACGGCATTAAAACAGCCTCGTAACAAATGCCAACGGCGGTTCAGGGCCATTCCACTGTCGGAATGGCCCTGAACCGCCGTCGTTCCTGCTGGATCGACTCAGCGATCAGGCAGGGTGATGTTGAGTTCCAGAATCGAGCAACTGCCCTGGTTTTCCAGCGCTACATGCACGTCATCGGAGCCGATGTTGACGTACTTGCGGATCACTTCGACCAGCTCTTTCTGCAAGGCTGGCAAGTAGTCCGGCGTGCTGCGCTGGCCGCGCTCATGCGCCACGATGATCTGTAGACGCTCTTTCGCTACCGAGGCGGTACTTGGCTTTTTGTTGGCACGAAAGAAGTCAAAAAGGTTCATTACCTACCTCCAAAAAGTCGCTCGAAGAATCCCTTCTTCTCGACATCGAGGAAACGGTGGGCTTTTTCTTTGCCCAACAGGCGGTCGACGGTATCGCTATAGGCCTGACCGGCATCGCTCTGGTCGTCGAGAATCACCGGCACACCCTGGTTGGATGCCTTGAGCACCGCTTGGGATTCCGGGATCACGCCGAGCAGGGTGACCGAGAGGATTTCCTTGACGTCTTCGACGCCGAGCATTTCGCCCTTTTCAACTCGCTCCGGGTGATAGCGGGTAATGAGCAGGTGTTCCTTGATCGGGTCTTCGCCACGTTCGGCGCGTCGCGATTTGCTGGCCAGCAGGCCGAGCATGCGGTCCGAATCTCGTACCGAGGACACTTCCGGGTTGGTCACGACGATCGCTTCGTCGGCGAAGTACATCGCCAGGTGCGCGCCTTTCTCGATGCCCGCCGGGGAGTCGCAGACCACGAACTCGAATTGTTCCTTGAGCTCCATCAGGACTTTTTCCACGCCTTCGACAGTCAGCGCGTCTTTGTCGCGGGTCTGACTGGCGGCCAGTACGTAGAGGTTTTCCAGACGTTTGTCTTTGATCAGAGCCTGTTGCAGGTTGGCTTCGCCGTTGACCACGTTGACGAAGTCATACACCACGCGGCGCTCGCAACCCATGATCAGGTCAAGGTTACGCAAGCCCACGTCGAAGTCGACGATCACTGTTTTGTGGCCGCGCAGAGCGAGGCCGGTACCGATAGCGGCGCTGGTGGTGGTCTTACCCACACCACCCTTGCCGGATGTAACCACGAGAATCTTGGCCAAGGTGTTTCACCCCTAAGGAAGAAGGACTTTTTAGCCCCTGAAAAACATCTCTTGAAAACTACTGCAGTCGGACAGCCTTGGCTGGAATTCGGCTTTTGGCCTTTTTCCTACTTCGTTTGAGCCGTTTTCGCTACGTTTTAGAGATGCTTGGAAAATGCGGCAGTATCCGTTAAAGCCGAATGATGTTCAACACGTCGCCCGACAGGCTGACCTGGACGCCCGAGCCCCACATTGGATCGCGACGCAGGTCTTCGGAAACCTTGTAGTGGCCGGCGATGGAGATCAGTTCAGCGCTCAATTGCTGACAGAAAATCCGTGCCTTGGTGTCACCTTTGACGCCAGCCAGCGCACGACCGCGCATTGGGCCGTATACATGGATGTTGCCATCGGCCAGAAGTTCCGCCCCCGGACTGACGGAGGACACCACTACCAAATCGCCACCCTCGGCATATATCTGTTGGCCACCACGCACTGGCGTAGTGATGACGCGGGTCGGTTTGATGGTCGGCTCCGGCGGTTTTTCCGGTTTCTTTTTGACTTCGGCTTCAGTGGGTTCCAGCGGCCTTTCACGGGCGCCGGACGGCGGCAGTACCGGAATGTCGATGGCGATGGCAGCGGCGATGTCTTCGATGCGGCTGGCGCGAATCGCCAGGGTGCGCAGGCCATGCTGACGGCATACGCGCATCAGCCCCGGCAGATCGACCGCGCCTTCGCTCGGCGGCAGCTTGTCCAGTGCCAGAACCAGCGGTGCATTGCTGAAAAAATTCGGCGCCTGGGCGACTTTGGCGGCCAACTGCCGATCGAGGTTTTCGAGGTCGTTACGGGCCAGTTCCAGCACAGTGATGGCCAGCATGCTGCCCTTGAGCTGAAATACGGGATCTTGGTCTAACGGTTCGGTTTGGCTCATGTCGGCATACAACGGCTTGTCACTAAAAGTGCCGAGACTTATAACGAGAACGCCGACGAGCCGCAAGCCGGGTCGAACGATGTAGAATGCGCGGCCACTGTATTTACGGAAGCTTTAATGGATCGCCCGCGTTTTCGAACAGCATTTCTTTCTCCACGCTTCTGGCCGCTCTGGTGCGGTCTGGCGCTTTTGTGGCTGATCGTGCAATTGCCGTATCCGGCATTGCTGACCATCGGTCGAGTTCTGGGCGCGTTGATGTATCGCGTGGCGGGCGACCGGCGGCGTATCGCCAAGCGCAATCTTGAACTGTGCTTCCCGGAAAAATCCGCCGCCGAACGCAAGCGTCTGCTCAAGGAAAACTTCGCCTCCACCGGCATCGCCTTTTTTGAGATGGCGATGAGCTGGTGGTGGTCTCGTGAACGGCTGGCGAAACTGGCCCACGTCGAAGGCCTTGAGCATTTGCAAAAGGCTCATCGTGAGGGCAAGGGCGCGATCCTGATGGCCGCGCATTTCACCACGCTGGAAATCGGCGCGGCCTTGCTCGGCCAGCAGCACACCATCGATGGCATGTACCGCGAACACAAAAACCCGTTGTTCGACTTCGTTCAGCGTCGGGGCCGCGAGCGGCACAACCTCGATTCACTGGCGGTGGAGCGCGAGGACGTGCGCGGCATGCTCAAGCTGCTGCGCTCGGGTCGGGCGATCTGGTACGCACCGGATCAGGACTACGGTGCCAAACAGAGTATTTTTGTGCCGCTGTTCGGCATTCAAGCCGCGACCGTGACCGCGACCAGCAAATTTGCTCGGTTGGGCAAAGCGCTGGTGGTGCCGTTCACGCAGGAACGTCTGGCGGACGGCAGCGGTTATCGGTTGGTGATCCACCCGCCACTCGAAGACTTCCCCGGTGAGACTGAAGAAGCCGACTGTATTCGTATCAACCAGTGGGTCGAGAGTGCGTTGCGTGCCTGCCCCGAGCAATATCTGTGGGCGCATCGTCGCTTCAAGAGCCGCCCACCGGGCGAGCCGAAGTTGTACGCCAAACGCGGTTGAACCCATTTCTTTAAACACCATGGAGCGTTGCGATGAGCCCAGCTGAACCGGTCACAGGTTTGATTCTTTCCGGCGGCGGGGCTCGGGCGGCGTATCAGGTGGGCGTGCTGGCGGCGATTGCCGAATTGCTGCCGTTGGGCGCTGACAATCCGTTTCCGGTGATCGTCGGCACCTCGGCCGGGGCGATCAACGCCGTCAGCCTGGCCAGCGGCGCCACCGACTTTCGTGCCGCTATCGAACGCCTGACGCTGTTCTGGCAAGGCTTTCGCAGCCATCGCGTGTTGCGCAGTGACTGGCCTGGCGTGATTCGTCAGGCCAGTCGTTTCGTCAGCCACAGTTTGCTCGGCATGGGGCGGCACCTGCCGGTGGCTTTGCTCAACAGTTCGCCACTGCGCGAGCTGCTCAATGAAAAGCTGCACATGCCTGGCATTGCCGAGTCCATCGCTCGCAAGCAATTGCATGCTGTTGCAGTCACTGCGTTCGGCTACGAGTCGGGGCAGGCGGTGACGTTCTATCAGGGCGGCGGCGCCATTGATGCTTGGTTACGGCATCGACGGATCGGTGTGCCGACGCAGTTGTCGGTGGACCACTTGCTCGCGAGTTCGGCCATCCCCTTGTTGTTCGCACCGGTGAAAATCGGCGAAGAGTATTTCGGTGATGGCGCGGTACGGCAGTCCGCGCCGATCAGCCCGGCGCTGCACCTGGGGGCGAGTCGGGTGCTGGTGGTCGGCGTCAGCGGAAACCCGCGCGGTGTCGACCCGCAGCAGCCGCTGGAACGCGCTTACACGGGGCTGCAACCGACGCTGGCACAGATCGGCGGCCACATGCTCAACAGCACGTTCATCGACAGCCTGGAAAGCGATATCGAGTTGCTTGAACGCTTGAACCAGTTCAGCCATCTGATGCCCGATGGCACGCCAAAGCGCGCCTTGGGCGTGGCGCCCGTGGAGGTGCTGGTGATTTCCCCCAGTCAGCCGATCGATGAGATCGCGGCGCGGCATCGGCAGGAGTTACCCGCGGCGTTACGCCTGTTCTTGCGCGGCCCGGGTGCGACCAAGACCAGCGGGGCGGGGGTAATGAGTTATCTGCTGTTCGAGGCGGGGTATTGCAGCGAGTTGATTGATCTGGGGCGGCGCGATGCGTTGGCCAAGCGCGAGGCGTTGTGCCGTTTTCTCGGGTTGCCCGTTTAACAACCAACGTTCACAGCCGTCGACAGTCGGGTAGGCAGATGAAGCCGTCCCGGGCGTTGAATCACCAGGACGGCTGACCGTCGATTTTACTCAGCCAGATGGATCAACTCTCTCGAACAATATAGAACAGCGTTTGTTGGTCCGAGACTTTCTGCATGCCGCCTGCCAGATAGACAACCTTGTTGTAATCAAGCATCCGTTGCCATTTCGACGTTTCCAAACGGGCCCTGAGTTTCGGATCATTTATTTCAGCAGCAGGACCGACTGTTCGAAGTAACTCTCCACCAATCGCCGGGAAGGGGAATCTCAATACGAATACGGTATCCAGGTCTTTGCGTTCGAAGAGCAAAGCGTCCTCCCTGAACATGCGACTGGTGCGATCTACCTCATAACCGTTACTTTCGAGAAGGTTGCTGAATATGGAGCGCAAGCTGGAGTCCTGCGAGATCAGGAATCGGCTGGCATCGAAATCGAGTCGGCTGAAGGGCTCGGCAGACGGCGATGGCAATAAAAGCTTGTGGCCTGGCAGATTGTTGCCGGGGGATGGCAGCAGGGCGCGCAACATCAGCAGCGGGTCGGCCAGCTCCGGTCTTCGTGCACGGACGGTGGACCTGTTTTGCCAGTGATAAAGCGTGTCGAACAGAATGGTCAACCCATCGCCGTTGATGGTTTCAGACTGGTTCGCCTGATTGAACACGGCTTTGGCGATGGCGTTCGACGAATCACTCGACAAATACCGCATGGATTTGCCGACGTACTCGTTCAGCGAGACAGCAAACGGGTTTTGCTCCAGCACAGCCCATGCGCCAGCGGATTTGATGACCCACTTTGGTTGCAGTGATGGATCGGTTTTCAACATCTGCTCGAAGGCGTCGTAACGGCCGGGCGTGAAGAGGGGGTTCTGCAGGTACACAAGAACGGTATCGTCCTGAATCCGTTGCGGCACGATCACGTAGTGCAGGCCGTCTATTTCTATCGAGTCACTGCCCTCGGGTTTGCTGGATTTGCCCCAGCTTTTCCAGACTCCGGCGGTGGGTTGCGTGCCCGTTAAGCGCGCCGTCGATGGCCCGACAAGTGGTGATTGATCAGCGTCTGTCAAACGTTGGCGTTTGCTTGATCCCGGCAGTTGATCGTCGTTCGTTTTTATCCGCCAGCGTTTGGTTCCGGCAATAGGCTCAACCCGCGCGCCCAGCACGTTGCGGTCATGAGCAGCGGCTTGCTGATAACCGCCCTCCGAGTGTTTGCGTACCAGGAAAGTCGTCCCATCCTCCATGTCCACGTAGGATGCCCGGCGTTTGGTGTCGTAACGAATACCGTCCGGGCTCTCTTGCGCGCTGCTCAGGCTGGCGGCCTGCCTGGGGGAAAGGGGCGTTGGCGATCCTCCTGCTGTCTCGACGTTCGCCGCAACATGCATGGCCGCAGAGGACGCTTCGGGGCGCCAGTAAGGCTGTCCTTCTACCTGCTTGATGAGTGGGCCCTGTTCGCCCAGTTGCTCTGGCCAATGCAAGCGGTAGCGGCCATCGGCTTGGCGTTCGGCGCGAAAATAGCCTTCGTTGGCGACGTGGGCATAGGTATTGCCCTCTGGACTTTCGAACAGCCCACTTTCGCCGCCGAGGGGGCGTAACTGGTCGATATTATCAGCCGGCCAGGTAATTGCCTCCATGTTGGCTTGCAGCAACTCGGCAGAGGGGGACGGGTCGCTCACAATGACTGCTGGCGCAAGTTCGTTTGGGATTTGTGGGGTGTCTCGGGCATGAGATTCAAGTACATGACCCACTGATGTTGTCGGGTCGGAGCCGGCGATATGAGGAAGGTGGCCCACAGCCTCGTGAGGGAGCGTTTTCGGACTTGTCAGGTGTGTGTCGGTTGCAGGGGAGGAGGAGATTTTTTTCGGTGGTTTGGCCATATCGGATTTCTCTTCAACATGAGAGCTAAAGCGTTGTTGGAGAACGACGCAAGTGAACGCAGAGTCGACAGTCATCTCTTTTTGACAATCAACCGTTCGGACTCTGCGAGGGGGCATATGCTGGATAATCCGACGCCGTCTTGTGCGGTATATATGTATCGCGATCAAGGCAGTAAACGTTTCTTTCGTGTTTTTTAACGGCCTCGAATCCAGCGCTGCGTTTATCAAGTTGAAATAGCAGCGGATTATTTATGCGACGGGTACTTGCGAAAGTTGATCTGAAACCGATAGAACCGGAGCGGTTGGTTTATGATCGCATCGAGCGGAAATCACCAGATCTGACCTGTTAATGGTGCTGGCTGTCGAAGGTCTGCTGAACCAGTGGCGTCCTGGAAAGCTGTAGAACACACGTTTGTCCGGGTGGTTGTACAACTGGGCATGAAGGACTGGAAGTTCATGGTCTCCAAGCAATGCTTGACTGTCGGGCAGCGTGGCGGGGTAAGCCGGTGGCTCGACAAAATAACGAGCATCAATGCCGGAGACTGCAATTTGGTCGAAGGAAAGATCGACTGTCCGGATGATGCCTTCTTCGGTCGTCACGTACACCCTGTCGATAATGTCCGCGCTGTCTTCATAGACGGGCAGATGAACAGTGCAACTTCCGATGTACAGTTTGTTGTTGGTCAGTTTTATCTCAATAGTGCCCAGCGCTGTAGCATCGATATACCAGGTGGAAGAGTGCGACAATCTCACACGGGCGCTGGCGAGACCGCCTGGCGTCGAAATCTTGATGGTCATGTTGGCTACCAGATGAAGGAAGTACGTACCGCCTTCACCTTCCAGGCTCTCCATCGCCGTTTGCGCGGGATGAGATGAAAATTTGGCGCAGGCCCTCCCTGAGCTCAGTTTATAAGGTTCGTTTTCAGGAAGTTCAAACGGGTATTTGCCTCGTCGGTACCGCAGCGGCAACTGAATGAGATGTTTCCAGCGCATGAATTCAGATGTTTTATAGTCCGAAGGTTCTTCTGTTGTGGTGAGTCCGGCATTGGCCATCAGGCCGTCGTTGAAAATAAACAAGTATTGTTGGTTGGGGTGTTCGCGCATGTGTTGCAAGGCGAACCCCATGTCTGCCGACAGTTTGAAGCTCGAAAAATTTCGAAGTGTTAGTTTTTTTTCATCGAATGTATAGATCAAGTCACATTGAATGTCGATCTCGCTTTCTTGACTCACAAAGGCACCGTAGGATACTTCTACTTTTGTCAGTTCGGTGCTCGCGTAATCCAGATAAAGCTTGATGGCTTCTTTGGGGCGTTTTACCGAGCGGAAGATGATGTTTTTATCGGTGCGTGGGAGGTAATAACCGGTGAATCTCTGGTGCTCGATAAAGCAATCGGGGGTGTAAAGAATAATCGGTTCTATGGGGCTTCCTTGGCGGGTGATCACCGCTTTGACGTATTCGCGTTTAGAGTAGGTTATCGTTTCAGGGAGATCCGGGGTCAGGTGATAGCCGTCCTTGGTAACGAATGTCAGTGTCTTGTTTTTTAACTGACGTTTATTCGCTACTTCTTCATAAACGTCGTGTATGACTACACGGGTTTTCGGCGAATCGTCCATATCAAAATTCAACGTGACCCACAGAGAGTTATCGGCTCTCACCTCGAAACCATCTATCAGGTCCTTTCGGCAGCCCAGTTCAATAATGCTGTTCTCTTTACCGTCTTCGGTGATGGATAGTTGCCCGGGAACATGGGCAACGAAATATTCATCTGCGCCGGCATCACCCCAGGCTTCTGCACCCGAGGCCAGCAGTTGGATGATGTCGTTTCCTGCCCCCGCTCTGACGATGTCGGCGCCATGGGCCTTGATGACGTTGCGCTCCGGGGTTCCGGTCACGGTGCTGGACGCATGCGCTACGGTTTCGACATTTTCGATGCTCTCGACAACGCCGAGCGGGATACGGTTGTTCCCGCTTTCTGTAGCTGAGTCTGCAGTGATCGCATGGACCGTACCGGCCGGCAAGTCGACGTCATATCCGGCCTGTGGCTGCTTCTGGTGATGGTTTTTCAAATCAATCCTGCCCAGGATCAACGAGTCGTCGCCTGCCCCGCCCTTCAACGTCCAGCGATCAGAAAGTTCTAGAGTTGCCTGATGATTGATTTTTGCGCCCTGGAAGACGAAGAAGTCATCCTTCTCGCCGCCTGTCAGTTGTTTGTTTCCAGCGCCGTAGTAGAAAGCGTTCGGCTTCTTTTCTACCCCTTCAATGGAGTCATCACCACCGCCAATGAACCACAGGATGCTCTTTTCTGCTCCTGCTATACCCAGTTCAGCACCGGGCGTTTCGGCTGTCACCCCGTTTCGGCCGTCAATGATGTCGTTGCCGTCCTTTATTTTTGGCTTCATGACGGTATGCCGTTCCCACTTTCTGGTTAACCAGTGATGACGGCCTTCCAGGGTTGGTTCCAGTTCCACGTCGAAACTACCGTTAACGACGGCTTCGGTGGTGTCCTTCAATTGGACGTCGAGCAATGCCCTGGCCGTTTGCTTCAATTGTTTTGCGTGGTCGATCTTGGCTTTGGCGCTGAGAAAACGATTATGGACATCTTCGTCCGGATCCATGAAGCAGAATGCAAACCAGCCTGTGCGCCAGCGTTCTTCGACAGTGAGTTCGATGTAGTCATCGATGTCATCAACTATCCGTACAGCGGCATAGACCTGTGAGCCGAAAGCCATCAATGCTCCGGCAGCAAGGCCCACGGGACCTGCGGCCGAGAAACCGGCCATGGCTGCAGAGCCAAGGATGATCGTCATCGCCCCGCTGGCGACACTCAGGCCACCACTGACATAGAGATCCATCGCTGCCTTGCCAGTGGCATTTTCCGCTGCGATGAATGATCTGACGGCCGTGGTAATGTCGAACGGCAGGGTCAGTGCTCCTCCGACCAAACCACCGGAGCGGCTCAATCTGATTGCGGTACGAGTCTTGGCAAAATCCTTGAAGGCATTCTGGCCAGCCTTGAGCATTCTCGTGGCTTCTTGAGTAATTGTTACGTCGGTGATGATAGAGCCAACTTCTGCGAGAAGGCCGGCACCGTTGATTTTAAGTTCAGTAGAATCGTGGGCTTTGTACGCGTAGTACAAACCGCGAATTCCCATGAATATTCCGAATGCTTGAATGCCGACGCTAGAACCGAGCGTGAAATTGCTCCACGCCTTCGATATCCAATGAGGCGGATTTTTCGGTAAGTTGGCGTGCCGTAGATCCAGTTTGTGTGTTGAATTCAATAACTTCTCTAATTTACTGCGAAGTTGTCCTGCGTCATCAGTGCGGTCGGTGTCCTCTCTGATCAATCGCGCAGAAGTGATCGGTCGCCGACTGGCCATTTCGAACAGCAGATCTGGCAACAAGTAACTGTCCCGGCCGGTTGCCGATTTCATAATGCTTTCTATATCGTTCAAACTGAACTGTAACGAGTTGATGAAAGAACGCTTCGGTACGCGGAAGAATGTGTTTGTTCCATTTAAAGGCTGGCCGTCAATACGTGCGCCCAATACTGCAAGGGATACTCGTGTTACGGATATAGGGCCGATTTCAATTGGGCCAAAGATACGGTCGTTTATTTTAAGTTGGCTTGTTTTTTCGCTGCTTGGCGCGTTTTTTCCGTTATCTGTCTCACTGCTCAGATCAAGAGTCGAATCAGTGTGTTGATTGGGGCCCAAAGGTTCCAGTTCGGTTATGATAACCGCGTCATGATGTATCGAGGCGTCTTGGAAGGGGGTGGCCATTTGAATATCCTTATTCGAGTGGTCTTTATATTGAGCGTCGGGTGGCATGTTAGTGTTGGGTTTTTACTTCTGTATATCTTTGGTTTGTTGCCATGTATTGCACATGCGCAGAAGTTATTGTTGATGTTTTAGTTTGCCATTTTCAGGTTTGAGTGGGTGCAACCGGCCTTGACATTATTAAACCGGTTTTAGGGCCGGTCTGGTTTTGTTTGAACGCTGTATTGTCTTGGCGGGTATCATCGCGGGCGAACTCCCACAGGTTTTGTGAACGGCACGGATCACTGTGGGAGCTTGTTCGCGAAGGCGCCCCTGAGGACGCGGCGGGATCAGAAGTGGAACTTCACTAGGAAGCTGGTCACGTTCTGATTGGTGGTGAACGCACGGGTGTCGTCAATCCCGTACTTGTCTTTCCAGTAGTCGTACTCGACACCCACATACAACTGCTTCTCGCCGAAATTCAGCGCCTTGCCCAAGTCATATTTGACCTGAGGGTTGAAGTGCAGGTTGGCGTGGTATTCGCCACGGTGGTTGACATCGTTGTCGACCACCCAGTCCATGAAACCGTCGATCAGAATATTCGAATCGCCGACCGGGATGGTGTAAGACCAGACCGGCGTGATCTGCCAGACGTTGTCGCCCGGACGCGAACCTTCGGTGTGGCGCTGGTAGAAGTTCAACTGAAAGTAGTCGAAGCCCGGGATCGCCAGGTCAAAGCCAGGACCGATCAGATACGACTCGACGTCGCCTTCACCGAATTCATAAGTCATTGCCAACAGCACGTCTTTGACCGGGCCGAACTCGATTTTCTGGTCGAGAATCTTGCCAAGCGACAGGCGCGGGCTGAATTCGCCATAGTAGGTGTTGTTGCCGACACCGCCGTCTGGTTTGCCGTTATAGAAGATCTTGTCGACGAACAGGAAGTTGTCCCCATACTTCCAGCCGTCGGCGTGCTCGAAGGTCACGGTCTGCTGAATGGCAGGGTTGACCTTGAAGTCCTTGCCGTAGAGGTAGGTCAGGCTGTTGTTTTGCCACTGCAGCAGACCATCGGCCATGGCCTGGCCCCCGGCCAGCATGGATCCCGCGAGTATCAGGCTGGTGCACATACGTTTCATTCGGTTGCTCCCAAAGTAGGTGTTCCACGTTTATTTTTTTAAGATCGGCGCTCTGGTGTGGCGCCTTTTTTCTTCGTTGCAAAAGTCATCCAAACGGTCAGCTTTCATGCTGTTAGCAAAAGCTGAGCCAAGGCTTTCAAAAAGCAAAAAAACGCCCTTTCGTCTGCTGAAAAACAGTCGATTGAGTGTGTTTTCGGGATGCCTCGGCACTGACCGGGGCCGGGATAAGTTGGCTTTTCGGTCAGAAATTAAATCCGGGCTTTTTTTTAGACCGAATTCAAGAGGCCGCGGAGAATACTGACTCCTCGGCCAGCTCTCAAGTGCCCCGCAACAGAGCACTGGCAACAGGTATGGGGCACGGTTGCGGGTCATCTTAAAAGTGCACCTTCGCCGTACTCGTAGGTCATCGCCAGCAGGAACTCGATCTTCTGGCCGAAGTTCTTGCCGTACAAGTCGCTCAGGCTGTTGGTCTGCCACCGCCGTAAATCGCCGGCCATGGCTTGGGAGGCGGCGAGCAGGTCGCCACTCAATAGCGAGTTCGATTGCGTGGGAATCATCGGGTGCTCCCTCTTGTTTTTATTGTTTGAGGCGGGGGTGCTGTTAGTGCTGGTGTGCGTGGCAGTCGTTGATCACTGCGCGCTCTTTGCCGCCGAGGATGTTGAACAACAAGTTCAGCGTCAGTGCGCTGAGGGTTGCCATGGCGATACCGCTATGGGTGATCGGACTCATCCACATCGGCAGATGTGCGAAGAACTCCGGACGGACCACCGGGATCAGCCCCATGCCGATGCTCACCGCCACCAGCAACTGATTGCGACGGTCACCGATGTCGGCTTCTTGCAGAATCTTGATGCCGGTCGCCGCGACCATGCCGAACATCGCAATTGCCGCACCGCCGAGCACGGCCGGTGGAATCGACGCCACGAGGAACGCCGCTTTGGGCAGCAGGCTGAGAACGATCAGCAAGCCACCCGCAACGATCGTCACCGAGCGGCAGCGCACGCCCGTCATCTGTACCAGGCCGATGTTCTGCGCAAAGGAGGAGTGGGTGAAGGTGTTGAAGAACCCGGCGAAAAACGACGCCGCCGCGTCACACATCAAACCGCGACGCAGCATGCGCGGGCAGACGTCCTGGTCGGTGATCTTGCCCAGTGCCAAAAACATTCCGGTGGACTCGACGAAGATGATCACCACGACCAGGCACATCGAAAGGATCGGCGCGAGTTCGAATTTCGGCATGCCGAAATGCAGCGGGGTGACGAACTGAACCCATGGCGCGTTGGCCATGCCGCTCAGGTCGACCATGCCGATGGCGCCGCACAACACGTAGCCGAAGCACATGCCGATCAACACGGAAATATTCACCCAGAAGCCACGCATGAAACGGTGGATCAGCAAAATGGTGCCCAGCACCAGTGCGGCGATGGCCAGATAAATCGGTGAGCCGAATTGCGCAGCAGCGGCACCGCCACCGGCCCAATTCACGGCCACGGGAAACAACGACAAACCGATCGAGGTGATGACCGTGCCGGTCACCAGCGGCGGGAAGAAGCGTACGACCTTGGACATGAACGGCGCGATGATCATGCCGAAGAATCCAGCGGCGATGGTTGCACCGAAGATCCCTTGCAGACCGATACCGGGCATGCCGGCCATGGCGACCATGCTGCCGACAGCGGCAAAACTGGCGCCCATCATCACGGGCATGCGGATGCCCATCGGGCCGATGCCGAGCGACTGCACGATGGTGGCGATGCCGGCGACCAGCAGGTCGGCGTTGATCAGGAAGGCGATTTCTTCACGACTCAGGCCAGCGGCCTGTCCGATGATCAGCGGCACCGCGATGGCGCCACCGTACATCAGCAGAACGTGTTGCAAACCGACCAGGATCAGTTGCAAAAAGGGCAAACGCTGAATGGCGGGTGCGTCGGGGATGCGCGCTTTGGACAGCTCGGACATGCAACACCTCGGATCTTTTTTATTCTTGTGATTGAACAGCTGTCGGGTTGCTCACAGCTGTTTCTTTGCATCAGGTAAACCTGTGGGAGCGGGCTTGCTCGCGAAGGGGCCATAACATTCAACATCACGTTGACTGCCCCGACGCTTTCGCGAGCAAGCCAGCTCCCACAGGGATAAAGGGTGTCCTTGTGGGAACGAGCCTGCTCGCGAAATTTTCAGGGCTTAGTTGGTCTGGGCTCCCTGCGCGATCCATGCACCGATCAGGTCACGTTCCTGCTGGGTCATCTGTGTGATGTTGCCCAGTGGCATGATCTGTGTGGTGATGGCTTGCGCTTGGATCCGCGCCGCGTTCTGGCGGATCTGCTCGGGGGTGTCGAACATCACACCCGCTGGCGCTGCGCTGAACAACGGGCTGGTTGGTTTGGCCGAATGGCAGACCGCGCAACGTTCCTGGATCACGTTGTGCACCTTGTCGAACGCAGGACCTGCATTGGACGCTTGCGCCGGTGCAGCAGGGGCAGCCGGAGCTGCAGGTGCCGCCGCTTCAGCCGGTTTCGCGCCACCACCCAGCGCCGTTTCCGGCAGCGGCTGGTATTCGATTTTCGCAGGCGCCTTGGCCACGTCCGGGCTGGTCATCGGTGCAGGGCCGGTGACGTAAGCCAGGCTGATCATGCCCACCGCTGCCACCGGCAGTGTCCAGGCAAACTTGTGGCTGTCGTGACGGGTGTTGAAGTAGTGACGCACCAACACTGCCAACACGGCGATCCCGGCCAGGATCAACCAGTTGTACTGGCTGCCATAAGTGCTCGGGAAGTGGTTGCTGATCATGATGAACAGCACCGGCAGGGTGAAGTAGTTGTTGTGACGCGAACGCAGCAAGCCTTTGGCGGGCAGCGCCGGGTCCGGGGTGCGGTTCTCGGCAATCGCGGCGACCAGTGCGCGCTGCGCCGGCATGATGATACGGAACACGTTACCGACCATGATGGTGCCGATGATCGCGCCGACGTGCAGGTAAGCACCACGACCGCTGAATACTTTGCTGAAGCCATACGCCGCGCCGATGATCAGCACGAACAGAATGAAACCGAGCAGAGCAGGGCGTTTGCCCAGGGCCGAGTCGCACAGGAAGGAGTAGATGAACCAGCCCAGGAACAGCGAGCCAATACCGATGGCCACGCCTTCAGGGCCGCTCAGCGTGCTGCCCGGAGCCAGCAGATAGAGCGTCGGGTTGGAGTAGAACACCACGCACAGCAGCGCGATACCCGACATCCAGGTGAAGTAGGCTTCCCATTTGAACCAGTGCAGGTTTTCCGGCATTGCCGGTGGGGCCAGTTTGTATTTTTCCAGGTGATAGATACCGCCGCCGTGGATCGCCCACAGGTCACCGGCCAGACCGGTTTTCGGGTTGACGCGGTTGAGGTTGTTCTCCAGCCAGACGAAGTAGAACGACGCGCCGATCCAGGCCACGCCAGTAATCATGTGAACCCAGCGCACGCTCAGGTTCAGCCATTCCAACAGATGTGCTTCCACAGTCTTTACCTCTCGCCTGTCACTCTTGTTGTCGAGTGATCAGACCTTCTCTTATTGGTGGGGGGCGAGGATCAAACGCTCATCCTCTTTGAAAAAATGCTCATCGCAGTTATTGCCTGTGCCACTGCGATCAACCACCAGGAAGTCATCCCGCTTTTCGATCGTCAGCACCGGGTGGTGCCAGACGCCGCGATGGTAATTAATGCCCTGCCTGCCGTTGGTGACGAAGGCGCGGACCAAGCCTGATACAGGTTCATCGCCAAGTGGCGCGACCACGATCAGAAAGGGGTTGCCGAGCAGCGGAATGAAAGCCTGGCTGCCCAGCGGATGGCGTTCCAGCATGCAAACGGTCAGCGGCATGTCATGCGCGTCGGCGCGGAAGATGCTGATGATCGCGTTGTCCTCAGGCTGGGCGGTTTCGACCGTCGCCAGTTTGTGGAAGCGCATGGTCGAACCGTTGTTGATCATGAAGTGATCGCTGCCGTCGGTTTCGATCACGTCACCGAAAGGGGCGAAGGCTTCTTTGGTCAGCGGTTCAATCGTCAGTGTGCGCATGCTGTTCTTCTTATCCGAATACTATGTTGACTGTTCTGACGCCTTTGCGAGCAGGCTCGCTCCCACATTTGGAATGCAATCCCCTGTGGGAGCGAGCGTGCTCGCGAATGGCTTCACTGCTTACTTAGCGACCTTGCCCAGTACGCGCAGGCGACTCACGCCACCATCAGGGAACACGTTCAGACGAATGTGAGTGATTGGGCCCAGTGCCTTGATCTGCTCGGCGAAGGTGTGTTCGGCGTGCATTTCCAGCTTCTGGCTTGGCAGCAGTTCGCGCCAGAACAGCGACTGGGTTTCGATCTGGCTGTCGGTGCCGCCTTTCACGAATGCGCCCTGGATCGAGCAGGTGTCCGGGTAGTTGCCCTTGAAGTGCAGGGTGTCGACGATGATTTTTTCGATCTCGCCCGGGTGACCCAGCGCAACGATGACCCAGTCATTGCCCGGAGTACGACGACGTGCAGTTTCCCAGCCGTCGCCCATGTTGATGCCACGGCCCGGGTTGAGGATGTTGCTCATGCGGCCGAAGTGTTCATCGGAGCAGGCGAGGGCGCGGCCACCGTTGAGGGCTGCAGCCAGGTCGACTTGCTCGTTGTCGCCAACAGCAGACCAGTCGCGGAACGGCACGCCATACACGCGTAGACGGGCTACGCCGCCGTCCGGGTAGATGTTGAAGCGCAGGTGGCTGAACGCTTGGTCGTGGCTGATTTCGTGGTAGTGGTGGCTGTTGCCCTGCAGCTCGACGGCCGACAGCACTTCGGTCCACTGGGTGTTTTCGTCAGGCTCGCCCGAGGCCAGGAAGCACGCTTCCAGCGAGGCCGATGGCGGGAAGTTGCCGGTGAAGAATGAAGTGTCGATGTCCACGCCTTTGATCGAGCCCGGTACGCCCAAACGAATCACCGCGCTGTCGTAGCCTTCAAAGCGCTTGCGACGCGATTCCCAGCCGTCCATCCACTTGCCGTTGTCATCGAACACGCCCTCCTTCCACACGGCCGGGGTCGGTTGGAACAGACGATTGGCGTCTGCGAACCAGTCATCGGTGACCGAGATGATTTTGGTGCCCAGACGGGCATCGGCCAGGTTGACGAACTTCTCGAAAGGTACGGCGTAAGCTTTCATTCTTCTTGTCTGCCTTTAATAAGTTGGCTGGGGATGCTTGCGAGGCCCTGGGCATTCTCCGCGTCTGCCATGCTCGGGCCAGGCTTGCTAAAGAGTCAGTAAACGGAACAGGGCGATCTTGTTGATCTGCGCCAGCGCGCATTTGAATTCGGTGTCGACCGAGTTGTGAATGCGCGTTTCGAACGCTGCGAGGATCTGATGCCGGTTGCTGCCTTTTACCGCCATGATGAAGGGAAACTTGAACTTGGCTTTGTAGGCGTCGTTCAGCTCGGTGAAGCGCTGGAACTCTTCGGCCGTGCATTGGTGAATCCCCGCGCCCGACTGTTCTTCAGTACTGGCCGCGGTCAACTGGCCCTGAACGGCAGCTTTGCCGGCCAGGTCCGGGTGAGCGTTGATCAGTGCCAGTTGGCTGGCATGATCGGCGCTCAACAGGATGTCGCTCATGCGCTGGTGCAGGGTTTCGATCTCGTCGATCGAAGCGTCCGCGCCCAGGTCATAGGCCTTCTCGGCCACCCATGGCGAATGTTCGTAGATGTCGGCGAAGGCTTTGACGAAGGCGTCGCGGCTCAGGGTCGACGGTTGCAGGGTTTGAAAGCGGCTCATTGGGCGGCCTCTTGGTACGGGTGGGTTTCGTGCCAGTGACGTGCGATGTCGACGCGGCGGCTGAACCACACCTGTTCATGACTTTTGGCGTATTCGATAAAGCGTTTGAGCGATGCGAGGCGACCCGGACGGCCGATCAGACGGCAGTGCAGACCGATCGAGAGCATCTTCGGTGCTTCGGCGCCTTCGGCGTACAGCACATCGAACGCGTCTTTGAGGTATTCGAAGAAATCGTCACCCTTGTTGAAACCCTGCACTTGGGTGAAGCGCATGTCGTTGGTGTCGAGGGTGTACGGGATCACCAGATGCGGCTTGCCGGTCGGGTTGTTCGGTTCCCAGTAAGGCAGGTCGTCGTCGTAGGTGTCGCAGTCGTAGAGGAAACCACCTTCTTCCATCACCAGGCGACGGGTGTTCGGGCCGGTGCGACCGGTGTACCAACCCAGTGGGCGTTCGCCGGTGATTTCGGTGAGGACGCGGATCGCTTCGAGCATGTGCTCGCGTTCCTGCGCTTCATCCATGTACTGGTAGTCGATCCAGCGATAGCCGTGGCTGCAGATCTCGTGGCCGGCATCGACCATCGCACGGATCACATCCGGATGGCGCTGGGCGGCCATGGCAACGGCGAAGATGGTCAGCGGAATGTCGAATGCCTTGAACAGCTTGAGGATCCGCCAGACGCCGGCGCGGCTGCCATACTCGTAAAGCGATTCCATGCTCATGTTGCGCGCGCCTTGCAGCGGCTGAGCGGCAACCATTTCAGACAGGAAGGCTTCGGATTCTTTGTCGCCGTGCAGAATGTTGCGCTCGCCGCCTTCTTCGTAATTGAGTACGAACGACAGGGCGATGCGGGCATTGCCCGGCCAGTGTGGGTGAGGAGGGTTACTGCCGTAACCGATCAGGTCGCGTGGGTAGTCAGCGCTCACTGCAGTCTTCCTTCTTATTCGTTGACAGAGTTGTGTGGCGGCCTGGCAGGCTGGCGTCACAGCGATGGGCTGATTGTATACAACTTTATTCTCAATTTGTAAGCCTGATTTTTTGCATTTTTCACCGACTGTCATCTTTTACGGCCAATGGCGTGAGCCTGCAAGAAACCTGCCTGGTCAGTCAGCTAATGGATCGCAGGCTCAATAGATAAGTGCGTAGGGGGCAGATCCTGGGCAAACGCCCGAGTGTCGGGGGTGAAGTGAAAAATGTCGTTTTTATTGTGTACAATTTTTTTGAAAAGTGTCTTAATCAGTCGCTCGCCGCAACTTTTCGTGCTCCGAATCGGTGCGGTCTCCTTTTCACCTGACTTCGGGAGGCGCGAAGTCTGACTGCTCTTTGCGGCCAGGCGCGCAGAATCAATGGGACGTTTGACAACTCACGTATTGGACGCTGCACACGGTTGCCCGGGCAGCTCGATCAAGGTCGAGCTCTACCGCGTTGAAGGTTCGCACCTGGAATTGGTCGCCAGTGCACTCACCAACAGCGATGGCCGGGTTGATGCGCCGCTGCTGCAAGGCGATGACTATCGTAGCGGGGTTTATCAGGTCCAGTTCCATGCGGGCGACTACTACCGCGCCCGTGGCGTTCAGTTGCCTGAGCCGGCATTTCTGGACGTGGTCGTGCTGCGCTTCGGCATCTCAGCCGAGCAGGATCACTACCATGTGCCATTGTTGATTTCGCCTTACAGCTATTCCACCTATCGGGGCAGCTGACCCCCAAGCAGCTGCCCCTACCGGGAAGCGACTGCGCATATAGCTTCTTTGGTCTTTTGCCCGCTCACACTGCGGGCTTTTTTTCGCCAGGTGAGTGCAATCGTACCGCTCACCTGACAGCACCCTTTGAGATATTCTGAATGTTCTCCCAGCGACGCGCCGGAAGAACATCAGTATCAATGATCAGGCAGTGAAATCTTGAATAGATCTGGAGTCTGATGGGGGCATTGATTAAATACTTTCAGGTCGGAGTAACTTATTTTTCGAGACTTATTGCTGTCTAGAATCCACTTGCGCTCCGGTATGTTGAATTTTAGTTTTCCGGTACTGCCATCATTCATTGCAATGTGCTTGACCGGGAGTTCGCGTTGTTTAATGGCAGAAAGTTCCTTGGGAAGCTCGGTTTCAGCATCGACTGGTGGCACAAAAAAACGAGCGTCCAGACCGATAATGGAAAAATTTTCAAAAATGAGATTGACGGTATAAATGACGCCCATTGGCGCAATCACGAGGATTTCGTCAATAAGGTCTTCGGGATGCGAATATTGAGGTACATGAATCGTAGTCGTTCCAATATACAGTTTGTTATTTGCCAGGCTGATTGTGAATTCGCTGAGTTCAGTGGCATCAAGTTCCCAGGTCGTCGAGTTTCTCAACCTGTCTTTGGCGTTGGCCAGCCCGCCGGGAGTCGAAACTCGTAAAACTCTATTGTCAGACAGATGAAGAATATGGACGCCTCCCGCACCCTCTATGTTGTCGATGGCTATCTGTTCGCTCACAGGTAGTACCGTGGCGCAACGAACCAAACGGTCCACCTCCAGCGTCTCGGTTTCGGGAAGTTCAAAAACTGCATCGTCTTTCATTCGTAACGGAAAACGGTAGTCGTGGCTGGTAAGCGTATTTCCGCTGACGCTATGCTTATAGTGTTTCGGTGGGATGGCGTATTGTTTCTCAAGGTTAAGGGTGTGGGCTTTTTCATCCCTGAACACCAGCATGTATCCATGAATGGACACTTTTTCCATGGCTTGTTTGAGTGCGGCGTCGAGTGTGGTTTCCGTATATTGTCCAAATCCGGAAATCTGCAGCAGATTTTTTCCAAAGTAAAACAGGAAATCACATGAAACGTTGACTTTGTTTTTGTCGGCTGCCTTGTTCATCTCTATGGATGGTGTTGTCGCAAATGCCACATGGGCGCTCGTCAATTCGGAACTGTCATAGTCGAGGAATATACGAGTGCCGTAATAAGAGCTGGGGTTGCGTTCGGTTACGAATTGAGTGTGTGAGTTAAAACGCTGAACGTAATAGTGTGTGTTGCGGTCGGTAGGAACACTGCACAGGGATTTGTGGAGGATGACCGTGTTCTCCGGGCGGCCGGCTTTGATGATTTCGGCTTTGATTTCAATGGGGTTGTAGTGTTCTATTGTTTCAGGAAGGTCAGGCTTCAGATAATAACCATCCCTGGTAATAATGGTCAGTTTGTTGTTTTTCAGGGCTCGATGTTCGCCAGACTCTTTGTAAACGTCATCGATGCATACCTTGTAGCGGCGCCCATAATGAAAATCGAACTTTAATATGATAATGAGACGGTGCCTGCGCAATTCCCATTTCTCAATATGATCCATTCTCCAGCCCAGCGAGATAATACTTTCCTCAACACCATCTTCTGTAATGCCTACTGAGCCCTCCGCCAGCGCCACATAATAAAAATCCGCTCCGGATTGGCCGAATGCGGACCCACCACCCAGCAGGTAAATTTGGTCATTACCCGCACCGGCGTAGATTTTGTCATTGCCTCTGGACTTGATTACATTGGATTCATCCGTGCCAGTGACAATACTCGTTCCGCCTGGCAGGGTTTCCACATTTTCAATACTGTCGAGTTGTGCTTTCAAGGAATATTTTTTTGAGCCTTCAATCCACGGTTCCGGACCGGGTGTGAAGACCCGCAAGGTGCCCGCCGACAGGTCGACATCGATGCCCCGACCGGATGTACGAAACAACTGTTCGCCCTCAAGAATCAACGTGTCGCTGCCTGCACCACCCTTAAGTGTGGAAAACTCAGCACTTTCGATATTGCTTTCGAGCACTTGAGCCGCATTCTCGGCGACGAATTTGTCATCTTTATCACCCCCTGTCAGATTCTTTGTCCCCGATCCGTAACAAAAGTTATTGGGTTTTTTTTCGACCCCGATAATCGTGTCGTCTCCCTCACCCATCAGCCAGATAACACCTTTATTTTCCCCTGGGGAGCCGAGTACTGCGCCGGGCGTTTGCGCGGTGACGCCGTTTCGTGCATCAATCGTATCGGCCAGACCCACTACTTCAGGTACGTAGACGATCGGCATGATATCCAGCCCCCATTTTCTTGCTTGCACTCTTCTTTTCTTCAGTCTGTCTTCGTAGTTGCCATGTACGATGGCCTCAGTGGTGTCCTTATGTGTCTGGTCAAGCATGTTTCTGGCTGCCGTATGCAACCGCTTGGCAGTTTCGATTTTTGCTTTGGCAAGTTCGTAGCGATTCTTGATGTCTTGATCGATTTCCATCAACGGCACAAACGAGAACCATCCGGTACGCAAGCGCTCCTCAGCGGTCAGCTCAATGTAGTCGTCGATTTCGTCAACCACACGAACTGCCCCGTAGATTTGTGAGCCGATGGCCATGAATAGACCACATGCAAGGCCGACGGGGCCTGCGGCAGAGAAGCCGGCCATGGCGGCGGCCCCCAGAATGACGGTCATGGCAGCACTGGCAACATTCAAACCTCCGCTGACGTAATGATCCATGGCTTCTTTGCCGGTTTTATTGCTGGCGGCATTGAACTCTTTGACTGCGCTATAGATATCGAACGGTAACGTCAGCGCTCCCCCAGCAAGCCCGCCTGAGCGGCTCAATCTGATTCCGGATCTGGTTTTGACGAAGTCCTTCATCGCACCATTGCCAGCCTCAAGCATGCGCTGCCCGGCTTTGGTGAGGGCAATGTCCGTGACAATCGACCCGACTTCCACCCCGACACCGACACTGTTGAAAATGATTTCATCCTTCTCATTCTTCTGGACGGCATCGTAAATACCCCGAATGCCCATGAAGATGCCGAAGGCCTGAATACCTACGCTTGCGCCGACGGTGGAATGATTTTTGATGATGATCCAGCTTGGACTGCTTTTCTTTTTTGAGTAAGCCACTCGCAGATCAAGATTTTGGGCCGAGTTCAGAAGCCGAGACATTTTTTTGTGGTAGCCACCTTCCTCGACTTTCACACCGGCTTCTTCTCTTATTACCGGAGGAGCAGTGGGCGGGCGCAAGTTGGCCATCTCGAACAGCAGTGAGGGGAGTAGATAGTCACCGCCGAAAGTAGAAATTTTCATGCGTTTCTCGATTTCGGGGTAGCTCAGTTGCAGGGAGTTTACGAATGATCGAGGGGGTGTACGAAACTGAGTGTTATGGCCAGTCAGCGGTTGACCATCAATAGTCGCACCCAAAGCATCCAGGCCGCGTCGAGTTATTGTGTAGGGGCCTATTTTAAAAGGGCCGAACAGATCGTCGAGCATCTTGAGTTGACCGGGTTTACGTCGACTGTTCTCGGGCGTCGTATTATTACCATCGTTGTCGATGTCAGCTTCGAAGTCCATCGTCGAGGCGGTTCGTTCGTTGGCATGAATTCCCATATCGAAAACGGCGATAGCGTCATCTTGTGGGTAGGTTTTTTCAACCGGGATGGGCGTTGACATCTAAACTTCCTTGTTGGTGATGTTTAACTTGAAAAGTATCGCTGGGCGCTGCTGCGGTAAAGCTGGTATTTGATGCAATAAGTTTTTTTGTTTTTTGTTTTTTGTTTTTTTCGCAGCAGCTGACGATCGTGCGCTGTTTTTCGCAAGCGTGGTCTGGAAGGATATGACGCAGAGTTAGTGTTATGTGTTTTCTGCCGGGCGGGTCGCTTAATCGTTCTGATCAGCGCTCTCTTATGATGAACAGCGTTGTTTGCCCCAGAGCATCAGTTTGAACACCTCCGAGCAGATAGACAATTTTGTTTGCATCCATGTAACTGGCCAGAGGGTGCTGTTGCTGACCGATCCGGGTCTGCAACATGGCAGAGGTCAGTGTCAACCCCGGGGCGATGGGGCGCTTTAGCCGGGAGTGTCAGATTTTTTGTGTGCGGGCCGGTAACGGCCTGCCGTAAGGCAAGCCCTTCTTTCACCAGTTCAACCTGGTAAATCGATCTCCATAAAGAATCGCAAACTGATTCATTGCTGTCTTCC
>NZ_CAXAPL010000051.1:0-40959 GCF_963970845.1 Pseudomonas sp. RA_105y_Pfl2_P56
GGCTGGTCTGGCTGCGAGACTCTCCTTGGATGTAAGCCATAACGAAAAATGCTCCGTATCTTTCGATACGGAGCATTTTCATTGAGCGCTGCGCAGATTGCTAGGTTTTCACACAGTCTGCGAAGGTGCCGTTTTCATGTCTAGCCAGCCGAACAATCAGTAAGCCTTGCCAGTCTTGTAGAAGTTTTCAAAGCAGAAGTTCGTCGCGTCGATGTAGCCCTCAGCGCCACCGCAGTCGAAACGCTTGCCTTTGAACTTGTAGGCCATTACGCAGCCGTTCTGGGCTTGTTTCATCAAAGCATCGGTGATCTGAATTTCGCCACCCTTGCCTGGCTCGGTTTGCTCGATCAGGTCGAAGATGTCCGGAGTCAGGATGTAACGACCGATGATCGCCAGGTTCGACGGAGCGTCTTCCGGCTTTGGCTTCTCGACCATGCTGTGAACGCGGTAGATGTCGTCGCGAATCATCTCGCCGGAGATCACGCCGTACTTGTTGGTTTCTTGCGGATCGACTTCCTGGATGGCCACGATCGAGCAGCGGAACTGCTTGTACAACTTGACCATCTGGGTCAGTACGCCGTCGCCTTCAAGGTTGACACACAGGTCGTCCGCCAGCACCACGGCAAACGGTTCGTCGCCAATCAGCGGGCGACCGGTGAGGATCGCGTGGCCCAGGCCTTTCATTTCGGTCTGACGAGTGTAGGAGAACGAGCACTCGTCCAGCAATTTGCGGATGCCGACCAGGTATTTTTCCTTGTCGGTGCCTTTGATCTGGTTTTCCAGCTCGTAACTGATGTCGAAGTGGTCTTCCAGAGCGCGCTTGCCACGACCGGTAACGATCGAAATTTCCGTCAGGCCAGCGTCCAGAGCTTCTTCAACGCCGTACTGGATCAGTGGCTTGTTTACCACCGGCAGCATTTCTTTAGGCATGGCTTTAGTCGCTGGCAGGAAGCGAGTACCGTAACCGGCTGCTGGGAACAAGCATTTCTTGATCATATAAGTCCTTGAAAGGGCTGTGTGTACGAGTTTCGGCGCAGTCTAATCAGGCGGCGTGCACCTTACAATGCCCCGCACTGGCTAACCGATGCCATCATAGAGAAATATTCTCGCCGATAGTTCCATCGGCATCTTGCGTAGCCAGATCAGCGTAGCTCAAAGATGCCGACAAGCCGAATCACCATACGCTCATCGCCCCCCAATGCGAGCATTTGCCGGTATCATGGCGCCTTTGAACCAGCGAACGAGACAGATAGATGGCCGCGGTAAAAATCATCAACGGGTACGTGATCGACAAGAAAGACGGCAAGTGGAATCTGACCACCACCAATGGCGAACACATCGCTGGGCCTTTCGACAGTGAACAACTGGCGACTGATGTCGCGTCGGTGTTCACGGACACTCCCGCATCGGCGAAGCGCCGTGGCAAAGATCAGGACTGATCTGCTGCGCCCTCCCCCGGAGCCCTGCCCTTGCGCAGGGCTTTTTTGTGCTCGCCTGCAAACAAGTGGCCTATCGCTATAACCTTTTCATACCAGCGCTGTCAGAGCGTCTAGTCCCCCTCGTTAAAGACGACAAATATGAACCTGAACAGCTTTTTGCCACTGATTGCGGTACTGGCCCTGACCGGTTGTGCCACCTCCCAAACCACTTACCTGAACAACGGCGAACAGGGCCTGACCATCGAGTGCTCCGGCGAAGCCAATTCCTGGGCCACTTGCTATGAAAAGGCCGATGCCTCCTGTGCGGGCACCGGGTATCGCATCGTCGGTACGGACGGCACGCCAGCTTCGAAGGAAAGCGACAAGACATTGGGTATCGATGTCGGCAACTACAAAAACCGCAGCGTGGTAGTGGTCTGCAAATAGACCTTACATGTGGATTTCGGCGAACTTGATCCCGAGTCCGCGTACAACTTCGATCAGATCGTCAAGCCGATTGAAAGACTCGACTTCGTCGTTATCGTCCACCAGGAAATAACTGCGCCCAGCGCTTTTCTTGAAAAACACGATCCACTCGCCCGAATTCGCCGGGTTCTGAATTACATGGGTGGCAGAGATCAGGCCCTCTGCGTGGCGCTCTCGTACTTGCTCTCGCTTCATCGCAACTCCAGAAATGAAAATGCCGTCACAGCATGACTGTGACGGCATTGATGCTGATGACCCGTAGTCTATCAGCCGGAAATACACGCGTTGGCAGCGTTACGCACATCACGTGGGCGCACGGGTACATTGGACATGCGCTCGTGCAGCTTGATGCTGCTGCCGCCGGAGCGATCTTCGATGTCAAACACGGCCGCCGCGCCCGTGGACAATTTCCCGGGAACGATGACTCGAACCCCATCCTTGTGCGCCTGCACTTGCAGCGCGCCACGGCTATCGGCCAGTTTTTCGGCCAGGCATTGAGCGTACTCATGGGGCTTCTTGCCGGAGATCACGCTCATGGTCGGCAGTGTTTCATTGATTTCGGAAACACTTGCGCAACCACCTACAGCCAAAACCAACGGCAGACACACCACACCCCACTTCATACAAAACCTCCGTTAAAGACCGTCCGACAGCACAAATGCCGTTTTTCTCCGAGGTCTCTTGCATTTAACCCGCATCCAATCGCGAATATGTGTTCAAAATTGTCAATCCAACGTCCGACGGCCAGATAATAACCCGTGCGGGCTGATAAACTGCGCCCATTAACAAGCTATCGTTTTGATTTTGTAGAAAAAGCCCTTCCGGAGGCGCCCATGAAATTTATTCACCAGCGCGAGCACCTCAACGAAGACGACATCGTCGTCATCCAATGCTCGCAAACCTGCAACATCCGTCTGATGAACGACGCCAACTTTCGCAGCTTTAAAAATGGTGGTCGCCACACCTATCACGGCGGCGCTTTCGACACCTTCCCGGCCCGCATTACGGCGCCGAGCACCGGTTTCTGGAACATCACCATCGACACCGTCAACCGTCGCCCAATCAGCGTTACCCGCAAGCCGACGCTGACTCACTCGATCAAGATCATCCGCCGCTCCAGCACCAAACTCAGCTGAGCTGCCCCACCCTTTCAGGCAGGTAAACATGACCGTGGCCCAAACGACCAAATACGTCATCAAGTACAAACTCAACGGTGAGCGGCGCTTCGAGTTCGCTCAACTGGAAAACGGTACAGAAGAAGAAGCCAAGGCAGCGCTGAGTGCAATTCACGACCAGGCTGACGTAGTCAGCGATATCGCCGTCAGCAAAGCGCTGTAACCTTTCGCCAGAATTCGACCGCTAGCGTCCACGACACTTTGTGACCCGCATGCAACCGAGCCATTTTGATCTATTCGCCGATCACGAACCTGAGCAGCAACCCCGCGCCGAGCAGATCGGCGAGCAATCGTGGTTGCTGCGTGGGTTTGCCCTGCCCATAGTCGATCAACTGTTACCGGTATTGGCCGCGATTCTGGCGGCAGCGCCATTGCGCCACATGGTCACACCGGGCGGTTTCAGCATGTCGGTGGGCACCAGCAGTTGCGGGCACCTGGGCTGGATCACCGATCGCAGCGGCTATCGCTATTCAAGCGTCGACCCACTCAGCGGCCAGCCCTGGCCGGACATGCCCTTGATATTGTCCGACCTTGCGCACTGCGCCGCCGAGCGTGCGGGATTTGCCGACTTTTACCCGGACTCCTGCCTGATCAACCAATATGTCCCCGGCGCCAAGATGTCATTGCATCAAGACAAAGACGAAAGAGCCTACGCTGCGCCGATCGTTTCTTTGTCGCTAGGGTTGCCGGCCATGTTTCTATTCGGCGGTTTCAACCGTAACGACAGGAGCCGGCGAATCCCTCTGCTGCACGGTGATATGGTGATCTGGGGTGGCGTTGATCGATTGCGCTTTCACGGTGTATTGCCGATCAAGCACGGCCAGCATCCACAGTTGGGTGAGCAGCGCATCAATCTGACCTTTCGACTCGCCGGCTGATCGTTGAGAATTTGACCGCAAGGCTCGGAGTGTTGGGGTTGGCGACTGCGGTTAATCTGAATCAAACAGGTCAACGGACTATCGATCATGGAAACGCTCTCGCCCCGTCCCACCACTGAAGACGATCCACGCTGGGCTGCTGTCGTTGCGCGCAATCCACAAGCGGACGGACAATTTGTCTACGCGGTGAAAACGACGGGCATCTATTGCCGCCCAAGCAGCCATGCGCGATTGCCCAAGCCGCAGAATGTCGAGTTTTTCGATACTGCGCAGCAAGCTGAAGCCGCCGGTTATCGCCCCAGTAAGCGCGCAAGTAAAGATCAGAGCGAAGTGAGCGCGCAGCACGCCGCCACAGTCGCGGCGGCCTGTCGGCAAATCGAGTGCGCCGAAACCTTGCCCGCGCTCAACGAACTGGCGAAGACAGCGGGACTGAGCCCGTTTCATTTCCATCGAGTATTCAAAGCTGCAACAGGTTTGACGCCCAAGGACTACGCCGCCGCCCATCGTTCACGCAAAGTACGTGAGCGTCTGTCCAATGGTGGCTCGGTGACCGATGCGCTTTACGATGCGGGCTTCAACTCCAACAGCCGCTTTTATGAATCCGCCGATCAATTGCTGGGAATGAAACCGGCTGACTACCGTGCCGCCGGGCAGAATAACGACATTCGTTTCGCCGTTGGCCAATGCTCGCTTGGGGCGATTCTGGTGGCGCAAAGCGAGCGCGGAGTTTGCGCCATTCTATTGGGCGATGATCCGCACCAACTGGTGTGCGATCTGCAAGACAAGTTTCGCAAGGCGAACCTGATCGGCGCCGATGCTGGATTTGAACAGTTGATCGCCAAAGTCGTGGGGTTTATCGAAGCCCCGGCGATTGGTCTGGATCTGCCGCTGGACGTGCGCGGCACGGCGTTTCAGGAACGTGTATGGCAGGCGTTGCGGGAAATTCCGGTCGGCAGCACCGCCAGTTACGCCGATATTGCCCAGCGCATCGGCGCGCCGACCTCCATGCGCGCCGTCGCTCAGGCGTGCGGCGCGAATCGCTTGGCCGTGGCGATCCCTTGCCACCGCGTGGTGCGCAGCGATGGCAATCTTTCGGGCTATCGCTGGGGTGTCGAGCGCAAACGCCAATTGCTTGAGCGTGAAACGCAATCCTAGCGATTGACGTCGACTACAACCCGGCCGCGAAGCTGTCCGGCGAGCAATTTGGGCGCCGCATCGATGGCTTCGCTCAAGGCGATTTCATGGCTGATCAAGGGCAGCAAGGCAAAGTCCAGATCCTTGGCCAGGCGATCCCATGCTTCCAGTCGACGCGCTTTGGGCTGGGTCACACTGTTGATGCCGGCCAGGGTCACACCGCGCAAAATGAACGGTGCCACCGAGGCCGGAAAGTCCATACCCTGGGCCAAACCGCACGCAGCGACCGTGCCTTCAGAGCGCGTGCTGGCGCAGGCATTCGCCAATGTGTGGCTGCCGACCGAGTCGATCACTCCCGCCCAACGCTCCTTGGCCAGTGGTTTGCCCGGCTCGGACAGGGTTGCACGGTCGATGATTTCGCTTGCGCCTAACTGTTTCAGATATTCGTGCTCAGACACCCGCCCCGTGGACGCCACCACCTGATAACCGAGCTTGCTCAGCAACGCGATAGCAAAACTGCCAACGCCACCATTGGCGCCAGTGACCAGCACCTCGCCCTGCTGCGGCGTCACGCCGTTACGCTCCAGCGCCATAATGCACAACATTGCCGTGTAACCTGCCGTGCCAATGGCCATGGCTTGCGCGGCGCTAAAGGCTTTGGGCAACGGAATCAGCCAATCCCCCTTGAGTCGCGCTTTCTGCGCCAGTCCGCCCCAATGGCCTTCGCCCACCCCCCAGCCATTGAGCAGTACCTGATCGCCCACTTTATAGTCCGGGTGCGAACTGAACTCGACCGTGCCTGCCAGATCGATACCCGGCACCATCGGGAACTTGCGCACCACCGGGCCGTTGCCGGTGATCGCCAGCCCGTCCTTGAAATTGAGCGTGCTGTACGCAACGTTTACGGTCACATCGCCTTCGGGCAAGTGCTCTTCGTTGATCTGCTGCAGGTTGGCGCGATAACCGCTGTCGTCTTTGTCGATCAGAATACCGTTGAACATGATGGCCTCTCATGGATGGATTTAGGGTTGTCGTAGCCTTCAAATACCACATCTCGGAGCGTTGCCACACACGACTTTCTGCCAATTCGCGCATCGGTCACCACCCGCGCTGAGCGACTGCGCTGCGCGATGTTCTGAATTTCAGAGTGGCCCTGAGTCCGGTTTTGCTGTTAAAAAAACCGGCCTTGCCCCGTTTCATCGTTCGGAGAGCCGTGCCCATGAGCCAATGGCCAGATACCCGCATTATCAATTTGCTCGGCACTGCATGGCCGATCATCCAAGGCCCGATGGCCGGCGCCACGAATTCATCCATGGTGATCGCCGTGTGCAACGCCGGTGGCCTTGGCTCGATGCCAGCGGCAATGCTGAGCATTGAGCAATTGCGTGAAGCGCTGAAAACGATTCGCCAGCACACCGACAAACCTTTCAACGTGAATTTCTTCTGTCATCAGCCACCCGCCGTCGATGAGCAACGCGCGCGCGACTGGAAGCACCGGCTGGAGCCGTACTACCGCGAACTGGGCGTCGACTTCGATGCGCCAACACCGGTGTCCAACCGGGCGCCGTTCGATGCGGCAGCGTGCGAAGTGCTGGAGGAGTTCCGGCCTGAGGTGGTGAGCTTCCACTTTGGCCTGCCGGAAAAATCCTTGCTGGATCGGGTGAAAGCCACCGGGGCGAAAATACTGTCTTCGGCCACCACCGTCGATGAAGCCCTCTGGCTGGAGCAGAACGGTTGTGACGCGATCATCGCCATGGGCTACGAGGCCGGTGGACATCGCGGGATGTTTCTCAGCGAAGATCTGAACACCCAGGTCGGCACCTTCGCCCTGGTGCCGCAGGTGGTCGACGCGGTGAAGGTGCCGGTGATTGCCGCCGGTGGGATCGCCGACGCTCGTGGCGTGGCGGCGGCGTTTATGCTGGGCGCATCTGCGGTTCAGGTGGGCACCGCGTACCTGTTTACCCCGGAAGCTAACGTCAGCGCCGCGCATCACAGGGCTCTGCGCACCGCCAAAGAAAGCGAAACCGCCGTCACCAACATTTTTACCGGGCGCCCGGCCCGCGGCATTCTCAACCGCGTCATGCGTGAACTGGGGCCGATGTCGCCCACAGCGCCAGCCTTTCCGTTGGCCGGTGGTGCACTGATGCCACTGCGGGCCAAAGATGAGGCGCAGTTCGCCAACCTCTGGGCTGGCCAGGCTTTTACTCTGGGGCAGGACGTCAGCAGTGCCGAACTGACTCGGCAACTCGCCGAAGGGGCGTTGACCAAACTGGCTCATCGGTGAAGAAGATCAGGGTGATGAACGCAAGTCCTCACCCTGTTTTTCACCTGCACTTTCCGTTTGGCGGCAATTCGCTATATATTTCGCTATATAGCGTTTTTACTCATTGCAACGGCGCAATAGCTACCCTCTGCACACGCCTACAACGGAGCTGTTACATGATCACTCGTGCCTCACGTTTAGTCCCTGCCTGCCTGGCCTCTTTGCTCGCGGTTTTCGCCATCGGCGCAGTCCAGGCTGATGAAGTCCAGGTTGCCGTCGCCGCCAACTTCACCGCGCCGATCAAGGCCATTGCCGCCGACTTCGAAAAAGACACCGGGCACAAACTGGTCGCCGCCTACGGCGCTACAGGCCAGCTCTACACTCAGATCAAGAACGGCGCTCCCTTCGAAGTGTTCCTCTCGGCGGACGACACCACACCGGAAAAACTTGAGAACGAAGGCGAAATCGTCAAGGGATCGCGCTTCACTTATGCCATCGGCACACTCGCGCTGTGGTCGGCCAAAGAAGGATATGTCGACGCCAAAGGCGATGTGCTGAAGAACAACGAATACCAGCATCTGTCCATCGCCAACCCCAAAACGGCACCCTATGGCCTCGCCGCTACACAAGTGTTGGCAACGTTGAAACTGGGCGAAGCCACCCAGGCCAAGATCGTTGAAGGCCAGAACATTACTCAGGCTTACCAGTTCGTCTCCACGGGTAATGCCGAACTGGGCTTCGTTGCGCTGTCACAGATCTACAAGGACGGCAAAGTCAGCAGCGGTTCAGCGTGGATTGTTCCGGCCACCATGCACGACCCGATCAAACAGGACGCAGTGATCTTGAACAAAGGCAAAAACAACGCTGCCGCCCAAGCCCTGGTTGACTACCTCAAAGGCCCGAAAGCCGCCGCGATCATCAGATCGTACGGTTATCAGCTCTAAATGTCGCTCTCGAGTGCCGACTTCGCGGCGATCTGGCTGACCCTGAAACTGGCGTCCCTGACCACCGCGATCCTGCTGGTTGTCGGCACTCCGATTGCCCTGTGGTTGTCGCGCACCCGTTCGTGGCTGCGCGGCCCGATCGGAGCAATCGTCGCCCTGCCCCTTGTGCTGCCGCCGACCGTGATCGGCTTCTATCTGCTATTGCTGATGGGGCCGCACGGTGTTGTCGGCCAGTTCACCCAATGGCTAGGGCTCGGCACGCTGACGTTCAGTTTCACGGGGCTGGTGATCGGTTCGGTGATCTACTCCATGCCGTTCGTGGTGCAACCGTTGCAAAACGCGTTCTGCGCCATTGGCACTCGCCCGCTGGAAGTAGCCGCGACCTTGCGTGCTAATCCGTGGGACACTTTTTTCAGCGTGATTGTGCCGCTGGCCCGCCCCGGCTTTATCACCGCGGCGATCCTCGGCTTCGCACATACCGTCGGTGAGTTCGGCGTCGTGCTGATGATTGGCGGCAACATCCCCGACAAGACTCGCGTGGTCTCGGTGCAAATCTACGACCACGTCGAAGCGATGGAATACGCCCAGGCCCACTGGCTGGCCGGCGCGATGCTGGTGTTCTCGTTTCTGGTGTTGCTGGCGCTCTATTCCAGCCGCAAAACCCGCGCTGGCTGGAGCTGATCGATGATTGATGCACGCCTGAAAGTCGCTTATCCCGGCTTCAATCTGGACGTCGACCTGCATTTGCCGGGGCGCGGCGTCACCGCGCTGTACGGTCATTCCGGCTCGGGCAAAACCACCTGCCTGCGCTGCATCGCCGGGCTGGAACGTGCAGAGCAAGGCTTCATCCGCATCAACGACGAAGTCTGGCACGACAGCGACAACGGCATTTTCGTGGCGCCGCACAAACGCGCACTGGGTTATGTGTTTCAAGAGGCCAGCCTGTTTCCACACCTGTCGGTGCAGGCCAATCTGCAATTTGGTCTCAAGCGCATCGCCAAATCCGCACGCCGGGTCGACATGGCACAAGCCACCGAACTGCTGGGTATCGGCCACTTGCTTGGGCGTCATCCGCAGCATTTATCGGGCGGCGAACGCCAGCGCGTCGGTATCGCCCGTGCGCTGCTGACCAGTCCGAAACTGCTGCTGATGGACGAACCACTCGCCGCGCTCGACAGCCAACGCAAAAGCGAAATCCTGCCCTACCTGCAACGCCTGCACGACGAACTGGATATTCCGGTGCTGTACGTCAGTCATGCGCAGGACGAGGTTGCGCGCCTGGCCGATCACTTGGTATTGCTCAGCGACGGCAAGGCATTGGCCAGCGGCCCGATCGGGGAAACGCTCGCTCGCCTGGACTTGCCGATGGCGATGGGCGATGACGCAGGCGTGATCATTGAAGGGCTGGTCAGCGCCTACGATGCGCAATATCAGTTGCTCAGCCTGCAACTGCCGGCGACCGATATGAGCATTCGCGTAGCACACGCACCAATGGCCATCGGCCAAGCCCTGCGCTGCAAGGTGCACGCGCGCGACATCAGCCTGGCCCTGCAAAACAGCGAGTTCAGCAGCATTCTCAATCGGCTGCCGGTGACCGTGGTCAGCGAGCTGGCCGCAGACAACACCGCCCATGTGCTCATCCGTCTCGAGGCTGGGGGCACTGCGTTAGTGGCGCGCATTACGCGATTTTCCCGGGATCAATTGGGCGTGCATCCGGGCCAGCAGCTCTGGGCGCAGATCAAAGCGGTCGCCGTACTCGCGTAAATCATTGGCACGACGGCTTCAGTGCGCGGTCAATCGTTTTACCGACCGCTGCGCCATCCAAGGAAGCTGCCATGCCCGATACCGAGTTGACCGACGCTCTGCCCTGCGACCTGCATTACGTCGACGACACACAGCCCGGCATCACCCGCAAAAAACTGCGCGCCAGGTTCAGCTATTTCGAGCCCTCGGGCCAGCGCATCACCGATCCCGATGAGATCAAGCGCCTCAACGCCCTCGCCGTGCCGCCAGCCTATACCGATGTGTGGATCTGCCCTGACCCGCGCGGCCATTTGCAAGCTACCGGTCGTGATGCCCGGGGTCGCAAGCAATACCGCTATCACCCGCGCTGGCGTAAAGTGCGCGATGCCGACAAATACTCGCGGCTGCGTGAGTTCGGCCTGGCACTGCCAAAACTGCGCAAACAACTGGAAGCGCTGTTGGCCGCTCCCGGCTTCAGCCGCGACAAGGTCATGGCCACCGTGATCACGTTGCTCGACGCAACGTTGATCCGGGTCGGCAACACGCAGTACGCCCGGGACAATCGCTCCTACGGTTTGACCACCCTGCGCAGTCGCCATGTCGAGGTCAACGGCAACGCGATCCTGTTCCAGTTTCGCGGCAAGAGCGGCATCGAACACCAGATCACCGTCAAGGACAGACGCCTGGCACGCGTCATCAAGCGCTGCCTGGAGATTCCCGGGCAAAACCTGTTTCAGTATCTGGATGAGCAGGGCGAACGGCACACCGTGAGTTCCTCCGACGTCAACGCGTACCTGCAAACCCTGACCGGCGCCGAGTTCACCGCCAAGGACTACCGCACCTGGGCAGGCAGTGCCTTGGCATTGGCGGTGTTACGCGAGCTGCAATGGGAGTCAGAAACCGAAGCGAAACGGCATGTCGTGGAGATGGTGAAAGGCGTCGCCAAACAGTTGGGCAACACCCCGGCGGTGTGCCGCAAGTGTTACATCCATCCCGCTGTGGTGGAAAAATTCATGCTCGGCGCTCTCGCTGAACTGCCGCGCCCACGCGTGCGCAAGGGCTTGCGAACCGAGGAAGTAGCGTTGGCGATGTTTCTCGAACGAATGGGCGATATGACGCACGCAACTTGATCGACTGGGCAGCGTCATCTAGGCTATCGACCTCTCCATTTCTCAGGACGACCGCAGACGTGAACAACCAGGCCTTCTAAAAATGTAAGCGCGGCACGCCGTTCTCGGCGTTTGTCAGTTTTCACTACATTTTTTGGAGGTGCCGATGGCTCACGTCTCGCGTACGTCTGCACTCGTCTCCCTGAATCAACTGAATTTTCAGTTCGCCAATGGCGAGATGATTTTTAACGCACTGAATTTGCAATTCGATCATCTGCCGACCGCCGTCGTCGGGCGCAACGGTGTCGGCAAAAGCGTGCTCGCGCGGCTGATTGCCGGGCAGCTAGAGCCTACCGCCGGCAACGTGACGCGTTCAGTTTCGGTGCGCTACGTCCCTCAAACCTTCACCTCCAGGCCCGGTCAGACTATTGCCGATGCTACGGGCACAGCGCGAGCACTCGCAGCACTGGTGCGACTCGAGCAGGGCAGCGCCAGTGCCGAGGATTTTGACCTCATCGGCGAAGGGTGGGATCTGCCGGAGCGCTTGCGTCAGCGACTTGATGAGGCCGGGCTGCCCAACATCGGCACGTACGATCTGACTGACAATCTCAGCGGTGGCCAGCAAGCCCGGATCGCGCTGATCGGCGCGCTGTTGAGTCAGGCGCAATTGTTGGTGCTGGACGAACCGACCAATCATCTCGACCACGCGGGCCGGCAATGGCTGATGCGTGAACTCGAACGCTGGCGCGGTGGCTTGATTGTCGTCAGCCATGACCGGCAATTACTCGAGCAGATGCGGCGAATCGTCGAAGTCACACCAGTCGGTGTGACAACCTTCAGCGGCAACTATTCAGCGTATTCCGAACAGCGTCGAGTGCATCAAGCAGCCGCGCAAGCACAGCTTGATCAAGCTCGAAACGAACGCCAGCGCGAGCGTTCTCGGCTGCGGCATGAGCACGACACGATCCAGCGTCATGCCGCTTGCAGCCGTCGCCATGCGCAAACTGCCAACATGGCGAGCTTCGAGCGAAGTGCGGCGAAGGCGGCTGCGAGGGAAATCATGGGGCGTGTACGGGCCGGTCATCTGTTACGGAAATCCGAACTGGATACCAGAGTGCGTGACGCCTACACGAACGTTGCGCCCGACGACGGTATTCTGATCCATTTGCCGGGGAGCGCTGTTCCGAGTACTCGCCAGATCTGCACACTCGTCGAGGCCTGCTTGCCGTGGCTGCCGGTCGATGCGCCTTCAACCTGGCTGAACCTGAGCCTCCACGGGCCGATGCGCGTTGCCGTCAGCGGTCCAAACGGGTGTGGCAAATCCATCCTGCTGAAAGTGCTCGCCGGTGAGTTAACACCTGAGTTCGGTGACTGCACCACCCACGTGCCTAGCGCCTTCCTCGATCAACACCTGACGCAGCTGGATAATCGCATGAGCATTGTTGAGCAGCTCAAAGCGCAGCGAACACCCTTGGACGAGGGCACCTTGCGCAGCTACCTGGCGCACCTGCAATTGAACGCGCAGTGTGTCACCCGCCCCTGTGCCTCACTCAGTGGCGGTGAGCGCCTGAAAGCGGCCCTTGCATTGGCACTGTGGCGCCAGACGCCCGCGCAATTGCTGCTGCTCGATGAGCCAACCAACCATCTCGATCTGCCCTGCGTAGAAGCCTTCGAACAAGCCTTAAAGACCTTTCCCGGCTCAATTGTCGCGATTTCCCACGACCAAGCGTTTCTCCGAGCGTTAAACCCCACTCATTGGCTGACCTGGGGGCCCACAGGTTGGCGCTGGCAACCGACGAGCTGAACTGTCTATTTTTTGCACGATAGCCAAGGCCTTCTATAGTTGATGTGACACGAATCAGCTGCGGTGACGCCATGGAAGACATTTTCGTCGTGAAGCGCTGCAACAAGATCATCATTCACGGTCGACGCGCCGAAGACAGCCAGCATGATCCAGCCGAAGCCTTGGGCTGGTTTCGCATCTGCGATACGCGCACAGGCGGCTTCATCGGTGATGGCTACGACGCCGAGGAGGACGCACGGCGCGAATGCAAGCGGCTCAATGCAGTCAGTTCGCCCATACCGGCCCGACAGTCTTCGGCCTGATGCTGATCAAATGCGGGTCTATACTGAAACCTGCTGAAGGAGCAGCGCCCCAATGGCAGAAAGCTCGCAACTCGCGGGCTTTTTGCTGCCGCTCAGCGGTTTCATAGAACGGAGGTGTTTCATGTCCGAAAAAGAGTCCATCACCACCCTCCTCACCCTGCTCGACGCCCGGCAAGCACGCCTCGCAGCGGCTTGCAAAGAGATCGCCGACTGGGTCGATCACCAAGGCGGACACCCGACCGCGCTGCGCATCCGTGATCGCCTGAACGATATCGAAAAGGACGCGCCGCTGATTCGCAACACGCTGTCGGCGCTCAAGCCAATCGATCGGCCACTGCCTCGATTCAAATAGCGCCAGCAGTCATTGTTTCGGGCCTTATCAGCGGTGGCACATGCCTCACAGGATTGTCGCCTGCCCGGTATTTACGGGCCTGCGGCGCTCGCGCTTACTTTTCACATCGCCATCACATCAGTACGCTTAAAGTGAAATCACTCCTTTAGTACACACCTCTCTCACCCGCCCGCATGCGGGTGTTTTTTTGTCTGCTGCAGTCACCGAACGGCACCGGCTGTGGGCTGTCATAAACTGTACATGTCACGAAGGAGACGGCTCATGGTTATCCACTTCAACGTCGACGGGCATCTGGCCTGCGGTCATAAAGGTAAACATCTCACTGCGAGTCGAGAACTCAATCGAGTGAAGTGCCGTAGTTGCCGTAACACCGATGCCTACAAACAGGCCAGAAAAGACCACCGCAATGCGGCTCGACGCACTGCACGCCAAGCAAAAGCCTCCCACGGCGCAGCAAACTGGCGTGCGGAATGGATTGAGCGTCTGACAGCGATAGCAGGACTCCAGCGATTGCCTCGCGGATTTGCCGGGCAGGCATTCGTTTAGAGCGGCATAAAAAAACGGACTGATAAATATCAGCCCGTTTTTTACGGTGGTTATATAGAAGAGCGTTTTTTTTGTTTTGGCCGCACGGCCAACCAATAGCCTTTGGCTTAACGGTAAGTAACCGAAAAACTTGCATAGCCGTTTGCGCTGCCCGGTGTGGGCGTAGCCCCCTCTGCGGTCTGGATATATCGCGCCTTAAGCGGCGCTACCCCGGCGCGATAGAAATCGGCGCCCAACAGGCCACCATATAAGGTCAGATCGAACGGCAAGCCGTAAGCCAGTGAGGCCTGTGCAAACGGGATGCTGTCGAACACATCACCGGGCGTAAAACTCTCCCCCAGCGTCAAGGTGCCCTTGATCCAGGTCAGATCACGTTGCGCGTAGGTGTTGCCGCGCTGCCAATCACGCTCGCCGTCCTGATCCTGACGGAACGAAGGCCTGGAACGAAAGCGCCATTCCCCCAGGTTAAAACCACCGTTGCCGTAAAGGTTGTATTGGTTGCTGTTGCCACGAGCGTCACTTTGCGTCTGCGCAGCCGAGAGCTGATAGTTGAGCATACCGGCAGTGATCCCGCGATCCCATTCCTGAGGAGCAACATAACCAGCGGCATCGCGGCGCAAGGCGATCTGCGGCACGCTGATGTCCAACGCCAAGCGGTTGGCATCGAAACTCACTGACGCGCCCTCAATCAGCGCAGCCAGATCGATGCAATCGCTCAGTGCTTTTCCAGGCGTTTGGAACGCGTCCAGTTTGACCCCAAGCTCGGTCAAGAAGCCGGCCGTCAGACACGCACGCACTTGAGCGCTCTGCTCATCCTTGACGAAGGTGATGTCACGTCGGTCGAAAAAGCTCTGATTCAAGCGAACGACCACCGGATAGGTGCCCGGCCCAATGCTACCGCTGTTGGCGACGGCGTCCAGATCAAGGTTCGGACCAGCATGGGTGCCGCCAAATGACTGCATGAAGCTGGAGTCAAATTTCGCCGGCTCGTTAGCGTGCACCCACCCTGGCACCAACGCCGCCAGGATGGCGACGGACAACCGCAGCGGAGTAAAAGGCACAGACAGGCAGTCAAGATTCGGGGCATGGGTTCGCATGACAATACTCAATACGCTGCCGCCACTCGGCCGAGGCAGCGTGCAGAGACATTCGCAAGGAAAAGGACGAGAGCGTTATGGGGCGCTGGTCAGGGTCACTGTCTGAGGTGGGCTGTAACCGCCGTAATCGTTGATCGCAGAGAACATCACCTCCCCGCTGCGACCACTGAAACCCGGCAGCGGATAGCGCTGACTACTCATAGGGGCGACCATTTTCGGTTCGTTGACTTCGACGAAATGTGTACCCGCAACGACTTTCACACCGAAAAACGAGACATGGAACGCCGAAGGGTTTTCAACCACCAGCACAGGCTTTCCCTGCACTTGCGTGAGGCTCCAGCGCAGACGGTCAAGGGCGTCCAGCGGATTACCCTTGAGGTCGGCTGGTCGATAGAACAACTTGATCCGAGTACGCATAGCAATTTTCAGGGTGTTTTCGTCAGCGTTGCCGGCGACCGGAATTTCCTGGGCATTGAAATAGAACACCGATTCGCGATCCTTCGGCAGGTCGCCCGGGACCTTCTGAACCCTGACCATTTGCTCTTTGCGAGGGTCCAGACGAAACAGTGGCGGCGTCGCTACAAACGGTGTCGGCGTGGTGTTGTCGTCCGCTTCGGTGTTGATCCAGGTTTGCACCGCGTAAGGTTGAGATGTCGTGTTACTGACGCTGATGGAGGCATCACGCTTGTTGCCATCAAAGACGATTCGCGTGCCACCGAGCATCACACCGGCCTGGCTGATGCCACTGAGCAGCATGCTGCTTAACAAAAGGCTCGCTATCGCAGTCGTCTTGAAAGGGAAAACAAAATTTTGCATTTTGGTCATCCTCTTGTCGCTACGACCGTCGCGGCCGTAGCGAGGGGAAGGACAGCCAGAGCGCAGCGCCACTGGCTGTGCATCGACGGAACCTACTGGTAGTCGACGGTAAACGCAGCTTTGGCATTGGCCGGACCCGAGGTCGCGACGCCGGTAGCGATGTAGTTGGCGGTGAAGCGCAGTGGCTGAGTCAAATCCAGATAAGGAGAAGACTCCAGACCCAGTTGCAGGTCCTTGCCGGAGGCATCCTTGATCTGCACGGCAACGTTGGTAGCAACGCCAGCCTCCGGAACCAGACCGAGCCATTGCCCGCTCGCGCCAGCGTTACCGCTTAGGGACAGGAACTTGACCACAGCTTTTTTGCCAGCCACGTTGCAGCCAGGTGCCGTGGTGTTGATTTCACCATCAGCCGCCATTGCCGCCTGCGAGGCTGCACCGAGAACCAGAGCGAGAGTCAAACCTTTGAGGGCAAACTTTTTCATGATCACATCCAAATAATTGAGAAGTGTCTGCAAGCCTTCTCTCGGCCTTCAGACGGATCGACGGAGCCTGCCCGACGTCGGGTCAAGGCGTTTCGTCTGGGGCAATTATCGAGACACGGGGAGGATGCTGATGTAGGAGTTTTCCGTGCACTTGTAGGAATATTCCTAGCGGCGTCATCTCTCGTTTTTGCGAGGCGACTTCGGATGCGGAACTTTGCAGGAAGCAGGAAGCAGGAAGCAGGAAGCAGCGCAAGCTACCACTTGGACATATCGCCATGGCGATGAAGGATGATTACATCGGGGAACGGCTCAGAGCGAAAGTCATCACGAACTGGCACAGCGCGGAGCAGACTTCAAATTGCGGAGCGCAAACGATAAAGGCCTGCATGAGAAATCTCATGCAGGCCTTTGATATTCATGGTGCCCGAAGCCGGAATCGAACCGGCACGCCCTTACGAGCGGGGGATTTTAAGTCCCATGCGTCTACCAGTTTCGCCATTCGGGCGGTAGCGCGGTGTAGCTGATCTCTGCTCGTACAGCAGAGGGGGAAATATATACATCACTCCCCGGTGAAGCAAGTTCGCAAACACGAAATTCAAGACTAAATCTTGCCGCGGATTGCAAATAAAAAAGCTCCGTAAATCATGGATCTACGGAGCTTGTTTATAGTGGAGGCCGAGGTCGGAATCGAACCGGCGTAGGTGGATTTGCAATCCACTGCATAACCATTTTGCTACTCGGCCTCAAAGCATTTGCTGTCAGCAGCGAACAACAAACACGTACAAATTGGAGCGGGAAACGAGACTCGAACTCGCGACCCCGACCTTGGCAAGGTCGTGCTCTACCAACTGAGCTATTCCCGCTTGGTGATGCGCATTCTATAGAATTAAGAAGCTTCGTCAACCCCTTGATTCAAAAAAGTTTTATTTCTTTTCAACATCCGTCTTCAGGTGCGGCCAGGCGGCACGAAGGTATTGAATCATCGACCACAGCGTCAAGCCTGCGGACACCAACAGCAAGACGTAACCCAGAATGACCCAGAAGCTGAAGTCCTTGGGATTGGCCAGCAGGATCACCAACGCGAGCATTTGCGCGGCGGTTTTCCATTTGCCCAGGTTCGAAACTGCGACATGAGCGCGAGCACCGAGTTCGGCCATCCACTCACGCAGAGCAGAAACGACAATCTCGCGACCAATGATCACGGCGGCGGGCAGCGTGAGCCACAGATTGCCATGTTCTTGCACCAACAGCACCAGAGCCACCGCGACCATGAGTTTGTCAGCAACCGGATCCAGGAACGCTCCGAACGGAGTGCTTTGTTCCAGGCGGCGGGCCAGGTAACCATCCAGCCAGTCCGTCGCTGCCGCGAAGGCAAACACCGAGGCGGAGGCCATGTAACTCCATTCGTAAGGCAAATAAAACAGCAAAATAAAGATCGGGATAAGCAGGACGCGTAAAACGGTAATCAGATTAGGGATATTCATCGGCACAACTGGCTACGAGGTGAAGGGGCATTCTACTCGCTATGCAGGTTTGCATAAATCGACTCTGCGAGCTTTTTACTGATCCCCGGGGCTTTGGCGATCTCTTCGATGCTTGCACGAGACAGCTCCTGCAATCCACCAAAATGTTTCAATAAGTCGCGACGCCGGGTCGGTCCTACGCCGGCAACGCCTTCCAGGGTTGACGTACGGCGGGTTTTGCCGCGGCGAGCTCGGTGTCCGGTAATTGCGAAACGGTGGGCCTCATCGCGGATCTGCTGAATCAGGTGCAGCGCCGGCGAGTCGCCGCGTAGAGTGAACTCGTGCGCGGCATCATTCAGATACAACGTTTCGAAACCAGCCTTGCGAGTTGCGCCTTTGGCAACACCGAGCAAAATCAGGTCCGGCACGGCCAACTCGTTGAGGACGTCACGGGCCATCGATAACTGGCCTTTACCACCGTCGACCAACAAGATGTCCGGCAGCTTGCCCTCGCCATCCTTGAGTTTGCTGAAGCGTCGCGTCAAGGCCTGGTGCATGGCGGCATAGTCGTCACCCGCCGTGACGCCTTCAATGTTGTAGCGGCGGTAATCCGATTTGATCGCGCCTTCCGGGCCAAAGACCACACAGGAGGCGACCGTTGCCTCACCGCTGGAATGACTGATGTCGTAGCACTCCAGGCGCTGCGGAGGCTCATCGAGGTTTAACACTTGCGCCAGCGCTTCAAAACGCGCTGCCGTATGTTGACGATTGGCCAGACGCGCGCCCAACGCCTGCTCTGCGTTGGTAACGGCCAGTTGCTGCCAGCGCGCTCGGGTGCCACGCACCCTGTGGCTGATGGCCAATTCGCGGCCACGCAATCCATGAATCGCCTCGATCAGCGTCGGAAAATCGTCGTGCACCACGTTCACGATCAGCTCGCTCGGCAAATCGCGCTCCGGGCTACTGATGAAGTATTGCCCGAGAAACGCTGCCATCACTTCAGAAACGTCCTCTTCGATCCCCACTTGCGGGAAGAAATTCTTGCTGCCTAACACGCGTCCGCCACGGACACTGATCAAATGCACGCAAGCGCCGCCCGGGTTGACGAAGGCGGCGATGACATCGATATCGCCCGTACCGCCTTCCATGCTCTGCTGATCCTGAACCCGACGCAGCAAAGCGATCTGATCACGCAACTCGGCAGCACGCTCGAATTCAAGATTGATCGCAGCCTCCTCCATCGCCGCAGACAGCTCATTGGTCAGCGCATGACTGCGCCCTTCGAGAAACATTACCGAGTGACGCACGTCCTGAGCATAGACATCAGGCTCAACCAGCCCGACACACGGCGCCTTGCAGCGCTTGATCTGATATTGCAGACACGGCCGGGTGCGGTTCTTGTAGTAGCTGTCTTCACATTGACGAACAAAAAACGTCTTTTGCAGCAAGCTCAGACTTTCGCGTATTGCACCGGCACTCGGATAAGGACCGAAATACTTGCCCTTGGCCTTTTTCGCCCCGCGATGGATGCTCAGACGCGGGAACTGTCCGTCAGACAGAAAGACATAAGGATAGGATTTGTCGTCGCGCAACAGGATGTTGTACGGCGGCCGCCACTCCTTGATCAGGGTCTGCTCAAGCAACAGCGCTTCAGTTTCGTTGGCGGTGATGGTCGTTTCGACCTGAGCAATACGCCCGACCAGCGCAGCCGTTTTTGGCGCCAGACCCGTTTTGCGAAAGTAGCTCGCCAGACGTTTCTTGAGGTTCTTGGCCTTGCCTACGTAGAGCAGACGCGCATCGCTGTCGAACATGCGATAGACGCCGGGGCGCCCACTGACGGTCGACAGAAAGGCGCCGGAATCGAATGTTTCAGTCATGGTCAGAGGCTGGCATCGACCATGCCGTGACGAACCGCCAACAGCGTCAACTCGACATCGCTGCTGATCGAAAGCTTCTCGAAAATGCGATAGCGATAGGTGTTCACGGTTTTCGGCGACAGACACAATTTGTCGGAAATGATCTGTACTTTCTGACAGCCAACAATCATCAACGCAATCTGAATCTCGCGCTCGGACAAGGCGTCGAAAGGCGAATCATTGGACGGCTGAAAGGATTTGATCGCCAATTGCTGTGCAATTTGCGGGCTGATATAGCGCTGGCCGGCAAAAACCAGGCGAATGGCCTGCACCATTTCCGGCAGCCCCGCGCCCTTGGTCAGATAACCCGCAGCGCCGGCCTGCAGCAATCGTGTAGGAAAAGGATCCTCTTCACACACCGTAACCGCGACCACCTTGATGTCAGGATGACTGCGCAGCAGTTTGCGCGTGGCTTCGAGGCCGCCGATGCCAGGCATCTTGACGTCCATCAGAACCACATCGGGCTTCAACTCTCGGGCCTTGATCAGGGATTCTTCCCCGGACTCGGCTTGGCCAACCACCTGCAGACCATCAATATCGGCCAGCATTCGTGTAATGCCTGTACGAACGAGATCATGGTCATCGACCACTAGCACCCTAATCAAGCAGACACCTCGCGATATGGTCTTATTGGGATGCCGGACACCTTAGCAAAAAGTGTCCGACAGACCTAGCGGCAAGCATCATTAAAAAAGTTTCAATTCATCATAGAAGGCTTGCCGGACATGGGTTTCAGAGCACAGGTGTACTGATATCCAACTGCATGCGCAGAAAACACTCGTCTTCGCCTTGTACTCGCAGTCCTTTTCTCTGATACAAATTTTTCGCTGGATTATTTTCAAACACCGTCAGGCGCAAAGCCGGACGCTTTTCTTGACGGGCCATGCCAATAACCTGATCAATTGCCCAGGAACCCGCGCCCCTCCCCTGAAAGGCTTCAGCAATTTGCAATTCGCGAATATACAGGGCCCGCGCATCCCGGCTGAGGCTGAAAAATCCTGCAGGTGTATCAGCCACTAATATCAGCCAGTTCTCGCGCCCCGACCAGGCCACGTCAAACGCTTCGTCCTGCCACAACAGGTCATGGTGAATGTAATAGCGCAGCATGTTCTGACAAGTGAGATTTCGCGAAAACGCCAGGTTCTCTGAAGTCGCACGCCTGAGCTGGAATGTCATTGAGCCTCCGAAATGGCAACGACCTGACCCCGCCATTCACCTGCATCGCGACGGGCAACCACCAGAAGATCACCCGCCCCCGGCGCCGAAACAATCAGCGAACCCTCCTCGGACCAGATCGCGCTTCGCCCTGCTGACTGCCATCCGCCGGTGAGGCCGCCGTGGTTGGCCATCAACACAGCCATCTTGTGTTGCCTGGCATAACCCGCAAGCAGCGCGGTGTCTGCTACATAACCTTTCTCACTGATCAAGACACCCGCAGCGTAAAGATTCGCGCCTCGATCAGCGGCCGCTGCGGCATGACTGGCATGAGAGAAGTCGGCGCAGACCGCCAGCGCAACCGTATCCTTGCCAATGCTCAAGGCCGGCCCTCCGTGGCCGGGAACGAAGACAATCTCCTCACCCGAGTGCAGATGTTGTTTGCTGTACACCTCAAGCGAGCCATCGGCACCCAGGACCAGCGCACCGATCAATACCGCCGAACGCCCTTCCAGCCGTATTGGCATACCGACGACAGTCGTGATGCCGAGCTTTCGGGCCAAATACCGTAACGGCTCGAGCACAGAGTCTTGCGGGTCAATGGCCAACGCAGCCGCTTTTTCCCCTTCATAGCCGGTCAGCGATAATTCAGGGCACACCAGCAATTCGACGCCCTGCTGCGCCGCGGCCTCGATAAAACGCCTGTGACGGGCAATGTTTGCGCCAAGATCCCCCTTTATCGACGTTATCTGGGCGGCAGCAATGGTGAGTGTCGACATGGTTCGTCATTCTTCCTTGGTCATCAGGCGAAACGCGGAGTGTGTCACAACCCTTGCAGCACTCAAGCGATAGGCGTTTTGTGAGTGATGCGATAGCATTTTCTGATTGATATGGCGTATCGGCCTCTAGTAAGCTCGGCGCATTCATCGGAGACAAACCATGTTCAACGCCCTCTTACAGCTTCGTACCGCCAGCGCCCTGCGCTCGGTTGTGGCTGCCCAGGCGAAAGACGTTTGCGCTTCGGTCAGCTTTTATTTTGGGTATTGGTTTAGCCACTGGCGCGCCTGATACCCACCGGCGCCCATGAAAACGGGTCGCCTACCAGAGATTTCTCAACCCCCGGTCGGCTCCCCGACCGGGGGTTTTGTTTTTTCAGGCCCAAACTTTTTCAGCAACGAACCAGACACTTTGAGGATTCACGAAATGAACTACGCCACTTATTACCGTTACGACAGCTTTAGCGCCTGGCGATTTACCAGCCTCCGCTCGGGACAGCCTGCCGCCTCCGATCGGTCACCAACAGGTGGCAAACACGCACACGTAGCCAATCCGGCCAATTGTCGAACACCCCAGTAGGGCCGAGCGAGCGGGAAGAACCGCCGCCAGCCCAGGAAGAACACATATGAACTCGTCCGTTTCTGCTCTGCCACTGTCACTCGATTCTGCCAACGAAGCGCTGACGCTGCGCCTGCCCAGTTCGTTGCAACTCAAACAGCAATTGCCCCTGAGCAATGCCTTGAGCCGACAGGTCGCCGCCCACCGCCAGGCGGTTCGCGCGATCCTCAATGGTAAAGACCAGCGCCTGTTGGTCATCGTAGGCCCCTGCTCTATCCACGACCCTGAGTCCGCCATTGAATATGCGGGCAAACTCGCCCGACTGGCTGAAGATGTCAGCGACGAGATGCTGCTGGTGATGCGTGCGTACGTCGAGAAGCCGCGCACTACTGTCGGCTGGAAAGGCCTGGCTTACGATCCGCACCTGGATGGCAGTGACGACATGGCCGGCGGCCTGACGATGTCCCGCACACTGATGCTGGAAATGATCAGCCTCGGCTTGCCCGTAGCGACCGAACTGTTACAGCCCATGGCGGCAGGATACTTCGACGACCTGCTCGGTTGGGTTGCCATTGGCGCACGAACGACGGAATCACAAATCCATCGCGAGATGGCCAGCGGCTTGAGCATGCCGGTAGGCTTCAAGAATGGCACCGACGGTGGCGCAGCCGTTGCTGTGGATGCCATGCGCTCGGCAGCCCATCCACATCGCCACTTTGGGGTCGACAGCCAGGGGCATCCGGCGATTATTCAGACGCCCGGCAACCCGGATACCCATTTGGTGTTACGCGGTGGCCATCAGGGGCCTAACTACGATCGCGATAGCGTGGCAAGCATTCACGCCGACCTGAAACGTTTGAATATTCCGAGCCGGATCATGATCGATTGCAGTCACGCCAACAGTGGCAAGGATCCGCTGCGTCAACCAGCCGTCTTCAACGAAGTATTTGAACAACGCTTGCACGGCGATCGCTCCCTGATCGGTATGATGCTGGAGTCTCATCTGTTCGAAGGCTGTCAGCCGCTGAGTGGATCGCTGCGCTACGGCGTTTCGATCACCGATGGCTGCCTCGGTTTCAGCGCCACGGAACGATTGCTGCTTGATGCCGCTCGGCGTCTTGGCGCCAAAGCCAGAGCGTGATTGCAAACCTGCCCTGCGGCTCATTCAAAGCCGGAGGGCAGGCCGTGTTGCAGTTATGTTTCTACGCGCACCAGTGTCGCCACCGACTCATGACTGACATCGTCCAGCCGCTCGACCGAATAGGCAACCCGTACAGTCGAGCCAAGATGCTCTCGCCAGAAACGATGCGGCACGATGAAAATCAGCGGTTTGCCAGCGGTTTCCCGAGTGATTTCACGGTCATCCCGATGATTGAAAAAATCACCATCGCACTTGAGGTAGACCAACTCACCCTCTTGTGTCCGGGCATTGCCAATCACCACGGTGACACCGTCAATTGAATCTGCCATCGACAGCACCCCGTCATCAGCCTCAAGCACGTCGGGCGCATCCAGGTCGCCATGCACGAACGGGGTGATGAGAACTCTTGCAGGCTCCGATTCGCGCATCGCGCCACTCGCTTGCTCGACTCGATAGCGCACCGTCACTTCGCCACCGAGATGAGCTGCGATGTATTCAGGAGCAACCCAGAATGACAGGATGTCTGCGACAGCGAAGGCTTCGACCTTCAGTCGATCCTTGAACGACAGCGGTGATGCGTCTCCAGACCACATCAACGTGACCTGATCGCCTGCGGCCATCCGTGCGTAAGGCTGAAGACTGATGAGCGCGCCTTCCATTGCGCGCGCCGGATCCAGCGCTCCACCAACAACGCCAGCGATACAGGGAGCCAGCAACTGCGGTCGCGCATCCCCTACGGTCAACTGCAAACGGGCAGAAGATGCAGGTTCAGACAGACCTGCGCTGACAAGTGTCCAGTAGACCTCCAGCGAACCGCCATCCAGCGCTGCGATGTGCAGACCTTTGACAACGAAAATGACGTCTTTGCCTACCTGGGCTTCGCTGACAAAGCGAACCATTTCATGTTGATAAACAAAGCCCTCGATATCCAGACCGTCCCAGCTCAACAGCAACTGATCCCCATTCGCCATGTTTGCATAAGGTGCGATACGTACGACGACTTCGCTCAGCGAAGGATCGAGCACGGCCCCCTCCAGAGAATCGAGCATTGCTGCAGGCAACAGTTCATTGGTCGTACCGGGACTGGCGTGGTGACGCATCCGGTAGCAAAACTCGATTTCATGAGTGTTCATTCGTAGCTCCATTCCTTGGACATAACGCTGCCTTCATTGACGGCGTCGACAGCCAACATTGAACGCGATTGCTCATCCCGTCGCTATCAGCCCAATACGTCACAGCCATAGAGCAAAAGCCGCAACTGCGGTAGGCAAGTAACGCAAAATCAACTTCTGTCAGGCGGAAGACGGCCAGAACTTCCGATTTGGATTTCATAAACATCCGAAACTTCGTACGCCCTCTAGTCCAGATTCAACGGCCTAGTGAAGCCTCTTCGTACTTCTTCAACGAGTTGTGTGTTTTAGAGTGGCCCACAGATTTCCCGACAAACTTCTGAGAAAAGGTAAGAACATGCAACGGAATGCTACAACTCGTTATCCCATCCTGTTGGTGCACGGCCTGTTCGGGTTCGAACGTATCGGCCATTTCGAGCTGTTTCATGACGTCAAGGACGCTCTGAAAACGGCTAACAACCGAGTGTTCGTTCCGCACCTCTCCGCCACCCACAACAACGAAGTGAGGGGTGAGCAACTGCTCGCCCAGATTGATCGTGTCCGGCGAGGCACAGGCGCCAGCAAAGTCAACCTCATAGGGCATAGCCAGGGAGCATTGACTGCTCGATACGCTGCGGCGCTCGCGCCACACGCGGTAGCCTCGGTGACTTCGGTCAGCGGCCCGAACCACGGATCGGAGCTGGCTGATTTCCTGCGCAAGGCACTGATTCCAGGTCGGCTGCCGGAGGCCGTCGCACAGAATGTGGCGACACTGTTTGCCGACTTTCTTTCGATGCTCAGCGGCAATATCACGCTGCCGCAGAGCGCGTTGGCGGCGCTAAAGGCGCTCACAACCGAAGGTGTGGGCGACTTCAACGACAAGTTTCCGCAGGGACTGCCCACCACTTGGGGCGGGCACGGTCCGGCCCAGGTCAATGGTGTGCACTATTACTCTTGGAGCGGCGTCCTGCCGGCAGCCGGCCTGCCAACTCTCGACCCGGTTCAAGGCGTTTGCCGGGCGCTGTCGCAATATTTCATAACTGAAGGGGAACAGAATGACGGCTTCGTCGGGCGTTTCAGCTCTCACCTGGGCCAGGTCATCCGTTCCGACTATCCTCTGGATCACTTGGCCAGCCTGCGCCGCCCGGCCGTGGCCGTCATCGTGCCGCCAGACCCGATTGAACTTTACGTTGAACATGCCTCACGCCTGCAAGCGGCGAATCTGTAATCAAACTGCAGACGACCGAACGGAACTTTGCCGAGAATTCGCTCACTGAATCCGGTAGGCTCCACACTTTACTGAAATAGATTGGAGAGTTTTCTCATGGCTAAAGCCACTGCCCGCCACATCCTGGTTTCCGATGAAGCCAAGTGCAACGAACTCAAGGCCCAGATCGAAGGCGGCGCCGATTTCGCCGAAGTCGCCAAAGTCAATTCCACTTGCCCGTCCAGCCGTCAAGGCGGCGATCTGGGATCGTTCGGTCCAGGCCAGATGGTCAAGGAATTCGACACCGTGGTATTCAGCGCGCCGATCAACACTGTGCAAGGCCCAGTGAAAACCCAGTTCGGTTATCACCTGCTGGAAGTCACCAGCCGTCAGGACTGATCCGTCGCCTGATGGTTGTTCAACGGCCCGCCTTTTGGCGGGCCGTTGTGTTTCAGTAACACATACGGCTGGCGACTGGCGCGCCTCTCGCGTACAACTTGCGCTTATCGATTACCCGGTTCCAAGGCTGACAATGCGACTGGTTTTCCCCACATTGATGCTCACCGCCCTCGCCCTGCTTTACGGCGCCGCTGGTGCAAACGCGACACCGCAACATGCGCTCACCGTCTATGGCGAGCCCGCCAAATATCCTGCCGGTTTCAGTCATTTCGACTACACCAACCCACTGGCCCCCAAGGGCGGAACGATGCGCCGTTCGGCGATCGAGATCGGCCATTTCGACCACATTCTTCCTTATATAGACAAAGGCATCGGTGTCACCCAGATCGACGGCCTTCTGTATTCGCCGCTGGCCCAGCGCTCGATGGACGAACCGTACACGGTCTACGGTCTGGTCGCGCAAAAGATCGAGCGCTCCGACGACGGCCTGTCGCTGCGCTTCTTCATCAATCCCAAGGCACGTTTCGCCGACGGCAAACCGATCACGGCCCAAGACGTGCGCTACACCTACGATCTATTGATGACTCAGGGCAGCCTGCGTTATCGCACGCAGTTCGCTGACGTCAAAGGCGTCGAAGTGGAAGCTCCGCTGACGGTGCGTTTCGATTTCAAGAACAACGAAAACCGCACCCTGCCGCTGGATATCGCGACCCTGCCGGTCTTTCCCGAGCATTGGTGGAAGAGTCGTGACTTCGCCGGCGGCGGCGGATATGAACCGCCGTTGGGCAGCGGCCCTTACAGGGTCGGTAAAGTCGACTCCGGGCGCAGCATCACGTTCGAGCGCAATCCCGATTGGTGGGGCAAAGATCTGCCCGTCAGTCGCGGCCTCTACAATTTCGACCACTTCAGCATCGAGTACTTCGGCGACACCGACGTCGCCCGCCAGGTATTGCGCGGCGGCGCCTATGACTACAACCGTGAGTTCTCCGCCACCGGTTATTCGATTGGCTACGACAGCCCCGCCCTGCGCGACGGGCGCCTGCAAAAGGCCCATTTGGCCACCGAAGCACCGCAGTCAGCTCAGGGTTTTGTGTTCAACCTGCAAAAGCCCATGTTCCAGGATCGTCGCGTGCGTCAGGCTCTGGCCATGCTTTGGGATTTCGAATGGAGCAACCGGCAGATGATGCGCAACCTCTACATCCGCCAGCAGAGCTATTTTTCCAACACGGACCTGGCGGCCCGGAAGTTGCCAGATGCCGCTGAGTTGAAGATTCTTGAACCGCTACGCGCACAGGTTCCCGAAGAGGTCTTCACCAAGGTCTTTGAAGCGCCGAAAACCGATGGCAGTGGAATAATCCGTGATAAACAGCTGCAAGCTCTCGAACTGCTGGAGCAAGCCGGCTGGAGACCCGATGGCGATCAACTGGTGAATGCCAAGGGCGAGCCGCTCAGCTTCACTTTTCTGGTCAGCCAGAACGGCATGGATCGCCTGCTGCTGCCGTATAAACGCACGCTCAAACAGATCGGCATCGACCTCAACATCCGTCGCATCGACTCCTCGCAATACGTCAACCGCTTGATGAGTCGCGACTACGACATGATCGTCACCGGTTATCCCGTCAGCTCGTCCCCAGGTGGCGAGTTGCTCAACTACTTCGGCTCAGCATCGGCCAACGATCCGGGAGCCAACAACTACATGGTGTTGAAGAACCCGGCAGTCGACACGCTGATCAACGGACTCATCCGCGCCTCGACCCAATCCGACATGCTGCACTACGCCCACGCGCTGGACCGGGTACTGCAATGGAACTACTACTGGATCCCCAACTACTACCCGCCGGGAACGTCGACAGTCTGGTGGAATCGTTTCGGCATTCCATCGGTTCAGGCCAGCAATGACGAAGCCATCGAGAGCTGGTGGGAAATCAGCCGGACGCCGCTGACCAATCAACAGATGACCGCTGAAAAAATCACACGCGCCAGACCCGGAGGACCGCACTGATGTGGGGTTACATACTGCGGCGCCTGCTGCTGATCATTCCGACGCTGGTGATCATCCTGCTGGTCAACTTCGTGATTATTCAGGCCGCGCCCGGCGGGCCGGTCGAACAGGCCATTGCGCATCTGCAAGGCATCGGTGGCAGCGGCAACGTCGGTGGCGGCTCAAGCGAAACCATGAGCACTTCACGCGCCAGCCGTGGCCTCGATCCGCAACTGATCAAGGACATCGAAAAACAGTACGGCTTCGACAAACCGGCCCCTGAGCGTCTGTGGCTGATGCTCAAGAACTACGCGCAACTGGATTTCGGCAAAAGCTTTTTCCGTGGTGCCACGGTCACCGACCTGATCCTGGAAAAAATGCCGGTCACCATTTCCCTCGGACTATGGGCGACGCTGATCACCTATCTGATTTCGATCCCGCTGGGCATTCGCAAAGCCGTGCATCACGGCAGTCATTTCGATATCTGGAGCAGCACGGCGATCATCATCGGCTATGCAATGCCGGCGTTCCTGTTTGCGATGTTCCTGATCGTGCTGTTTGCCGGTGGCACCTCGCTGAACTGGTTCCCGGTGCGCGGGTTGGTGTCGGACAACTTCGAATCGCTGTCGACACTGGGCAAAGTCGCCGACTATTTCTGGCACCTGGTGTTGCCGGTGACCTCGCTGGTGATCGGTGGTTTCGCGACCTTGACGATCCTGACCAAGAACTCGTTCCTCAATGAAATAACGCGTCAATACGTGGTCACCGCCCGGGCCAAAGGCCTGAGCGAGCGCCGGGTGCTCTACGGACATGTGTTCCGCAATGCGATGCTGTTGGTGGTGTCGGGCATACCCCAAGCCTTTATCAGCGTGTTCTTCGCCGGATCTCTGCTGATTGAAGTAATTTTTTCTCTCGACGGCCTCGGCCGCATGAGCTACGAAGCGGCTGTCTCGCGGGACTATCCGGTGGTGTTCGGCTCGCTGTTCATCTTCACCCTGTTCGGCCTCTTGATAAAACTGATCGGTGATCTGTGCTACACGCTGGTGGATCCGCGCATTGATTTTTCCGCGAGGAACGCCTGATGCTCAATCTCTCCCCGCTGGGTCGTCGCCGTTTCGAGCGATTCAAGAAAAACCGCCGTGGCTGGTGGTCGTTGTGGCTGTTTATCGGTCTGTTTATCTTGACCCTGGGCGGCGAACTGATCGCCAATGACAAGCCGCTGGTGGTCAGCTATCAGGGCCAATGGTATTTCCCGGTATTCAAGCGCCACACCGAACAGGCCTTCGGCGGGCAACTGCCGTTCCAGGCCGATTATCGCAGCGACTACGTACAGAACCTGATCCACAAGGACGGCGGCTGGTTGCTGTTTCCGCCGATCCCGTTCAGTGACGACACGCCTAACTATGACCTGGACAAACCCGCGCCAAGTCCGCCGACATCGGTCAACTGGCTGGGCACCGACGATCAGGCGCGGGATGTCTTGGCACGGGTGATTTTTGGCGCGAGGGTGTCGATCCTGTTTGCGCTGATGCTGACGTTTGTCAGCGCATTGATCGGTATTGCGGCTGGCGCATTGCAAGGCTACTACGGTGGATGGGTCGATCTGCTGGGGCAAAGACTGCTTGAGGTTTGGTCGGGGCTGCCGGTGCTGTACCTGCTGATCATCCTCTCCGGTTTCGTCGAGCCGAATTTCTGGTGGCTACTGGGGATCATGGCGCTGTTTTCATGGCTGGCGCTGGTCGACGTGGTGCGTGCCGAGTTCCTGCGCGGGCGCAATCTGGAATACGTCAAAGCTGCGCGTGCGTTGGGCTTGAGTGACCGCAAGGTGATTATCCGGCACATTCTGCCCAACGCCATGAACGCCACGCTCAGCTATCTGCCATTCATTCTGACCGGGGCGATTTCCACGCTCACTGCACTGGATTTCCTCGGGTTCGGCATGCCCGCCGGCAGTGCTTCGCTGGGCGAGCTGATCGGTCAAGGCAAACAGAATCTGCAAGCACCGTGGCTGGGCTTGACGGCGTTTTTCACCCTGGCGCTGATTCTCTCCCTACTGGTGTTCATCGGCGAAGCGTTACGCGACGCATTCGACCCACGATCCTGAAGCGTGACCATGACTGACAACCTGATTGAAATACGAAACCTCAACGTTGCCTTCCAGGGTCAGACCGTGGTGCGCGACCTGTGTCTGGACATCCGCCCCGGCGAGTGCCTGGCGCTGGTGGGCGAATCGGGCTCGGGCAAATCGGTAACCGCCCATTCGATTCTGCAATTGCTCCCCGATTCCGAGGCGCAAACCACCGGCAGCATTCGCTATCGCGCACAGGAACTGATCAGCGCTGATCCCAAGGTTCTGCGTGAACTGCGGGGCAACCGCATCGCCATGATCTTTCAAGAGCCGATGACCTCGCTCAACCCATTGCACACCATCGAAAAGCAGATTGGCGAAACTCTGCTGCTGCATCGCGGCCTCGGTGGCAAAGCGGCGCAAAAACGCATTCTCGAACTGCTCGCACTGGTGGGCATCCAGAAACCCAAAGAGCGGCTCAAGGCGTATCCGCATCAGTTGTCCGGTGGGCAGCGCCAGCGGGTCATGATCGCCATGGCCCTGGCGTGCGAACCGGAACTGTTGATTGCCGACGAGCCGACCACAGCCCTCGATGTCACCGTGCAGCGCAAAATCCTGCTGTTGCTCAAGTCCCTGCAACACCGCCTCGGGATGTCGCTGCTGCTGATCAGCCACGACCTCAATCTGGTGCGCAGCATTGCTCAGCGCGTCTGCGTGATGAAGGCCGGGGAGATCGTCGAGCAGGCGCCGTGCGAAACCCTGTTCAACGAGCCCAAACACCCTTATAGCTGCGTCCTGCTCAACGCCGAACCCGAAGGTGAAGCACTGCCTAGGGATGAGCGCGAGAATGTGCTGGAAGTCGAAGATTTGCGGGTCGAGTTTGTTGTCGGTGGCGGGCTGTTTCAGCGCAAACAGTATCTGCGTGCGGTAGACGGCATCAGCCTGAACATCCAGCGCGGCAAGACGCTGGGGATCGTCGGCGAGTCCGGATCGGGCAAGTCGACGCTGGGTCAGGCCATCCTGCGTCTGCTCGACTCCAAGGGCAGCATCCGCTTCCAGGGCGAAGCACTCGACAGCCTCAATCAGAAGCAGCTACGACCCTGGCGTCGGCAGATGCAGGTGGTGTTTCAGGATCCGTTCGGCAGCCTCAGCCCGCGAATGTCGGTGGCACAGATCATCAGCGAAGGCCTGGAGGTGCATCGCGATTCCACCGCCGATGAATGCGACGAGCAAGTGATCCGCGTGCTCAAGGAGGTCGGCCTCGATCCGCAGAGCCGACATCGCTATCCCCACGAGTTTTCCGGCGGGCAACGCCAACGCATCGCCATCGCCCGCGCACTGGTGCTGAAACCGGCGCTGATCCTGCTGGATGAACCGACTTCGGCACTGGACCGTACGGTGCAGAAACAAGTGGTCGCCCTGCTCCGCGATCTTCAGGAAAAGTACGGGCTCACTTATCTGTTCATCAGCCACGACCTGGCGGTGGTCCGCGCCTTGGCCCACGACATGATTGTGGTCAAGGACGGCAAAGTGGTCGAGCGCGGCGCCAGTCATGAGGTGTTTGATTCGCCGCAGCATCCGTACACCCAAGAGTTGTTGGCGGCGGCGCATTCGAGGTAGGCATAATCGGCGCACGACTTGAAACCGTTTCTAGAACATCGCTGGCAGGCCAGCGCCCACAGAGTCTTCTGTTGTAGACATAATTTGTGAACGCCCGTGAAACCTGTGGGTGCGGGCTGCCCGCGAAAGGGCCGGTACTGGCAACACACAATCAGGATCAGTCTGCACATGAACACCACCGAAAGCCTCAAGGACTACCAACGGGTTCGCACCCTGGCGATCCGCTCGCTGTTCGAAATCATCGAGCAATCGAGCGAAGGCACGGTAATTGTCGACCGCGATGCCAACATCGTCTGGATGAACGAGCGTTACGCCCGGCGGTTTGGCCTGGAGTCCGCCGCAGGCGCGATCGGCAAGCCTTGTGAAAGTGTGATCCCCAGCAGCCTCTTGCGTGAGGTGGTGCGCACCGGACGGCCGATTTTGCTCGACATGCAAGACACGCCAAAAGAACCGTTGGTGGTAATGCGTCTGCCGATTCACGACGACGCCGGCACAGTCATCGGCGCGATAGGCTTCGCCCTGTTCGATGAGTTGCGCACACTGTCCCCGATGCTCAAGCGCTACCTGAGCATGCAGGAAGAACTCGCCTCGACCCGCTCACTGCTGCGCGCACGTCAGACCAAATACAACTTTGCCCACTTCATCGGCACCAGTGCGGCCAGCCTCGAAGTCAAACGCCGTGCGCGGCGCAGCGCCAGTGCTGATTCGCCCGTCCTGCTGCTCGGTGAAACCGGCACCGGCAAGGAGCTGCTGGCTCAGGCGATTCACAGTGCCTCGCCCCGGGCGCACAAAGCTTTCGTCAGCATCAACAGCGCGGCGATTCCGGAGGCGCTGCTCGAAGCCGAGTTTTTCGGTACCGCCCCTGGCGCATTCACAGGCGCCGACCGTAAGGGCCGCACCGGCAAGCTGCAGATTGCTCAGGGGGGCACGTTGTTCCTCGACGAAATCGGCGACATGCCGCTGCCGCTGCAAAGCAAATTGCTGCGGGTGTTGCAGGAAAAGGAATTCGAACCTGTAGGCTCCAACGAAGTGATCCAGAGCGATGTGCGGGTGATCGCGGCGACCTCCACCGACCTTCAAGCAGCGATCAAGCGTGGCGAGTTTCGCGCGGACTTGTATTACCGCCTCAACGTGCTGCCGATCCAGGTGCCGCCGCTGCGTGAACGACTCGACGATTTGCCCGCGCTCAGCGAAGCCATTCTCGAAGAGCTGCGCAGTCAGCATGAACTGCACCGTGAAGCGTTGGCATTACTGGGGCAACATGCCTGGCCGGGCAATATTCGCGAGTTGCGCAATGTGCTGGAACGGGCGGCGTTGCTCAGTGATGACTTGATGCTGACGCAGAGTGACATTCGTGCGGCTGTCGGCACGTTTACCCCGGTTGAACGTGCGACGACGCCGACGGTTGAAGCGCTGACCGAGGAAACATTCGCTCAGGCGCGAGAACGGTTTGACCGACAGTTGATTCAATCTGCCCTGGCGCAATGCGCGGGGAAGGTGCCGGAGGCAGCGGCTCGGCTGGGGCTCGGGCGGTCGACGCTGTACAAGAAAATGCTGGCGCTGGGGATCACAGAGTCTCAATAAAGAGACTTAACTCTCTGAAGAAAGACAAAATTCAAAGCACCGCGGGCAACCCAGTTCCCACAGGCTGATCACTGCGTCTGCAGGAGCAGACTTGCCAGTGAAGACACCCGCACACCCCATAAAAATCTCAAAACATAGACTAGATATTGTTTCCACCCTTCTGAAAACTCATTAAACCCATACATTTCAATACGTTACGAACCTGGCACAAAACTCGCTATAGCCTCTCCCACACCCGTTTCACCCACAAAAATAACAATTCTGGAGAGACACACCATGAGTGTGATCATTGCCTTGGCAGCCCTCGCGTTGCTGATGCTGGCGGCCTACCGCGGCTACAGCGTTATTCTTTTTGCCCCGATTGCCGCCCTCGGCGCAGTCCTTCTCACCGACCCCTCCGCCGTAGCGCCTGCGTTTACCGGGGTGTTTATGGAAAAAATGGTCGGTTTCATCAAGTTGTACTTCCCCGTTTTTCTGCTCGGTGCCGTGTTCGGCAAGTTGATCGAGTTGTCGGGGTTCTCGCGATCGATCGTCGCGGCCGCCATTCGCCTGCTAGGCACCCAGCAGGCCATGCTGGTGATCGTGCTGGTCTGCGCACTGCTCACCTACGGCGGCGTTTCGTTGTTCGTGGTGGTGTTTGCGGTTTATCCGTTTGCGGCGGAGATGTTCCGCCAGAGCAATATTCCCAAACGCCTGATCCCGGCGACCATCGCCCTTGGTGCATTCTCGTTCACCATGGACGCCCTGCCCGGCACGCCGCAAATCCAGAACATCATCCCCAGCACCTTTTTCAACACCACCGCATGGGCGGCGCCGTGGCTGGGTTTGGTCGGCACGATCTTCGTCTTCTGCGCTGGCATGCTGTTCCTGCAGCGCCAACGCAACAAGGCCCAGCGTGCAGGTGAAGGTTACGGCACGGCGTTGCGCAATGAGCCGGAAACGGCTGAAGACCTCAAGCTGCCCAACCCGTGGATTGCGCTGTCACCGTTGCTGGCGGTGGGCATCATGAACCTGCTGTTCACTCAGTGGATTCCGCAGTGGTACGGCAAGACCCACAGCCTCGCGCTACCGGGCATGGCCACGCCCGTCACCACCGAAATTGCCAAACTGACAGCGATCTGGGCAGTCCAGGCCGCGTTGCTGATCGGTATCGTGATGGTGCTGGTATTCGGGTTCAAGGCGATTCGCAGCAAGTTGGCCGAAGGCAGCAAAAGCGCGGTCAGCGGCGCGTTACTCGCTGCGATGAACACCGCTTCCGAATACGGTTTTGGTGCGGTGATCGCTTCGTTGCCGGGCTTTCTGGTGCTGGCCGACTGGCTCAAGCAGATCCCCAATCCGCTGGTCAACGAAGCCATCACCGTCACCCTGCTGGCGGGTATTACCGGCTCCGCGTCGGGCGGCATGAGCATTGCGCTGGCGGCGATGTCCGAGCAGTTCATCAGCGCCGCGCACGCAGCGAATATTCCACTGGAAGTGCTGCACCGCGTGGCCGCCATGGCCAGCGGCGGCATGGACACCCTGCCGCACAACGGTGCGGTGATCACGCTGTTGGCCGTGACGGGCCTGACGCACCGTGAAGCCTATAAAGACATTTTCTGTATTACGCTGATCAAGACCCTGGCGGTTTTCGTAGTGATCGGCACTTTCTACGCCACTGGCATTGTGTGAGGTATTCATGACGACTCTTACGGGCAAGACCGCACTGGTGACTGGTTCCACCAGCGGCATCGGTCTGGGCATCGCGCTGAGCCTGGCCAAGGCTGGCGCCAACCTGATCCTCAACGGTTTCGGTGATGCCTCCACAGTCATCGCCGAAGTCGGCCAATTCGGCGGCAAGGTCGGCCATCATCCGGCCGATGTCAGCGACCCGGCACAGATTGCCGACATGATCGCCTACGCCGAGCGCGAATTCGGTGGCGTCGACATTCTGGTCAACAACGCCGGCATCCAGCATGTCGCTGCCGTGGAAGAATTCCCGGTTGAGCGCTGGGACTCGATCATTGCGATCAACCTGTCTTCGGTGTTTCACAGCACTCGCCTGAGCTTGCCGGGCATGCGTGCCAAAGATTGGGGGCGCATCATCAACATCGCGTCCGTACATGGCCAGGTCGGGTCGACCGGCAAGGCTGCCTATGTGGCGGCCAAGCACGGGGTGATCGGCCTGACCAAAGTGGTGGGCCTGGAAACCGCGACCAGCAATGTCACCTGCAACGCCATCTGCCCGGGCTGGGTGTTGACGCCACTAGTGCAAAAGCAAATTGATGACCGCGCGGCCAAAGGCGTTGACCCACAGCAGGCGCAGCATGATTTGCTGGCCGAGAAGCAGCCATCGCTGGAGTTCGTCACGCCCCGGCATTTGGGTGAATTGGTATTGTTCCTGTGCAGCGAGGCTGGCAGCCAGGTGCGCGGCGCGGCGTGGAATATTGATGGTGGGTGGTTGGCGCAATAAGCCGCGATACCTTCAGAAAACAAGAGGCACACAATGTCCGACATCCTCTGGCAACCCGACGCCAAACGTATCGCCGATTCGCGCATGGACGCGTTCCGGCGTTTCGCCAATCAGCGCCATTCGCTGAACCTGGACGACTACCCGGCCCTGCACCAATGGAGCATCGATCAGCGCGAAGCATTCTGGCAGGCCATCGTCGATTTCTTCGATATCCACTTTCATGACCAGCCCGATGCCGTGCTGCGCGAAGGTGCGCAAATGCCCAGCGCCGAGTGGTTTCCGGGCGCCACCCTGAACTTCGCCGAACACCTGTTGCGTCGCCGCGATGATGCCGTGGCAGTCGTCGCGGTGGCGGAAAACGGTCAACGTGAACAGTTGACCTGGGCCGAACTGGCCCAACACGTCGCCGGATTTCAAGCCAGCCTGCAAGCGGCGGGCGTCGGCCTCGGCGACCGGGTCGCCGCGTGCATGCCCAACACTTGGCAGACGCTGATTGCGATGCTGGCCACCACCAGCCTCGGGGCGATCTGGTCGTGCTCTTCACCAGACTTCGGCACCCACGGGGTCATTGACCGCTTCGGCCAGATCGAACCGAAAGTGCTGCTCACCTGCGCGGGCTATCGCTATGCCGGCAAAGCGATCGACCAGACCGACAAAATCAACGGGATACTCGAGCAACTGCCCACATTGAGGCAGTTGATTATCGTGCCTTATGCCCGGCCGCAAGCCCGCGTCGAGTCTTACCGAACGCAGGCTGAAGTGACCCTGTGGGATGACTTTTATCAAATCGGTGGCGAACCGGACTTTGTCCCGGTGCCCTTCCATCATCCGCTTTACGTGCTGTATTCCAGCGGCACCACCGGTGTGCCGAAATGTATCGTCCACAGCACTGGCGGCGTGCTGATACAACACGTCAAGGAACACGCTCTGCATTGTGATCTTGGCCCCGGGGATCGGCTGTTTTACTACACAACGTGCGGCTGGATGATGTGGAACTGGCTGGTATCGGCGCTCGCCGTTGGCAGCGCCGTGGTGCTCTATGACGGTTCACCGTTTCATCCGGACAATCAACGTTTGCTGAGCCTGCTCGACGAAGAACGTATCAGCGTGTTCGGCACCAGCCCCAAGTTCCTTGCGACCCTTGAAAGCAGCGGCGCAAAACCCCGCGAAAGTCATGATCTGGGTAGCCTGAAGATGCTGCTTTGCACAGGTTCGGCGCTATCGCCACAAAGCTACGATTTCGTTTACCGCGACTTCAAACCTGACGTGTGCCTGGCGTCGATGTCTGGTGGCACCGATATCGTCTCGTGCTTCGTCAATGGCAATCCAATGTCGGCGGTGCGTCGTGGCGAAATCATGGGCAAGAGCCTGGGCATGGCCGTTGAAGTCTGGAATGACGTCGGCCAGCCAGTGATTGGCGAAAAAGGTGAACTGGTCTGCACCCGGCATTTCCCGGCCATGCCGATCGGTCTGTGGAATGACAGGGACGGAACAAAACTGCACCAATCGTATTTCAGCCAGTTTCCCGGTGTCTGGGCACAGGGCGATTACGCCGAACAACGGCATCACGGTGCAATGCTGATCCATGGCCGCTCCGACGCAGTACTCAATCCGGGAGGGGTACGCATCGGCACGGCGGAGATCTATCGACAGGTCGAGAAAATCGCCGAGGTGCTCGACAGCGTCGCCATCGGTCAGCTGTGGCGCGATGACGTGCGGGTGGTGCTGTTTGTCAGCTTGCGTGAAGGGCTGGCACTGGATGAGGCGCTGCAGCAGCGCATTCGTCAGATGATCCGCGCCAACACCACACCCAGGCATGTGCCGGCGAAGATCGTTGCGGTCACGGACATTCCACGCACCATCAGCGGCAAGATTGTGGAGCTGGCCGTGCGCGAGGTGGTACATGGGCGGCCGGTGAAAAACACCGATGCACTGGCCAATCCCGAAGCACTGGAGCAGTTTCGGGATCGGCCTGAGCTGGAGACCTAGTTAAAGATATTCGAACCCGATTGCGACACCGGTCTGCTCCAGCCTTCTTCCAGGGGCGGATCAGTTAAATCGTGTGTAGAGGCGACGTTCAGCCTGATCAATACAGGGCCGGCAACGGTGCTACCTTCATTTTTTTCAACGGCTTCGCGCAGTACTTTCAGATTGCTTTCGAAGGTCGCTTTATCAATGCTCATCTGACCAAGAAGCGAAGTGAGTACCGCCAGGGAATCAGCGTTTTCAAAGGCCATGGCACTTGGGTGCAAGAGGCTGTCGGAATCTGCAACCGGCAGTCGCCCCAAGGCAAGATTGAGCAGTGCAGTCACGTCCAACTGCTGCCCCGCCCTGGCAGCGTCAGCGACCTCCTGGGCATAGCCAACATCATGGTTCTGTGCGACGCCATGAAATAGCTCGTGGATCACATCATCCGCCACGACGTCATGGTTCATGCCTTTATCGATAAACTGTCGATTGATATTTGGCGTATTGATATGGATGAACGCAATCGGGTTCTCCCCACCGGTACGTTTCCATTGCTTGTAAGCCTGCGGATCGAACTCAGCGATATCGTTCGTCTGCTTGAGCGGGTCGAGAACAAAGTTGCTGATGGAAACGCCGGCAAAATCAGCCCTGATCGCCCGCAGATAATCCAACACACGATTCGCCGCATCGCTTGACGTTTTGCCCATCAATATCTTTATCAGGGCATCACGCTCAGTTCGATAATCATGGTTCATCAACACACTGATCGCACTTTCTATTTTTACCCGCGCCCGCGGCAGGCTTTGCTCGAGGAAGAGTCGCGTGTAACTGACAGGCAGCGTTCGATTGATGCGTGGTAACTGAATCCTGGCAGTCACGTTGAAGTTATCCAAGGCTGGCCCCCAAGGCTTGCCCAGTCGATCCAGTGCATACCACTTGTAGTTATTGCGCGCCGCCAGGCACGTGAGCGTGTCGGCGACCGAAGCATTCGGCCGCCATGTTCCCTGGGCTGCCGAGGCGTTATCGACTGAGCGGATCAGATTCTTGCCTTTACTACTGCCATGCATAGTGCCCAATTGAGATTTGGCCAGTCCCAGAAGTTCCAGCGTGGGCTTGCTGAATCGCAGCAAACCCTTGTGAACGAGTTTACTGACGCCATATATAGCCGTTGGCACTCCATCGACCGGATTGAAAGCAGATACGGAGGTCGCCACCACGAGTTTTGTCACCCGCGCAGCTTTGCTGGCCGCAGAGATTGCCTTGGCGGAAATACTCAAAGCCTTGACCCCGGCACCGTAGAATGCGCCTCCCAATGCAATGACATCCATGAGGCAACCATAGACGCCATCGACGACTTTGTTGTGCTCACCACTTGAAATGTCCTCGATGCACTTTTTGAAAGGCACGGCCAGATCAACAAAATACGTGGCGATTTTCTCGCCTTTGGCCCGCTCCCTTTCCAGTTCCGTTGGCTCTGCAGCCGCCGCCACCAGTTCGTCAAAGCTGATGATCGGATGATGACTGACGATGAACTCGGCAAGGCGCACAAGTTGTGGATGGCTGAAGTTTCTGTAAACACTGCGCTCCAGCTTTACCGATGTGGAATCGGCATGGAGCACGCCAAGCTTTTCCGCAACTGCTTGACCAGAGCCCGAAACGAATTCCGAACTGTCGCCATACAGGTACTTGGAAAAATCAATATTAAAGGACGATTTGGCGATAGGGTCATCGTGCGCCTTCAGGTCACCGTTGAAATCAATCCTGGCGGGTTGCTGAAACAAGCCTTTCTTGACCAGTTCATTACCCAGTTGATTGTTTTTGATCAGTTCGCCTCGCAGAGTGAACAGCTCATAAGAGGTAAGCTCAGCGCCATTTTTCACGCACATCAATAGCCCGAAGCGTCCGGTAGCGGCATCCTTGCCTTGTCGTGTTTCGTAATTCACTTCATAGGTAAGCGGTCCGGCAATACGATGCGAGGAGGTTTCAATCGCGTTGTCGCGGAACGTAAAGAAAGTGACCGTGCCTTGCAAAAACGCCTGCAGATCTGCATGAGGCATGTTGGAAAGCGCCAGTTTCACCGTAGCGATCAACGAGCGATTGAGGTTTGTCTCAAAGACCCGTAATTGGCGATGAAACTCTTGGTCATTGGGGCGCAGGCGACGCAGTCGGGGAAACTCTTCGTGGATACTCGCAACCGAAGGGTCATGTTGTTTTGGCCGCTGGTAATTGGTCACGCCACCGTGCAAGGAAGGAATATTGGAATAGACATTATCCGGGAAGATTTGCGGCCGATCCCACTCCCCTCCGGACAGATCGCCAGACATATGCAAATCGATCATGCAAGCAGCCGTCGGAGACGACCCAAGGCCCGGATGCTGGTGAAGTACTTTATCTTCCAGAAAATCACACAGCGGCGCCGCATCTTCCAGCGCCTGCTTTGCGATCAAGCGCCTGTCCGGCAGACGCCCATTACGCGGTACGAAATGGTCCGCATACCCCTGAAAGGCAGACAGTGCGCGCTCTGTGGTTTCTTTTCCGTTGCTCGCCAATTCAGACGATGTCACCACTTCATTGATCAATGCCCAATCGACCATCGGACCGATCATGGCCAGGTCACGCAGATGCACCTGGGCTTCAGTTAAGGGCTCCAGATCGGCATAAGCGACGATTTGTTCATAACTCAGCACACGTGAGGCGCCCTTGCGTACTGATTCGGCCAGTACCACGGCGCGGCAATAACTCATCCAGTCTACTGAACCCAACAGTAACGAAGACGGAATACCCTTGACCAGGAACTCAGGAGCAATACCCGCCAACAACAAGTGTGCGGCCACTGGCGCCAAATCGATTGATGCCATTTGCTTGGTCACCAGAAGGCTCTGCAATTCCCCCCCGGTGTCAGGATAGTTGTCGCCTCTCCGGTTTTTCCAAAAAAAGCATATCGGGGGCGGAAAGAGACTGGTCGTGCCGTACTATTCACCTGAACGCAGAGCCGCATTACTTAAGATGCTGCTT